>NZ_JBVVOU010000040.1:0-41252 GCF_055807635.1 Bradyrhizobium sp. Kon56 | reverse complement strand
GTAGGCGCCGGTGGCTGAGAGACAATTCCGCGCTCCCGCCTGCATGTTAGGAGCGCAAAATGGCCGAAGAATTCAGCGCCGAGACACGCCGCCGGCTCGAGCGAGCCAACGAAACCATCGCTCAAAGTCGTCAGTTAGCCACGGAACATCGCGCACTCGTCGCTGAGTGCGAACTAAATCTCCGACACAGGCTGCTCAACATTGCCAACTTATTGTCGCACTTCGTGACCGAACTTATTAACATGGTTCAATTGATTTAATAATATTTAAGGTATTTAATCTCTGTGCCAGCTCCGGAGAGACCCATGCCCGACGAAGACGATGACCGCCGCGAATTTCTGAAGACCTGCGGAAAGTTCGCGGTGGTGACACCTCCAGCCTTAACGCTGCTGCTCTCCACCTCCCTCACGTCCGATGCAATTGCTAAATCGGGTGCGAGCGCGGTCCATCACCACGGCAACAATGGCTGGGGTAACGGCGGCGGCGATGGTAGTCCCAACGGCAAGGACGACAGAGGCCGCTGAACATTTGTAGGCGGAACGGCAGTTTGGAACGACTCGTCAGTTACCAAGTTTTCCCAATGCCCATCCCCAAGTGGGTGATTCAGTCGGGCCCCAGCTCTTCCCCCATTGCCCCCCGGGAGCTGGGGCCCATTTTGTTGCGCCTTCCGGCGCCGGTTTCGGAGCTTCGACAACATTCAGTCATGAAGCAACAAGGAGGGATCCGCATGCCGATCCAAGTCGTGATGGACAGTACCGGCGACAGCCGTCACTTTTTCGACGCCAACGATGCACGAGAAGTAGCCAAGGCGGAGCAGCGATTCCGCGAGCTGAGGAACGTCGGCTTCACCGCCGCGGTCCGGACCGGTTCAAATCAGGTGTCGCAGATCCGATCGTTCGACCCCACTGCGGAAGAAACTCTCTTCTTCCCCAGGCTGGTCGGCGGCTGAATCGCTGAGCCGTGTGGCTGTTCAGGCCGTCCCGGCCGGGTGAACGCTCACGGATGAGGGCTGCAAAGGCGCTGTTCATTAGACACGGCGCCGAGAGCACTCCCGAAGGACGCGCGCTGCTGCTGCTGCGGCATTGCCTCTCGCCCCTCCAGCGGCGGCAATTCACGCAAACAGGCTATTTCGATGTGGTCGGCGGCGATACGGGCAACCGCTATAGGATCTATGCGGGAGCGGCTGCGAATGTCTGCGAGATCGGCGAAAACGGTCGCCCAAAGATCGGCTTGTGCTTCCTGCCCGTTGGCGATCTTCCGATTGGCGACGTCATGCTGGCCCAGAAGATCGCGCTCGAAACGTGCGAGGCCAGCGCGCTCGCAGTAGCCCGAAAGTTCACTCCCAGCGGTTTCTTGTTCAGCCGGTCCCGCCCGCTTCGCTAGCCGCGGTGTTGCGTCAGTCAAGTTTGGGCGTCGGTGACGTCTCCCATTGGCCCATCTGCGACCTCGAAGGCCTTCAGGTCTGCGGCCGATGTTGGCGGTAAACCGGACATCTGGCGGGCGGCCGCTTAATGAGTACACGCCCTAGGCAGGGCGGAAGCGCATGCTTCGTCTCCATCGCGGCGGATAATCCAGCGGGCATCGGAGCTGCTGGTGATCGCCGGCCGGTCGCGCGCATCAATGGGCGTGCGTCTCTCAGGGACGAATGTGGATAATCGTATTCCCCTTGCGTCGCTTGGTCGGATTTAACGCGGCGACGGCATCATCGAGGGTCGAGACGTTGCCGATATTCGTCCGCAGTCGTCCGTCCCGCACCCGCCGTACGATCTCACTCAGTTGGGCTCGATCGGACTCGACGACGAAGTCGACCGCCAGACCCTCGGAGGGCCGCGTCTCGGCCGGCCCCACGATCGTCACCAATGTTCCTCCGGCTCGGATCAGTGCTGCGGATCGCTTCTGGATGTCACCGCCGATGACATCGAACACCAGATCGACTTTGCCCACGTCCTTCAGGGTATCGTTGTCGAGGTCGACGAACTCCTTCGCGCCGAAGTCGAGCACCGTCTGACGGTCGGCGGCGCGTCCAGAGCCGATGACGTAGGCGCCGGCCTCTCGTGCGAGTTGCGTCACCATCGATCCGACTGCGCCGGCCGCGCCGTGTGCGAGGACGCTTTGCCCCGCCTGAAGGCGGCCGTGTTGGAACAGCCCTTGCCACGCCGTCAGGCCCGAGATCGGCAGACTCGCACCTACCGTAAAGTCGACGTCGCCCGGCAGCGGTGCAAGGTTGCGTGCCTCGATCGCCACATACTCGGCCAGCGTGCCGTCGCGATACCAGTCCGCGAGGCCGAACACCCGCTGTCCGACTGATAGTCCCGTTGTGCCATATCCGAGGGCGGAGACCACTCCGGCCAGCTCGTGCCCAGGGATCGACGGTGTTCGGTCACGTTCGAGGCGATCGGTCCAGGTCGAGGGCCACGCCAGCTCAGTCGGTACAAATCCCGACGCATGAACCTGAACGACGACGTCGTTTATCGCTGCCTGCGGCTCGGGCCGGTCCATGAGCTTCATCCCGGCCCTTCCTGCGGCCTGGTCCGTTACAACGATCGCCTTCATGGGAATTATCTCCTCGGTCATTTGTCTCTTGGTCGAATAATGCAAAGAGCGTGGACCCACCGGCATCCACAGAATGTCAGGCTGTGTGGAACTCGTGTCTTCGTGTCCGCAATCTCCGCTCTCCGCATTGACCGGGGCTCCCACTCATCCTGATGGATCGGGATCGCTCCGGTCGCCGGTCGTCAGCGAATAGATGCGTTGCGCCCGGCTATAAAACAGGACCAAGAATGCCGATTTTGGCTGTACCAAGCGCGAGGGCCGCCTCCCGATACAACCCGATTGTGCCAAACGGCTCCACTGGCTGCCGAGATTTGCTCGGTGATCGAGAGCGCCTTGAGACGGCGAACAGGAATCGAGGTTGCGGACGGTTCAGTCTTTCGCGCGCAGCCCCGCTTCGATGCGCTGGATCAGTTGCTCCCGCAGCGCAGGCACCACGTTTCCGAGGACGACGAAGGTGCGGACGATAGGCAAATACGGCTCCATTGCCGCCGTTAGCTCTACCAGAGACATGCCGGCCAGCCGCGCATATTCGGATTGCGCCGCCGCATTGGTCGCGCGCGGCCGCTCCGGATTGTCGGCTATTTCCGGGCCGAGCTCGGACAGGATGACATGCAAGAACCCAAGATCGAGGGCGGCGGGCCCGCGCATCGCGAAGGTCCAGTCGACGAGCTTGGGGCCTTCCGCAGTCATGATCACGTTGCCGGGGCTAAGGTCGCAATGGCAAAGCCCGCCGCCGGTCGACAGGCAATCGATCAGGGTGAGGATGTCAGTGGCGACGTGCTTCGGGACCTTGCCGTCGTCGTGCCGCAACTCGCTCTCCATATACGCGCGCATGGAGGGGAGCTCCGGCGGTGGCGACGTCTTGTGAAGAGACATGGCCAGAGCCGCGATGATCGCGCCCGCCTGTTCGAACGTCACCGCGCCGGTCCGCGAGAGATGCCGCAGGGTCGGTCCGTCGAGGCGCTCCAGCACGATGCCGAAGCGCCCGTCCAGCGTCACCTCTCCCAACACCGCCGGCACGGGGACGCCGGCGGCGTGCACGGCGCGGATCATGCGTACCTCGTGTCGGCCGAGCAGATGAGAGACGCCGGCCTTAAACAGCTTCACGACCTGACCGGGCGCCCAGGCGTAGGCCTCGGAGAAGGCGCCTTCACCGATCTTTTCCCCCAGCGATCCCTGCATGTCCGTTCTCCGCCGCGCAGATGAAACACCGGCGGCGAGAAAAAAGGAACCCTTCCCGTCGCGGGGGCAGCCGGACATTATCATCGCGTTTCAACCTGCAGAGACCTTCGATCGCAGTCGCAGCCTCGGGGCCGTGATCGGCCACTTGTGACGTATAGCGGTCAGACGAAGTCGGGGATAAAACAGCGTTCAGGAAACTGGATCCAAAACCCATGGCTTTTTGGACAGCGGGCGCGGTTGGGTTGTTGATCGCCTATCTCCTTGGCTCGGTCCCCACGGGCTATCTGGCGGGGAAGCTGCTCAGGGGCATCGACATCCGAAGGCATGGCTCCAAGTCCACCGGGGCAACGAATGTCTTGCGCACTCTCGGCAAAGGGCCTGCCTTGTTCGTGCTCGTCGGCGATGTGCTGAAGGGCGTGGGTGCCATCATCGTCGCGCGTTCGTTCTGCCCTTGGCTGTACGCGGAAATATCCCCGCCGCCGACAGCGTCTGATCTGCAGGTCTGGGTGCCATGGGCTGTTTGTCTGGCTGGACTTGCTGTGCTGTTGGGACATAGCCGATCGATCTGGCTGAACTTCACGGGCGGCAAGTCGGCTGCCGCGGCGCTCGGTGTGTTGCTGGCGATGTCTTGGCCCGTCGGATTGGGGGCTGCAGCCGTCTTTGGCCTCGTGCTGGCTATGACCAGGATCGTTTCCTTGAGCTCGATGCTCGCGGCGTTGACGGCAATCGTTCTTGTCTGCGCGGTCGAGCACCCATTGCCGTATCGGTTGCTGGTGATCGGAGGCGGCCTCTACGTGATCATCCGCCATCGTGCCAACATCCAAAGGCTTTTGGCGGGAACGGAGCCGCGTCTGGTTCGAAATGGCCAGGGTACGAAAGCGGAAGTGCAGGTTTAGCAGACGACTTATTTGCCGCGCTTATTGAGGTGCAGCAACGCTCAGTTGTCGAACGGAGCTGAGCGATATCAATTCACAATAGCGAACCCAACGGAGGGAACATGGCCTTCAGATCAGCGAGCTTTGTCCTCAACGCTGGAACATGGGAGGCCAAGGTAGGAGACCGTCCGTTTCACGGTTATTACTCATCCATACTGACCAGCGAAAATGGACAACTGAGGATTATCGAAGAAACGGTTGCAGTCGCAGCGCCCTGATCGTCTCGCGTGATCAGCCGAAGCGGGAGCGCATAGCGGAGGCGACAGTTCCAGAAGCACGCTCCTCGCGCTCTCGTGCCCCGGACGCAGCGCAGCGCTTCTTCAGCGGTGCGCTGCAGAGCCGGGGCCCAGTCGCTGGTTGTATTGTGTGGCTTTCTGGGTCCCGGTTCTGCGCAGCAACGCTTGCGCGTTGCAGCGCGCCCGGGACACGCGAGCGCCCAAGACGGGCCAGAAAAAGCCCATTCAAGCTGCGTGACGTCCGCGAACTTACGACAGGAGAGCTAAGTTCAACTGCGCCAGAAAGCCGGCGGACGGGATGGACTAACGCGTGCGTCCTGACCGCTTGAGATCGGCGACCTTAAACCTGTTGCCGGCGGCCAGACTGCTGCACAACCAGTGAGCCTTGTTTCGGTTGTCGCCCAGGAACGTCCTGGTTTCGACGCAGTCCAGGTAGGATTTGTGGGTGATGGTGTCTCGGCAGGTCGGCGAGAAAGGTCCGTAGTCTATGTTGCCGCCCGACACGCTGCATCCAACCCAGGGATCTTTGCCGCTTGGGAAGCTTGATGCACAGCCACCGTTGCAGCTGCTGGCGACTTTCTCCAGGCTGGCAATCCTCCCCATCACAGAACCCGGCGCATACGAAGGCGTTCGCGCGACTGACGTTTGAGCTGTTGAGGCAGTCCGACGCGGCGCAATTGTGTTTGCTCCTCGCTCCGACACGTGCGGCCTTGCCACCTGTTTCGGCGCGTCGACCGTGACGGGAGGAATCGTGGCGGCGGAGCCGGTTGGGATTTGCGACGCTGCCGGCGCGCACAGCAAGACGGTCGACAAGACAGCGATGGTTGAAGGCACGACAAGGCTTGATGAGAATCTCATGACCATGTCCTTCCAAATCCGGACGGAAATTTCCGCCCGGCAAGTGCACGGTAACATACATTCGGGAGCGAGCAACCGAGGGTTGAAAAAAATCTGGCCATGACTCGCTGTGCCGAGCTCAGCCCTCGTGCCCAGCTCGCAGCGTAGCGTCACGTCCACGGGGCGCTGCTGCGTATCCGGACACGAGAGAGGGGCCAAAATAAAACGGGACCCGAAAGGGCCCCGCAAAAGTCTTCTACGTTCCGCGATCTTACTTGATCTTGGCTTCGCGGAATTCGACGTGCTTGCGCGCCACGGGGTCGTACTTCTTCTTGACCAGCTTGTCGGTCATGGTGCGCGAATTCTTCTTGGCGACGTAGTAGAAGCCAGTGTCGGCCGAGGACACGAGCTTGACCTTGATGGTGACCGCTTTGGCCATGTTCAGAACCTCAGGAATGAAGGGAATCTGGAGCCGGCCAAATGGCCCGCGTTGGCCGGCAACCTAGCCAGAAACCGCCTGATGTCAAGATTTTAGGGCTCGAAAAGCACCCAAATCAGGCCGATTACGCCTCGAAGAACCGGTTTTTGGGCCGAGGCAGGCCCAGATTCTCTCTCAAAGTGGGCCCTTCGTACTCTTTCCGGAAAATCCCGCGGCGCTGCAGCTCCGGGACCACCTTGTCGACGAAATCGTCGAGGCCGGCAGGCAGGAACGGGAACATGATGTTGAAGCCGTCGGAGCCGCGCCCGACCAGCCATTCCTCCATCTGGTCGGCGATGGTTTTGGCCGTGCCGACGAAGGATAGCCCGCCATAGCCGCCGACGCGCTGGGCGAGCTGGCGCACCGTGAGCTTGTCGCGGGCCGCGAGGTCGACCATGCGCTGGCGACCGCTCTTGCTGGCATTGGTCTCCGGGATTTCCGGCAATTGCCCATCCGGATCGAAGCCGGAGGCATCCGTGCCGAGGATGACCGAGAGCGAGGCGATGGCGCTGTCGTAATGCACGCGGCTGTCGAGCAGCGCGCGTTTCTCCCTGGCCTCGTCGACGCTGTCGCCGACCACGACGAAGGCGCCGGGCAGGATCTTGAGGTGTTCAGGATCGCGGCCGACCTTCTCCATGCGGCCCTTGATATCGGCATAGAGTTTCTGGCTGTCGGCAAGGCTGCCGCCGCCGGTGAAGACGGCTTCCGCGGTCTCGGCGGCGAGCTGCCTGCCGTCCTCGGAGGCGCCGGCCTGCACGATCACCGGCCAGCCCTGGACCGGGCGGGCGATGTTGAGGGGACCGCGCACTTTCAGATATTTGCCGTGATGGTCGAGCACATGCATCTTGGCGGGATCGACGAACACGCCGCTTTCGACGTCGCGCACGAAGGCGTCGTCGGCAAAGGAATCCCACAGGCCGGTGACGACGTCGTAGAACTCGCGGGCGCGCTTGTAGCGCTCGGCGTGCTCCATGTGGTCGTCGAGGCCGAAATTCAGCGCCGCATCCGGGTTCGAGGTGGTGACGATGTTCCAGCCCGCACGGCCGCCGCTGAGATGGTCGAGCGAGGCGAAGCGCCGTGCGACGTGATAGGGCTCGTCGAACGTGGTCGAGCCCGTCGCGATCAGGCCGACCCGCTCGGTGACCGCGGAGAGCGCCGACAACAGCGTGAAGGGTTCGAACGAGGTGACCGTGTGGCTGCGCTTGAGCGCATTGACCGGCATGTTCAGCACGGCGAGGTGATCGGCCATGAAGAAGGCGTCGAACTTGCCGGCCTCGAGCTTCTGGATCAGCGTCTTGATGTGGCCGAAGTTGAAATTGGCGTCCGGCCAGGCCCCGGGATAGCGCCAGGCGCCGGTGTGGATGCTGATCGGGCGCATGAACGCGCCAAGCTTGAGTTGCCGTTGTGCCATCGCCCGGTGTCCGTTCTTGGTGTCGTTCCCGAAGACATAGGCACGCCGCGGAACTCCGCCATCGGGGGAGGTAGGAAGATTATTTTGTTTTTCGCGACGCCCTGAGCACATTCGCGTCATTCCGGGCCGCGCCCGGAATGACGGAGGAGTCCCATCGAACCGATCCACGGCTCACTCCGACCAAGCCATGACTTTCGCTCCCGAGGAGACCTTCGATGGCAGGTGCAATGACCGTGGACGGGCGCATCGTCCGCATCGACCGGCCCATGCCCTTGGTCGGGCGGCTGCTGTCATTGCCGCTGCTGGCGGCGAGCTTCTATCTGCTGTGGAATGTCGCGCTGGGCCTGCGGCAGGATTTCTCCGGTTTTGGGCGGCTCGCCGATGATCTCATGCCGGTGCTGGTGTTCACGGGACTCGGGCTGCTCGTCGGCATCCCCGGAATCATCCTGCTCACCTTTCGCACCTTCGTCGTGCTGAACGAGACGCTGCGCCAGATCGTCATCACCAGGCAGTTCGGCCCGCTGAATTTTCGCAAGCATCGCGATCTCGCCGATTATCATTTCATCAGCATTACCGACGAGGACGATCCGGAGCTGACGACATACGATGTCAATCTCTGCGGCAACAAAGGGACCGAGCTGATCACGCTGATGAGCTTCACCAAGCGCGACGGAGCCAGTCGCTTCGCCAGCGAGCTCGGGCGAGTGCTGAACCTTCCCGCGCGCGACTATGTCGGCACCGAGCCCGACGCGGACGGCACGAACTGATCAGCTCAAAATATCCTTCTGCATCTTGCCGCCGTAGAAATGGAAGAACGGCACCGGCGCATCGTGGCGGAGCGGGCCGGTGGCAAGGCGCGCGTCGAGCTCGTTGAGCACATTGCGCGTCATCGGATGCAGATCGGCGAGCGGCTTCGAGCCGAGCTCGACCCAGACCAGCTCGACAAGCTCTGCATCGGCATGGATCACGCCGTCGACGCGATGGGTGATCGCGGAGGCGTCCGCCGTGAAGAAGCGCGTGTCGAACCGCTTGACGCGGCCGGGCGGGGTGATCGCGCGCGCGATCAGGAACAGGCTGGAGGGATCCGGCAACAGGCCCGCATCCGCGAACGGCTTCCAGGCGCCTTCGAGTTTTGTCTTCACCTCGGCCTTGCGTCCGAGGCAGAGACCCGTTTCCTCGCAGGCCTCGCGGATCGCGGCGATCGCCAGCGATTTTGCGCGGGAGGCCGGCGTCTTCGGGCTGCCCTTGGCGAGATTGGCTTCCAGTTCGGCGGTGATCGGCGCCGCGCATGGTACGCGATAATCGTCCTTGTCGACGCGGCCGCCGGGAAAAACGAACTTTCCGGGCATGAACACCACCTTGTCGTGGCGCTTGCCGACCAGAACTTTTGGAATGGCTCCGCTGCGGTCGACCAGGATCAGTGTCGCGGCATCCCTAGGGCGGAAATAGGGATGATGATCGGCTTCCTTGCCCTCGTGGATCTTTGCCTTGTCGGCTGCCTGCGACGTATCCGTCATGTCCTCACCCAAACCAATTCTTGTTTATTTTGCTTACACCGGCGGAATACCATCCGTCGGGTTCTCGTCAAACCCGTGCATGCGCAGAGCCCATTGCAATCCGACCACGGCTCCCTTCACCGGCTGCAGCAGTGCCAGCGAGGCGACGAAGGTGAAGGGCAGATAGGCCGCGAAGCTGATCCAGACCGGCGTCGTATAGTTGGTCTCGATCCACAGAATAGTCGGCACCACGATGTGCCCGACAATGACGATGACGAGATAGGCTGGCAAATCGTCTGCCCGATGCGGCGTGACATCGAGGCCGCAGACGGAGCAGTTATCCGAGGTCTTCAGGAAGGCGCGGAACAGCTTTCCCTCGCCGCAGCGCGGGCAGCGGCCGCGAAAGCCGCGCCTCATCGCAGCAAAGACGTCGCGCTTCTCGACGAGGCCGGTGTCGCGGGTCCAGATCTTCGGCGCCGTGCTCGTCGTCACCATGCCTTGCCCTTCTGGCCCTTGCCCTTGCTTTTTCCCTTGGCCGTTTTCCCCTTGCCGGGCTTCTTCGGCTTGTCCGGCTTGCGCTTCTTGTCGGGACTGCGCCCGGGGTGCGCCTTGAACGAGGGGCGGCGTTGCGGACCGGAGGACCTGCGGCCCCGCGGTGCGGTCTCGCCGGACGAGGACAGCAGCTCGAAGCGCAATGCGCCTGCGATCGGAGCCGCCTCGATCAGGCGGACGTCGACGACATCACCGAGCTGATGCATGGTGCCGCTGCGCGTGCCGACCAGGGCGTGGCGGCCCTCGTCATAGTTGAAATATTCCGTGCCGAGGGATCGGATCGGGATCAGGCCGTCGGCGCCGGTCTCGGCGAGCTTGACGAACAGGCCGGCGCGCGTGACGCCGGAGACGCGGCCCTGGAAGCTCGAACCGATGCGGTCGGCGAGGTGATGGGCGATCAGGCGGTCGACGGTCTCGCGCTCCGCTTTCATCGCGCGCCGCTCGGTCACTGAGATATGAGCTGCGACCTCGCTCAACGTTTCCGGCGTCTCGGTGTCGGGCAGCGCGCCTTCGCCGAGGCCGAGCGCGCGAACCAGCGCACGGTGCACGACAAGGTCGGCGTAGCGGCGGATCGGCGAGGTGAAATGCGCATAGCGGCGCAAATTCAGGCCGAAATGACCGTAATTCTCCGAAGAGTATTCGGCCTGTGCCTGGGCGCGCAGCACGACCTCGCTGACCAGCGGAAAGTGGTCGTGGCCTTCGAGCTGCGCCAGCACGCGGTTGAACAGAGCGGGGCGCAGCGCGCCGCCTTTCGCGAACGGAACGTCCAGCGTCGCCAGGAATTCCGCGAGCGCGTGGACCTTTTCCAGGGTCGGCTCGTCATGCACCCGGTAGATCAGCGGCAGCGACTTCTTCTCGAGCATCTCGGCTGCCGCGACATTGGCGAGGATCATGAACTCCTCGATCAGCTTGTGCGCGTCGAGCCTGTCGGGCACGACGACGCGGTCGACCGTGCCGTCGGGCTTGAGCAGGATCTTGCGCTCGGGCAGATCGAGATTGAGCGGATCGCGCTCGTCGCGCGCGCGCTTGACGCAGGCATAGGCGGCATAAAGCGGCCTCAGGATCGGATCGAGCAGGGGGCCGGTGGTGTCGTCCGGCCTTCCGTCGATCGCGGCCTGCGCCTGCGCATAGTTCAGCTTGGCTGCGGAGCGCATCAGGATGCGGTGGAAGCTGTGCGACCGTTTCCGCCCGTCCGGCGCGATGATCATCCGCACCGCGAGCGCGCCGCGCGGCTCGCCCGGCACCAGCGAGCAGAGATCGTTGGAGATGCGCTCGGGCAGCATCGGCACGACGCGGTCGGGGAAATAGACCGAGTTGCCGCGATCGAGCGCATCGCGGTCGAGCGCGGTGCCCGGTCGCACGTAGAAGCTCACATCGGCGATGGCGACATCGACGATGAAGCCGCCCTTGTTGTTGAGATCAGGATCCGGCTGCGCGTGTACCGCGTCGTCGTGATCCTTGGCATCCGGCGGATCGATGGTGACCAGCGGCACATCGCGCCAGTCCTCGCGCCCCTTCAAATTGGCCGGCTCCGCCGCTTCGGCTTCGCGCTCTGCCGCGGGACGGAATTGTAGCGGGATGTCGTGCGCGTAGATCGCGATCAGGCTGATCGCCTTCTCCGACTTGACCGAGCCGAGCTTCTCCTTGACGCGGCCTGACGCCAGCCCAAAGCCGCGCGAGCGGATGATGTCGACGCTGACGAGATCGCCGTCCTGCGCGCCGTGCGTCTCAGTCGGGGCGATGTTCAGCTCGCGGTCGGCGGACTTCTTGTCGACCGGGATGATCCGTCCGCCGCCTTCGGGCAGGCTGCGGAAGACGCCGAGGATGCGGCTCTTGGTCTTGTCGAAAACCTTGATGATGTGGCCGCGATAGGCCGGGCCTTCGGTCTCGTCGGATCGCTCGACCCGCAGCAGCGCGCGATCGCCAACGCCGGCCGCGGTGCCGGGCTTCGGCCGGCGCGGCATCGTGATGAGGATCTTTGGCGGCTCGCCGCTTTCGACCTCGTCCCATTCAGTGGGGGAGGCGACCAGCTCGCCGTCGGCGTCGCGGCCGGTAATGTCGGCGACCAGCGTCGGCGGGAGGCTGTCCGGCTCTGAAATCGTATGGCGCTTTTTCTTGACGAGCCCGTCGTCGGCGAGCTCGCGCAGCATGCGCTTGAGCTCGATGCGGTCGGCGTTCTTCAGGCCGAACTCGCGTGCAATTTCGCGGGTTCCGACCTTTCCGGGATTTGCCTTGATGAAGGCGACGATGGCTGCCCTGTCGGGAAAGCCACGGTCATTCTTGCGTTTCACTTAGCCTCTATTTGGTGCCGGCACTTTTCTTGGCCGGAGCTTTGGCGCCAGCTGCCTTGGTCGGTGACGTTTTGGCCGTCGACGACACGGCTGCGCGCGCCTTGCTGGTGGATTCGGATTTGGGTTTGGCCGCCTTCTTCGCGGCCGGCTTTTTGGTTTTTGGTGCGGCGTCATCGCCGTCGGCGGCCTTCGCCGCAGCCTTCTTGGCCTTGGCCGGCTTCGCCGCCTTCTTCGGCTTCTTGCCGCCGCCCTTGGCCGCACGCTCGTCGATCAGCGCGATTGCCTGCGGCAGCGTGATGGCGTCTTTCTCGATGTCGCTCGGGATCGTGGCATTGACGCCACCCGCGGTGACATAGGCGCCGTAGCGGCCGCCCTTTACCGTGACGGTGCCGAGGGTGGGATGATCGCCGATCGCCCTGCCGGGATCAGCGCCGAAGCGGCGGCTCGGGCCCTTGGCGATCTTCTCCGCGATCAGCGTCACCGCGCGGTTGATGCCGATGTCGAACACCTCATCGCCGGCCTCGAGGCTGGCATAAGTCTTCTCGTGCTTCACGAACGGCCCGAAGCGGCCGAGACCCGCGGTGATCGGCTCACCGGTTTCCGGATGCTTGCCGATCTCGCGCGGCAGCGACAGCAGCTTGAGCGCAAGCTCGAGCTCGACATCTCCAGGGGACATCCCCTTCGGAATGCCTGCGCGCTTCGGCTTCTCGCCCTCCGCATAATCCTTCTGCTCGCCGAGCTGGATGTAGGGGCCGAACCGCCCGGCCTTGACCCAGACATCGCGGCCCGTATCCGGGTCCTGGCCGAGCGAACGATCGGCCGTTGCCTCGCCGTCGGCGGCGAGCTGACGGGTGTAGCGGCATTCCGGATAGTTCGAGCAACCGACGAAGGCGCCGAACTTGCCGGCCTTGAGATTGAGCCGTCCGTTGCCGCAGCTCGGGCATTGCCTGATGTCGCCGCCATCGGTGCGGGCCGGATAGATGTGCTGTCCGAGCATGTCGTCGAGCACGTCGAGCACCTGGGCGACGCGCAGATCCTTGATCTCGTCGACCGCGCCGATGAAACCGGTCCAGAAATCCTTGAGCACCTGCTGCCAGGAGATCTCGTTGTTGGAGATGCGGTCGAGCTGCTCTTCCAGATTGGCGGTGAAGTCGTATTCGACGTAGCGGGCAAAGAAGCTTTCGAGGAACGCGACTACGACGCGGCCCTTGTCCTCGCCGTGCAGGCGCTTCTTCTCGAGCTTGACGTAGCCGCGGTCCTTGAGCACCTGGAGGATCGAGGCATAGGTCGAGGGCCGGCCGATGCCGAGCTCTTCCATGCGCTTGACCAGCGAGGCCTCGGAGAAGCGCGGCGGCGGCTCGGTGAAGTGCTGGGTGACGGCGAGCGACTGCCGCTTCAGCGCATCGTTGGGGCTCATCGCGGGCAGGCGGCGGGAGTCCTCGTCCTCCTCGTCGTCGCGGCCTTCCTGGTAAAGTGCGAGGAAGCCGTCGAACTTGACGACCTGGCCGGTGGCGCGCAGGTCCAGCGTGCGGCCGCCGACCTTCGCCGTGATGTCGACCGTGGTGCGTTCCAGCTCGGCCGATTCCATCTGGCTCGCGATGGTGCGCTTCCAGATCAGTTCATAGAGTCTCGCCTGGTCGGACTCGAGCTTGCGGCTCATGCTGTCGGGACGGCGCGACATGTCGGTCGGCCGGATCGCTTCGTGGGCTTCCTGGGCGTTCTTGGCCTTGGCCTGGTACTGACGCGGCGCGTCCGGCACATAGGCGTTGCCGTAATCCTCGCCGATCACCTTGCGTGCCTGGGTGATCGCGGACGGGTCGATCTGCACGCCGTCGGTACGCATATAAGTAATGAGTCCCGTGGTCTCGCCGCCGATGTCGATGCCTTCATAGAGCCGCTGCGCGATGCGCATGGTGTGCGCCGGCGCAAAGCCGTATTTGCGGCTGGCTTCCTGCTGCAGCGTCGAGGTGGTGAAGGGGGCCTGCGGATTGCGCCGGGCCGGCTTGGCATCGACCGTGGTCACCGCGTAGGCGGCTGCTTCCAGCGCCTTCTTGAAGTCTTCGGCTTCCGCGCCGGTGCCGATGTCGAGGCGCTGGATCTTCTTGCCGTCGGCGCCGACGAGACGGGCCTCGAAGGCGTCGCCGCGCGGCGTCAGCAGGGTCGCGATCAGCGACCAGTATTCGCGCGCAACGAACTTTTCGATCTCGAGCTCGCGGTCGCAGACCAGCCGCAGCGCCACCGACTGCACGCGGCCCGCCGAGCGGGCGCCCGGCAGCTTGCGCCACAGCACGGGGGAGAGGGTGAAGCCGACCAGATAGTCCAGCGCGCGGCGCGCCATATAGGCGTCGACCAGCGCACCGTCGATCTGGCGCGGATTCTTCATGGCGTCCGTCACCGCCTGCTTGGTGATGGCGTTGAACACCACGCGCTCGATCTTGTGGTCCTTGATCGCGCGCTTCTCTTTCAGGACCTCCAGCACGTGCCAGGAGATGGCCTCGCCCTCGCGATCAGGGTCGGTGGCGAGAATCAGGCGATCGGCGTTCTTGAGGGACTTGGCAATGTCGTTGAGCCGGCCGGCCGCCTTGGGGTCGACCTCCCAGATCATCTTGAAATTGGCGTCGGGATCGACGGAGCCGTTCTTTGCCGGCAAGTCGCGGACATGGCCAAACGAGGCCAGAACCTCGTAGGACGAGCCCAAATACTTGTTGATCGTCTTGGCTTTCGCCGGCGACTCCACAATGACGATATTCATGTAGTTCCAGTAACTTATGGGGAAATTTGGGGCCGAATTCGATGAGATTCGGGTCGGCCCTTTCGTCCCGAACATGGGTGGTGAGGCCGTCGCTGTCAAATCGAGGGCTGTTGAGAGCCCTCTCGATGGAAAAAGTTTCATATCGAGAAAGTTGCAAAATACCACCTTTGAGTTGCGGTCGATGTCGGCGTAATGTTGCCGCGGGGCATGGATTCGGGTGGGGGCTGGTGACTAAGCCAGGAAAGAAACGGGCGGGCGCCGCATCGCGCGCGGGGGGAGGCTTGCGTCACGAGGAACCGGGGGAGGGCGGCGTCGAGGAGGCGGTCGCCTTCATCGCCGAGCAGGTCGGGGCCCTGCGCAAGCTTGCCGAACGGCACAGGCTCGACGTGCTGCATTATCTCCTGGGAATGACCAAGCTCGAGGCGGACGAGCATCTGCGGCTGCGGAGCAAGCGCAGGCTGTCGTGAAGGGGGCGATGTACTGCTCCAACGACGGTGCGGTTAGCCGTTGCGGCTTGCCATTTTGGCCAATCGCAGGCCGAGATATGCGGCCGCGCCGAGGTCGCTCTCCGGCAACGAGCCGTCAATCAAGTGTGTTGCCAGACCAAGCTGGCTGCCCAAACGTTTGCGGCCGCTCGGATCCTCGCCACCGGGAATATCCAGTCCGCACCAGAGCATGCCGTGCTGCGCGGCCAGAATGGAAAAGTAGGACAGTGTGTGGAGTTGATCGCCGCTTGCGCAGGCGCCCGTGGTGAACCCGGCTGCGATCTTGTTGGCCCAGCGCTGCTGGCTCCATCGATCACTTGAAGCATCGGCAAACGCTTTGAATTGAGCGGCTGGCCCGCCCATATAGGTCGGGCTGCCAAACGCAACTGCGTCGGCGCCATCGATCGTCTCCAGTAAGCTCTCATTCTGAAAGCGGCCTGACACGATGTCGCCGCCGGTGATGCGACACAGCGTGACCTGCGCTTTGCCATCTGCTCCGCGCGCAACCGCATGCGCCAGCTTCTCGGTGGTGCCCGAGATGGAAAAATAGGCGATGGCGAGCAGGGGCATGGTGGTGCCAGCTTGGTGGCTGTCGATGGCTTGTACAAGTCCGCCACGCCATATTGCGAGTTGGGACGCTCGGGTACATGCCGACCCGCCTTCGATGAAAGTGGGTCAACCTGCGGAGCAATCGCGGGCTGTCGTAGCCGCGAAGACCGAGCGGAATCGGTCGCCAGGACGACGTTGAAGAGACAGCGCACCGCTATCCCGCTGACCGTCGCCGCGGCGCAGGCCGCGGCTTCAGCGAGGTGTCCGCGAGGCTGAGCAATCGCCCGTCCTCCGCGCGCAGTTCGAGCTTCTTCACCGGTCGGCCTTTCTCGCGATCGACCAGGATGGTCGCGATCTCCGACGGGCGATCGTCGAAATCCTCGCCCCATTGGCGCAGCGCTACCAACACCGGGAAGACGCCGCGGCCTTTCGGCGTCAGCACATATTCCTCGTAAGGGCTGCCGTCGGAGGCGGGGGCCGTGGTCAGGATGCCGTGATCGACCAGCGCGCGCAGCCGCGTCGACAAGATGTTCTTGGCCATGCCGAGCTTGCTCTGAAACTCACCGAAGCGGCGCAGCCCAAACAGCGCCTCGCGGATGATCAGCAGCGACCACCGGTCGCCGATCGCCTCCAGCGATCGCGCGATCGGGCAGGCGTCCCCCTCGAAGCTCGTCCGTTTCACCATGATCTGGTCCTTTCGCGATCGCACGGTCCTGTCACCGTTCACGCGCTCTTGTGGTTGCATCTTAAAACCAGGTGGCCTAGATGGCAATCGTAGTTTTATGATGAAACCACTGGAGGCGAACGTGAGACTGAAGAACAAGACGGCCCTGATCACCGGCGGCAATAGCGGCATTGGACTGGCAACGGCAAAGCTGTTCGTGGCCGAGGGCGCCAAGGTGGTGATCACCGGGCGCAACAAGGAGACGCTCGAGGCGGCCGCGAAGGAGCTCGGGCCGAACGCGCTCGCGCTCGCCGCCGACGCCACCGACATTGCCGCGACCGAATCTGCGATCAAGAAGGGCGCCGAAAAGTTCGGCAAGTTCGACATCCTGTTCGCCAATGCCGGCATCGCCGGCGGTACGCCGCTGGGGTCGGCCACGCTGGAGGTCTTCGAGAAGGTCATCAGCACCAATCTGACCGGCGTGTTCTTCACCGTTCAGTCCGCGCTGCCTTATCTCAACGACAATGCTTCCATCGTCCTCAACGGCTCGGTGATCTCCGTGCTCGGCATTCCCGGCTATTCGGCCTATGGCGCCGCCAAGGCCGGCGTGCGGGCGATGGCGCGGATCATGGCCTCGGAGCTCTCGCCGCGGGGCATTCGCGTCAACGTGGTCGCGCCCGGTGCGATCCGCACGCCGATCTGGGGACCCGCGACCGCGACGCCCGAAGCCGAGAAGGCGTTCGAGAAGCGGATCGCGCTGACGACGCCGCTGGGGCGCATTGGTGAAACAGATCACGTCGCCAAGACTGTGCTGTTCCTCGCCTCCGACGATTCCGCGCATGTGCAGGGCCAGGAAATCTTCGTCGATGGCGGCGCGGTTGCCTCTCCGAGCGGCGCGCCGATCTATCGCGGCTGATCAATCTTGGTGCAAATTGAATCGGTCGGCGCAGCGGCGAGCGGTTGCGCCGGCCGGTTCCCACGTCTCGCGAGCTGTATTTTCTGAACGTTGCGGGAGGCATTGAACCTTCGCTTGCGCTGCCAAGACACTTTTACGGGCAGGGGGTCACGAAGACTCATTTCAAGGGAGCCCGATATGCCAAAGGCAGCTCGTATTATTTCCCCGATTTCAGCACCGCGTATTTACACCGAAAACTCCGCCGTTCCTGCCAAGCGTTCCGACACCTCCGAGTTCGTCGGGGTCGCTCTTTTCTCCGGCATCGGCCTGTTCGTTTCCCTCGTCGCCGTCATCCTGGGCATTCAGGGCGCCTGGTTTTAGCTTCGCCGATCGCGCACCGGTCGATCAGCCGCCGCAAGCGATGTTGCGGCGGCTGATGATGTGCGCGTTATCAGGCCGCGCGGAGGGCGGTCGCCGCCTCGAGCGCGCTTGCGAGCGACTTCTCGCGATGCTCCGGGCCGACCTGGATTCCGTCGGCGCTGATGAATTCGGGATGATGAATCCCCATGAAACCGAACACGCCACGCAGATAGCTTTCGAGGTGCTCCAGCGACGCGGCGGGCGAGCCCGCGCCGTAATAGCCCCCGCGCGAAACCGCGAAGATTACGCGCTTGCCGCCGGCAAGGCCCTGCGGGCCGTTGGCCCCATAGCTGAACGTCTTCCCCGCCACCAGGACCCGGTCGATCCAGGCCTTGAGCTGGCTCGGAATGGTGAAATTGTACATGGGCGCGCCGATCACGACGATGTCGGCGGCAAGAAACTCGTCCAGCGCGGCCTTGCTGGCGGCGAGATCGGGGCCGAGCTCCGCCGGCGCAGGCGCGCCTTGCGCGGCCGCCAGATGCGAGCCGGAGAGATGGGCGAGCGGGCTCTGCGTCAGGTCGCGATAGACGATGTCGAGCGATGGCGTCGCCTGCCTGAGACGGTCGACGATGGCGGCGGAGACTTGCCGCGAAACGGAGTGGGGGCCGAGCACGCTGGAGTCGATGTGGAGGAGTTTCATTCGGGATCACCCTGGTATAAGTTTGTAACCAGAGCTACATGAGTGACTATCGAAATCCCCGCAAGAACGCACCTTTTTGAGCCATGGGCACATCCCTGAAACCTGCGCACATCGATTTGCCCGCCTCACCAAGGCCGGATCCCAACCATGCGGACTGCCGCGGCGTCGCCTCGATCCTCGCGCGCGTCGGCGACAAATGGAGCGTGTTCGTCATCATGATGCTAAGTGACGGGCCCAAGCGCTTTAACGAGCTCAAGCGCATGATCAATGGCATTTCGCAGCGGATGCTGACCTTGACGCTGCGCGGGCTCGAGCGTGACGGCCTGGTCACACGCACGATCTTCCCGACCATTCCGCCGCGGGTGGATTACGAGCTGACCGATCTCGGCCGGGGACTGCAGCAGCCGGTAAAGGCACTCGGCGAATGGGCGATCACGCATCAGCAGCAGATCGCCGCGGCGCGTACGCGCTTCGACGAGCGGACCACTCCTTAAAGCAGCGAGACCAAGCCACCGCCGTGGCGTTCGAGCCGGCCGGCGAGCTCGAGTTCCAAGAGCACGGTACGCACGATGGCCGGCGAGGCGCCGGACATCCGCACGAGATCGTCAATCGTGACAGGGGCAGGGCCGAGCAGGCCGGTGATCTGGTCGCGGTCGTGCCCTTGAGGATCGCTCTCGAACGGCTCGCTGTCGGGCTCGCGCGCGGTACGCATCAGCGGCCGCTCCATGATCGGTGCGACCGCGTTGACGACGTCGGCGGCTTCGGTGACGAGCGTCGCGCCCTGCTTGATCAGATCGTTGGTGCCGGCGGCGCGCGGGTCGAGCGGCGAGCCCGGCACGGCGAACACTTCGCGACCCTGTTCGGCGGCCATGCGCGCGGTGATCAGCGAGCCCGAGCGGTGCGCCGCCTCCACCACGACCACGCCGAGCGCGGCGCCCGAGATCAGCCGGTTGCGGCGGGGAAAGTCGCGGGCGCGCGGCTCGTGGCCGAGCGGCATCTCGGAGATCGCGGCACCCTTGCGGTCGAGGATCGAGGCCAGCAAATCGCCATGCTCCGGCGGATAGATGCAGTCATGGCCGCCGGCGAGCACGGCGATGGTGCCGCTCTCGACGCTGGCGCGGTGTGCGGCCTGGTCGACCCCGCGGGCAAGGCCGGAGATGACGACGAAGCCGGCTTCGCCGAGTTCGCGGGCGAGCTGACCGGCGAATTTCAAGCCTGCACCGGAGGCATTGCGCGAACCGACGATCGCAATCATCGGCCGCATCAGCGTTGCATGGTCGCCGCGCACGGCGAGCAGCGGCGGCGCATCGTCGAGTGTTGCCAGGCGTGCCGGATAACCGTCCTCGCCGGGCGCGAGCCAGGTGATGCCGAACTTGCGGCTCGCGGCGAGCTCGGCTTTCGCCTCGTCGGCGCTACAGATGCGCGCCGATCGCTGCGCACCGCCGCGGCGTGCCAGATCCGGCAGCCGCTCCAGCGCCGCGCGCGCCGTGCCGAAATGATCGACCAGCGACCGGAACGTGCGCGGCCCGACATTGTCGGACCGGATCAGCCGCAGGCGGTCGATCCTGTCGGCTTCGGTCAGCTCTACACTTGGATTGATGGCGTCCACGGCGGCTCCTTGCAGGGACAGCATGGAACAACCTGAAGGCGTGGGCAACAGCGACGTGCGCTTGCGCGACCTTGCCCCGATGCTAAAAGCGATCCCAATAAGAAGGGTATTGCCATGATCTCACTCGCCGACCTTCAGCGCCGCATCGAAGCGGGCGAGCTTTCGCCCGAGGCCGCCATCGCGCAATCGCATGCAGCCATCGAGGCGCGGGAGAAGGAGGTCCACGCCTTCGTCCGTTACGACAGCTCGGCGAAGGCGCAAGGCGCCGGGCCGCTGCGCGGCATCGCGGTCGGGATCAAGGACATCATCGACACCGCCGATTTTCCGACCGAGATGGGATCATCGATCTATCGCGGCTGGCAGCCGCGCGCGGACGCGCCTGTGGTGATGATGCTGAAGCGGGCGGGCGCCACCATCATCGGCAAGACCACGACCACGGCATTCGCCTCGCGCGATCCGACCCCGACGCTCAATCCGCATAACCTCGGGCATACGCCGGGCGGCTCGTCCTCGGGCTCGGCCGCGGCCGTCGGTGCCGGCATGATCCCGCTGGCGCTGGGTACCCAGACCGGCGGCTCGGTGATCCGGCCCGCCGCCTATTGCGGCACCGCCGCGATTAAGCCGTCGTTCCGCATGCTGCCGACGGTCGGCGTCAAATGCTATTCGTGGGCGCTCGACACCGTCGGTCTGTTCGGCGCCCGCGCGGAAGATCTCGCGCGCGGACTGCTGGCAATAACCGGCCGCACCGAATTCGCCGGCATCGTCCCGGCGAAGGCGCCGCGCATCGGCGTTATCAGGCAGGAGTTTGCCGGCGCCGTGGAGCCGGCCGCCGAGGAGGGGCTGCAGGCCGCGATCAAGGCGGCGACGCGGGCTGGCGCCAGCGTGCAGACCATCGATCTGCCGCAGGCGGTGCAGGAGGCCTGGCGCATCCACCCGATCATCCAGGACTTCGAGGCGCATCGCGCGCTCGCCTGGGAATTTTCCGAACGCCACGATGAGATCGCGCCGATGCTGCGCGCCAGTCTCGATGCGACGGTCGGTCTCACACCCAAGGACTATGACGACGCGCGCCGGATCAGCCGCCGCGGACGCCGCGAGATCGGCGAATTGTTCGAGCGGTTCGACGTGCTGCTGACCTATTCGGCGCCGGGCACGCCGCCGGCCAAGGAGCTCGCGAGCACCGGCGACCCCCGCTACAACAGGCTCTGGACGCTGATGGGCAACCCTTGCGTCAACGTGCCCGTGCTGAAAGCCAATGGCCTCCCGATCGGCGTGCAGGTGATCGCGCGCTTCGGCAACGACGCCCATGCGCTGGCGACGGCGTGGTTCCTGGAGCAGGCGCTGGCGAAATCAGGCTAGCGCAGGTTCGAGAGCGACGATGCGCTGGCCGGATGCGGCCGGCGCTGCGCTGTGATCTGGACCTTGCTTGAGCCAGCGCCCGGCAGCCTCGCGGCCGCTCCGGTGCAGCGCGCGAATGAAGCCGCGGCCGAGATCGGTCGATGAGCGCTGCGCCAGGCCGTCGACGAAATCTTCCGCGGCGATCCTGGAGAGCCGCAACGACGATGCGGCCTGCGATTGCGCCCATTCGATCGCGGCGATCTCGGCATTGAGGGCGGCGTTGGCCGCGATCTGATCCAGCCTGCGGTCGATCGCGGCGAGCGTGATCGGCACGTAGCTGTCGCGCGCCGGCGTGACCTGGACGAGCAGGATTTCGGTGCTCGTCGTGTCCTGCACGAGCCGCAGCAGGGGGGGATTGCCGCCGGGGCCGCCGTCCCAATAAGCCTCGCCGTCGATCTCGACCGCGCAATGAACCAGCGGTGGACAGGTCGAGGCCAGCGCGACGTCGGCGGTGATCACGTCGTTGCGGAAGATCTGCTGCTGCCCGTCGCGGATCCGGGTCGCCGCGATCAGAAGCTTCGGGCACCGCGGGTCGCGCAAGGCGGAAAAATTGATGTCGCGCGACAGCGCCTGCCGCAGCGGATCGAGATCGAACGGATCGAACTGGCCGGAGCGCAGCGTCGGGCCGAACGCGACCGAGCTTCCCGCCGGCGAGAAGCCGCCGATCAGCATCAGCGATCGGAACGAGGCTTCGTGCATCAGCCGGATCCAGAAGCGGTTCAGCCGCGCGCGCGCGCCTTCGCGGCCACCCTCGGCGAAACCGGAGGCGAGCAGCAGCGCGTTGATGGCGCCGGCGCTGGCGCCGCTGATGGTGTCGATCGCGATGGATGGCTCTTCCAGCAGCCGCTCCAGCACGCCCCAGGTGAACGCGGCGAAGGTGCCGCCGCCCTGGAGGGCCAGCGACAATTTTCGCGGCGGCCATTGCCGCGGCGTCCGATCGTGCGTGACGGGCGCTGCGACAGCTACAATTTCGACTGGTGTCCGCGCTTCCACGATCGGATCGGGCTCGCGCGGTGGAGGCGGGACGGAAGCAGGCGCTGGAGCGACAAGCGGCGAGGGCGCACTAGACCAGATGTCCGTCGTCGAGAGCAGCCGGCTTGCCGCGGTGCAAGCAGCACCTCGCAAATCGCCATCGTCTTGCGCGCTGACAATCTTCTCGCTCATTCTGAGCAACCGCGTAGAGCTATGCCCATGATCAGGGCCGAGCCAGGAACCCGTTCGTCCATACAGCCGTGATTCGGCTGCAAGTTGCGAACACCATTTGCGATATAATGCAGAAGGGGTGCCGCGGTATCCGTGGATTCCCGGCTTATGCCTTCTCGCCGATCCGGCTTTCCTTGCCCGATTGCAGCCGCTTGATGTTCTCGCGATGGGCGTAGAACAGCAGCAGCGTCAGCACCGCGGCCATCGCTGCTAGTGCGAGATGGCCGAACCACCACAGGAACAGCGGCGTGATAAAGGACGCCACCAGCGCAGAGAGCGAGGAATAGCGGGTGGTGAAGGCGGTCGCGAGCCATAGCAGGCAGAACACCAGCGCGGCCGGCCAGAACAGCCCGAGCAGAATGCCGATATAGACGGCGACACCCTTGCCGCCGCGGAACTTGAGCCAGACCGGGAAAAGATGGCCGAGGAAGGCGCCGAGCCCGGCCAGCATCGCGGCGTTGGGACCGGCGATGTAGCCGGCGATCACCACCGCCACGGTGCCCTTGAGCGCGTCGAACAGCAGGGTCGCGGCGGCAAGGCCCTTGCGCCCCGTGCGCAGCACGTTCGTGGCGCCGATGCTGCCGGAGCCGATCGACCGCAGATCCTGCGTGCCGCCGAGCCTGGTCAGGATCAGCCCGAACGGAATCGAGCCGAGCAGGTAGCCGATGACGAAAGCGACCGGCAGAAACAGTTCAAGCGCCATGTCTGCAAATTCCCTGGCTGCAGCTCCGCACGTCAGACATGCTCGTACACTGTCCGTCCGCCGACAATGGTGCGCACCACGCGGCCTGTAAAGCGGGCCTCGTCGAACGGCGTGTTCTTGCAGGGCGATTTGAGGTCGGCGGGATCGACCACCCAGGGCACATCGGGGTCGATCACGATGACGTCGGCGGGGCTGCCCGTGCGCAGGGTTCCGCCAGGCAATCCCAAAATCTCGGCCGGCCGGGTCGACATCGCCCGGATCAGCGTCTTGAGGTCCAATTCGTCATTGTGCACGAGGCGCAGGCCCGCCGGGAGCATGGTCTCCAGCCCGATGGCGCCGGGGGCTGCTTCTGCGAAAGGCAGGCGCTTGACCTCGACGTCCTGCGGGTTGTGGTCGGACATGATGACGTCGACGAGGCCGGAGGCGACGGCGGCGACCAGCGCGCGGCGGTCGTCCTCGGTGCGCAGCGGCGGCGACAGCTTCAGGAACGAACGGTAAGGGCCGATGTCGTTCTCGTTCAGCGCAAGGTGGTTGATCGAGGCTGAGGCCGTCACGGCAAGGCCGGCGTCGCGGGCGCGCTTGAGCACGTCGAGCGACTCGATGCAGGTTAGCGACGCCGCGTGATAGCGGCCGCCGGTGAGCGCGACCAGGCGCATGTCGCGCTCCAGCATCACGGCTTCCGCCGCGTTCGGGATGCCCATCAGGCCGAGCCGCGAGGCGAACTCGCCCTCGTTCATCACGCCTTCGCCGACGAGATCGCGATCCTCGGTGTAGTGCACGATCAACGCGTCGAAATCGCGCGCGTAGGTCAACGCGCGGCGCATCACCTGCGCATTGCTCACGCTCTTGTCGCAGTCGCTGAAGGCGATCGCGCCTGCTGCCTTGAGGAGGCCGAACTCGGTCATCTCCTCGCCGTGCATTCCCTTGGTCAGCGCCGCCATCGGCTGGATGTTGACGATCGCGGTGTCACGGGCGCGACGCATCACGAAGTCGACGGTCGCCGAGTTGTCGATCACCGGCAAGGTATCGGGCTGGCAGATGATGGTGGTGATGCCGCCGGTCGCAGCCGCCTGGCTCGCGGACGCAAAGGTCTCGCGATGGCTGAAGCCGGGCTCGCCGACGAAGGCGCGCATGTCGATCAGGCCGGGTGCGACGATCTTGCCGGCGCAGTTGACGACGTCGGTGCCCTCGGGGACGCCGGCAGCGCCAATGCCGCGGCGGGTCTCCCGGATGATGCCGTCGGCAATCAGGACATCGCCGGGGCCATCGAAATCCCTGCTGGGGTCGACGACGCGGGCATTGGCAAGCAGGATGGGTCGGCGGTCGGTCAACATGAGCATCACGCGTTCGGCAGGTTGCGGGCGAGCGCTTCCAGCACCGCCATGCGCACGGCCACCCCCATCTCCACCTGTTCGCGGATCAGGGACTGCGCGCCGTCCGCGACCGCGGTGTCGATCTCGACGCCGCGGTTCATGGGGCCGGGATGCATGACAAGGGCGTCTGGCTTGGCGTAGGCGAGCTTCTTCTGGTCCAGCCCGAAATAGTGGAAATACTCGGAAGTCGACGGCACGAAGGAGCCGTTCATGCGCTCGCGCTGGAGCCGCAACATCATGACGATGTCGGCGCCGTTGAGCCCCTCGCGCATGTCGCGCGCGACCTCGACGCCCATCCGCTCGATGCCGGGCGGCAGCAGTGTGGAGGGGCCGACGACGCGGACGCGGGCGCCCATCGCGTTGAGCAGGATGATGTTGGAGCGGGCCACGCGCGAATGCAGCACGTCGCCGCAGATCGCGACCACGAGGCCCTCGAGCCGGCCCTTGTTGCGGCGAATGGTCAGCGCGTCGAGCAGCGCCTGTGTCGGATGCTCATGCGCGCCGTCGCCGGCATTGATCACGGAACCGTCGACCTTGCGGGCCAGCAGTTCCACCGCGCCGGAGGCGTGATGGCGCACCACCAGGATATCCGGATGCATGGCGTTGAGCGTCATGGCGGTGTCGACCAGCGTCTCGCCCTTTTTGATGGACGAGGAGGACACCGACATGTTCATGACGTCGGCGCCCAGCCGTTTGCCGGCGAGCTCGAACGAGGATTGGGTCCGGGTGGAAGCCTCGAAGAAGAGGTTCACCTGCGTCCGTCCACGCAGGACGGTGCGCTTCTTGTCAACCTGGCGGTTGAGCTCGACATATTCTTCGGACAGGTCGAGGAGGCCGGTAATGTCGGCCGCGGAAAGGCCCTCGATGCCCAGCAAATGCCGGTGGCCGAGGACGAAGGTCGATTTCGATGTCATTAAAGCGAGAGCTATAGGCGGGGATGGCCGGGGGGGCAAGGGCCAAAGCCCGGGCGGGGAGTTATCCCCCGATCTGTCGGTCTTATCGCTGGCGTGAGCTGTCCCCGTCTTCTCCGTCATGCCCGGGCAGAAGCGCGAAGCGCGTCTTCGCGCTAGACGTCCCGGGCATCCACGTTCTTAAGGTGCTGTCGCAGAAAAGGCGTGGATGGCCGGGACAAGCCCGCCCATGACGAAGGGGAGATTTCCGCTGAAAACAACTCTAACGGCGCTCTTGGTCGCGGCTTTTGTTTCCGCGGCCCACGCCCAATCGCTTCCCGGCGGTTTCGTCTATCTGCACGACATCGAGCCCAGCATCATCCAGGACATCCGCTACGCCACCTCGAACAATTTCGTCGGCCGTCCGCTCGCCGGCTACGGGGCCGGCGGGTGCGTGGTGAAGCGGGAGGTTGGGCTGCGGCTGAAGGCGGTCCAGCAGGAACTGGCGGCGCAAAATCTCTCGCTGAAAATGTTCGACTGCTACCGGCCGGCGCGGGCCTCGCTCGACATGGTCAGGTGGTCGCAGAACGGCCACGAGACGGCCGCCGAGCGGCGCTACAATCCCAAAATTCCCAAGACCGAGCTGTTCCGCCTCGGCTACATCGCAAGCCGCTCGCAGCATTCGACGGGCGCAGCGCTCGATCTCACGCTGGTCGATCTCAACGCCGACAATTCAGGCAAATACGACCCGTCAAAGACCTACGCGGACTGCACGGCACCGGTCGAGGCGCGATTGCCGGAGGGCAGCGTCGACATGGGCACCGGCTATGACTGCACCGACGTGAAAGGGCATACCGCCGCACCAACGATCAGTCCGGATCAGCGCGCCTGGCGCAAGCGGCTGGTGGCTGCGATGGCAAGGCAAGGCTTTGTGAACTATGCAAAGGAGTGGTGGCACTTTTCGCTGCCGGGAGCGGGCGGTGCGGCCTATGATTTCCCGATCCAGCCGCGGCGGAACTGATTCCGCGCCGAGGACACGAGATGACCCAGCCCAGCTTCGCGACCCACGAGGTCTTCAACCAGTCGCCGCCGTTCGAGGACGTCGATCTGTTCGCCGCGGACCAGCCGCTGGTCGCGGCGGTCAGGGCCAATGGCGCTGCGGCGGCGGAACCGGAGCTCTCGGAGTACGGCAAGCATTGGGGCTCGGCTGCGATGGCCGATCGGGGGCGCGTCGCGAACGAGAACACGCCGAAGCTGCGCACCTTCGATGCCAAGGGCAATCGGCGCGACCAGGTCGAGTTTCATCCGGCCTATCACGAGCTGATGGCTCACAGCGCCCGTGCCGGCGTGCACAATTCGACTTGGACTGCGGATGGAAGACCCGCGGGTAATGTCGCAGAGGTCATCCGCGCGGCAAAATTCTACATGGCCTCGCAGGTCGAGACCGGCCATCTCTGCCCGATCACGATGACGCGCGCCTCCGTTGCGGCGCTGGCGATGCAGCCTGATCTGCGCGCCAAGGTCATGCCGGTGCTGTCGACGAAAAGCTACGATCCCAGCTTCGCGCCGTGGTGGGAGAAGCGCGGTATGACGCTCGGCATGGGCATGACCGAGAAGCAGGGCGGTACCGACGTGCGCGCCAACATGACGCGCGCGGTGCGCGAGGGAGGCGCCTACCGTATCACCGGCCACAAATGGTTCATGTCGGCGCCGATGTGCGATGCCTTCCTGGTGCTGGCTCAGGCGGACCAGGGACTGACCTGTTTCTTCATGCCGCGCTTCGCGCCGGATGGTTCGGTGAACGCGATCCAGTTCCAGCGGCTGAAGGACAAGCTCGGCAACCGCTCCAACGCGTCATCCGAGGTTGAGTTCGTCGGTGCCTATGCGGAAGCCGTCGGCGATGAGGGCAAGGGCATCCGTACCATCATCCAGATGGTGCAAATGACGCGGCAGGATTGCGCGATCGCCTCGGTCGGCCTGATGCGCTCGGGGCTCGCCCACGCGCTGCATCACACCCGGCACCGCAGCGTGTTCCAGAAACATCTCGCCGATCAGCCGCTGATGCAGGCGGTACTCTCGGACATGGCGCTGCATGTGGAGGCGAGCACGGCTGTGGTGATGCGGCTCTGCCGCGCCTTCGATCGGACGCCGCTCGATCCGGCGGAGGCCGCCTACATGCGGCTGCTGACGCCTGCGATCAAATACTGGACCTGCAAGAGCGCGCCGCCGTTTCTCTACGAAGCCATGGAATGCCTCGGCGGCAACGGCTATGTCGAGGACGGCATTCTGGCGCGGCACTACCGGGAGTCGCCGGTCAACGCGATCTGGGAGGGCTCGGGCAACGTCATGTGTCTCGACGTGCTGCGCGCGCTCTCGCGCGAGCCGGAGGCAGCGATGTCGGTCCTGCAAGCGCTTGCTGCCGAGACCAAAGGTCTGCCAGGGGCAGGCGAGACGGCGGGATTCATCGGCAAGACCTTCGGCCGCCCGGACGGCGAGCGCGTAGCGCGCCTTGCGGTCGAGAAGCTGGCGCTGCTTGCGGCCGCCGCCGCGCTCAACGGCGTGTCACCGCGTCAAGCAGAACTGTTCGCCGCCACGCGCCTCGCCACGAACCACGCCAGCATGTACGGCGCGGTCGAGCTCGAGAGCGGCGACGTGCGCACGCTGATGGAGCGGGCGCTGCCGTGAGCCTGCCAAACGAAAGCCTCCTGATGGACTCCCTCAATCCCGATCTGCCGCCGCTCACCGAGACGCCGGCGCCGCCGCGAGTCTGGAAGTTCTGGGGCACGGCGCTGTGGGGCGTCGCCATCTTCGCAGCCATGTTCGTCGGGCAGATCGGGGCCATCGTCTATCTGGTCTGGGTCGCCCGTGACCCAATCGACCTCGCATCGATGCAGCACATCGGTCGCGAGCCGGCGTCGCTCGCGTTTTCGGTCACGATGGGCCTGCCGGCGACGCTGGCCGCCGTGTGGCTGGCCATCCGCATCAAGAAGGCCTCCTTCGTCGACTATCTCGCGTTCTATTGGCCGTCCTGGAAGCAACTCCTGTTCGGCGCCGTCGGGCTGATCCTGATCGTGGTCGCCTGGGAGACGATGTCGCGGAGTCTGGGCCGCGAGGCGACGCCGGGCTTCATGACCGAGCTGTTGAAATCCGGTCGCGACAAGGGCGCGGCGCTGATGCTGCTGTTCGCCTTCAGCGTGGCAGCGCCGATGTCCGAAGAGGTCCTCGCCCGCGGCTTTCTGTTTCGCGGCTGGTCTGCGAGCTTCCTGCGCGTGCCCGGCGCCATCATCCTGTCGTCGCTGGTGTGGACGGTCGTGCATCTGCAATACGACCTGTACTTCCTCGCCGAGGTCTTCTCCATCGGCCTGTGGTTCGGCTACATGCGCTACCGCAGCAACTCGCTCTGGCTCACGATCGTGCTGCACGCGCTGAACAATCTGACGGCGGTGGTGCTGACGATGTGGCTGGGGAGTTAGGCCACCAGCGCGATCGCGATCGGCATCGTGATCGCCGCCAAAATCGTCTGCAGCGTGATGATCTGCGCCAGCAGCGGGGCATCGCCGCCCATCTGGCGGGCCAGCACATAGGCGCTGGTGGAGGTCGGCACCGCGGCGCAGATCGCGACGATCGCGAGGCTGTCGCCGGACAGTCCGAACCAGACGGCGAGCCCCAGCGCGACCATCGGCATCAGCACCAGCTTGAACACCACGCCGATAGCGGCACCCGTGCTGGGGCGGAGCAGGCCTTCAAGATGCAGTCCGGCGCCGGTGACGAGCAGGCCGATGGCGAGCGAGGAGCGGCCGAGTGCGTCTGCCACCTCATGCCAGATCTTCGGCAGCGGCAGGTGGATGACGTTGACGACGAGCCCGATCACGCAGGCCCAGATCAGGGGATTGCGGACAACCGTCATGACAACGGTGCGCGCGGATTGCTTCTTCGGCGCTGCGTAGTGGGCGAGCACCGCGACGCTGAGGACGTTGACCAGCGGAATGATCGCCACCATCGCGACGGAGGCGAGCGCCAGCCCGACCTCGCCGAACATATTGGCGGAGACGGACAGCGCCACATAGGTCTGCCAGCGGATCGCGCCCTGGAAGATCGAGGTGAAGGCGGGGCCGTCGATATCGAGCCGCGACAGGGCGGGGCGGAGCGCGAGGCAGAGCAGCGACATCGCGAGCGCCGACAGCAGCAGCGCACCGCCGACCCCTGCGACCGGGACCTTGGACAGGTCGGCTTTCACAAGCGTCTGGATCAGCAGCATCGGAAACAGCACGAAATAGGTCAGCCGCTCAAGCCCGTTCCATTGCGTATCGAGCCGCATCAGGGTGCGCTTCAGCACCACGCCGAGTACGATCAGGATAAAGACGGGGAGGAGCGCCGCGATCACGACGGCCATGGATCAGTCAGGCCCCGGGGCTGCGCGCAGATTGGCGAGGCGGTCGAGCGCGCCTTGCAGGATGAAGATCGCGGCGTGCTCGTCGATCACTTCGGCGCGCTTGGCGCGGCTGACATCCATGCCGATCAGCTCGCGCTCGACCGCGGCGGTCGACAGGCGCTCGTCCCAGAGGCCGATGGGCAGCGCGGTCAGGCCGGCGAGGTTGCGGGCAAACGCCCGGGTCGATTGCGCGCGCGGGCCCTCGCTGCCGTCCATGTTGATGGGCAGGCCGAGCACGAAGCCGACGGCCTTGCGTTCACTGGCGATCGCGAGCAGCCGGGCGGCATCCTGCTTGAACGCCTTGCGCTGGATCGTTTCGACGCCGGTAGCCAACCGGCGGTCCGGATTGGAGACGGCAACGCCAATTGTCTTGGTGCCGAGATCAAGGCCGACCAACCCGCCGCGTTCGGGCCAGTGGGTTGCAGCATCGACGAGAGGCAGGATAAGAGCCGGCATGGTGTTAGCGCATATCACGCGTCGCGCTACGGAGTGAACCCGGAACATGGATGCGCTGACATTATTCGGCTTGTTCGCCGTGACAACGATGCTGGTCGCTTACGCCCTGGAAGACCGCAGCCACTGGTTCGTGCTGATGTTCGCAATGGCCTGCGTGCTCGGTTCGGCTTACGGCTTCCTGCAAGGGGCCTGGCCGTTTGGCGTGGTCGAGGCGATCTGGGCCGTCGTGGCGCTGCGGCGCTGGCGTCTCAGGCCGCGATGACGTCGTCGTCTTGCTTCAGGCAGGCGGCAAACCCGTTCAGTGCACTGGTTTGATGTCCGGCACGACGCTGGATGAAGAGCGTCTCGACCTGCGCGTGCGAATGGCTCAGCGCGTGGATCGAGACGCTGCCGTTGATCGCACTGCGTTCGACCACGGCGCGCGGCAGCAGTGTCACGCCCATGTCGGCGGCGACACAGCCGATCATGCCGTCGAGCGTGCCGAGTTCGAAGCGTGCGGCTGACGGCCAGCCGAACTCGACAAAGATCTGTTCCAGCCGCTGCCGGTAGGTGCAGCCCGTGCGGAACGTCAGTGCGGTCGGGCCCGAGTCCGGCGTGCCGGCGCGCAGCTCGGCGAGCGTGGCCCAGCGCCGCGCACTGACCAGCACCAGCTCTTCGCGGAACGCGCTTGTCGCGGTGAGATCGGCATGCACGATCGGGCCTGCGACGAAGGCGCCGTCGAGCGTGCCTTCGAGCACGCAGGCGACGAGGTCGGCGGTGGGTGCGGTGCGCAGGCTCAGCCGGACGGCGGGAAAGCGGCGATGAAAATCGGCCAACAGCGGCGGCAGCCGCACCGCCGCGGTCGTTTCCATCGAGCCGATCGCGAGCGGTCCCTTGGGCTCGCCGTCGTCGCAGGCCGCGAGTACGGCCTCGCGCGCTAGTGCGGACATCCGTTGCGCGTAGGGCAAAAGGCGCTTGCCCGCGCCGGTCAGGGTCATGCCGCGGCTATGGCGTTCGAACAGCGGCGTGCCGATCTCGGCTTCCAGTGCCTTCACGCGCTGGGTGACGTTCGACTGCACCGTGTTGAGCTCTTCGGCAGCACGGGTGATGCCCCCGGTCCGGGCGACGGCAGCGAAGGTCTGGAGGTCGCTAAGTTCCATAATATCGTTTCTCTTTTGAGATGGCAGCGTTCGTAAGAAATCAATTTTGGAGAATGGTATTCTAGACTAATATTCGTGTCGAGAGCGGAGGAGCCATGCCGATCACCACGCCGCTGACCCAGCTCCTGGGGATCAAACATCCGATCCTGCTGGCTCCAATGGACACGATCGCCGGCAGCCGGCTGACACGGGCTGTCAGCGAGGCCGGCGGCTTCGGGATCCTGGGTGGTGGCTACGGCGATCAGGAACGGCTCGAGGCCGAGACCAGGCAACTAAGCGGCTTTGCTTCGTTCGGTATCGGCTTCATCACGTGGAGCCTGGCAAGACAACCAAGACTTCTCGACATCGCACTCGACGCCAATCCGCAAGCGATCATGCTGTCATTCGGCGATCCCGCACCATTTGCAGCGCGCATCAGGGCGTGCGGGGCACGCTTGATCTGCCAGGTGCAGAGCGAGGACATGGCGAAGCAGGCGCTCGATGCCGGTGCGGACATCCTGATCGCGCAGGGTACCGAAGCCGGCGGTCACGGCGCATCGCGCACAACCGTCGATATCGTACCTGCGATCGTCGATCTCACGGCCGGGCGCGTGCCGGTGGTTGCCGCCGGCGGAATTGCCGATGGTCGCGGGCTCGCCGCGATGATGATGCTGGGCGCCTCCGGCGTGCTGATCGGCACGCGCTTCTATGCGAGCGTGGAGGCCAATGGCGCGGAGGAAGCCAAGCAGCGCATTCGCGACGCTGATCCCAATGACACGGTGCGCGGCGTCATCGTCGACTGGTCGCGCAGCCTGTTCTGGCCGGCCCCGTTCACCGCGCGAACGCTGGTCAATGATCATATCAGGCGCTGGACCGGCCGCGAGGTCGAGCTGATGCAGCGCGCCGCCGAGGTGACCGTCGAATATGCCGCGGCAAGGGCCGCGGGCAATTTCGAGGTCGCCGCGGTCTTTGCCGGCGAGGCCGTCGGCCTGATCCATGATATTCCGTCCGCCGCCGAAATCGTCGAACGGATCGCGACCGAGGCCGAGCAACTGCGAACCGGCCGGCGTAATTCCAGCGCGTCCGCCTAAACTGCGAGAGAACAACCATGTGGCCGAACCGTCGATTGATCGATCTCTTCAAGACCGAATTCCCGATCGTGCTGGCGCCGATGGCCGGCGTGATGGACGCGGAGCTGGTGATCGCCGTTGCGCAAGGCGGAGGCCTGGGCTCGCTGCCGAGCGCGATGCTGTCGCCGGAGAAAGCGCGCGAGCAGGTCAACATCATCCGGCAGCGCGTCTCCACGCCGGTCAACATGAACTTCTTCTGCCACACACCGGTCGAGCTCACGGCCGAGGCGGAGACGCGCTGGAAGCAGCGCCTCGCGGGCTACTACCGCGAGCATGGCCTCGATCCCGCCGCACCCATCAATGCCGCGAACCGCGCGCCGTTCGACGCCGGCTTCTGCGAGGTCGTGGAGGAGCTGAAGCCCGAGATCGTCAGCTTCCACTTCGGCCTGCCGGAGGCCGCGCTGCTCAAGCGGGTCAAGGCGGCAGGATGTCTCGTCATCTCTTCGGCGACGACGGTGAGGGAAGCGGTCTGGCTCGAGCAGCACGGCGCTGATGCCGTCATTGCCCAAGGCGCGGAGGCTGGCGGACATCGCGGCATGTTCCTGACCGACAAGATCTCGGAGCAGCCCGGCACCTTTGCGCTGGTGCCGCAGGTGGTCGACGCGGTGAAGGTCCCAGTGATTGCGGCCGGCGGCGTTGCGGATGGCCGCGGCATTGCAGCCGCCTTCGCGCTCGGCGCGGCCGGCGTGCAGATCGGAAGTGCCTATCTGCGCTGCCCGGAATCCAAGGTCAGTGCGGCGGCCCGTGCGGCGCTCGCCGAGGGACAGGATGATTCCACCGTCATTACCAATGTCATGACCGGGCGGCCGGCGCGCGGCGTTCAGAACCGCCTGATGCGCGAGGCCGGCCCGATTTCGCCGGACGCGCCGCCATTTCCCCACGCCGCAACGGCGCTGGGACCGCTCAAGGCTGCGGCCGAGAAGCAGGGCAGGGTGGATTTCACCAATCTCTGGGCCGGGCAGGCGATCGGCCTGGGCCGCGAGGTCCCGGCAGCTGAACTGACCCGCGATCTCGCCAAATCGGCGCTTGCCCGGATGAAGGCGTTGGCCGGATAGGTCCCTAAAGCGCGATGAGCTTCGGGCGAAGCCTGATCGTGCTTTTGGTTCTTGTTTGCGCACGATCTTTTCGGAAAACCGCTTCATACTTTTCCGGATCATGCGCTGGCGCCGGTTGCGGCGCAAAAGCGGCCTCTGCTATACGGCACATAGGTTTTGCCGTGAGAGGCCTTATATAATGTCCGTCGACGCCGCTACCGTCCGCCGCATCGCGCATCTGGCGCGCATTGCGGTTTCCGAGGGCGAGGTTCCGCATCTGCAGGGCGAGCTCAACGCCATGCTCGCCTTTGTCGAGCAGCTCTCGGAGGTCAATGTCGAGGGCGTGGAGCCCATGACCTCGGTCACCCCGATGCAGATGAAAAAGCGGCAGGATTTGGTCAATGACGGCGAGATCGCCGACGATATCGTTGCCAACGCGCCCGCGATCGAAGGCCACTTCTTTTTGGTGCCGAAGGTCGTCGAGTAACTTTTAGGACGTGGTCCGATGTGCATGCTTTGCGACGACGAGAAGGCCTATCAGGCCTACATGAACTATCTCGACAAGATGGAGCGGCAGGGCAAGGCTGCCGACCCCAACGTCGCCGTCAATGCCGTGCTCGACGAGATCGAGGCAGCTGCGAAAGCGGCCGCCAAGAAAGACGACCCGGCCAACGACAAATCCCTGTCTCCGTTCTTCTGCAGCCCGATCAATAAATGACCGATTTGACATCGCTGACGCTCGCGGAGGCCCGCAAGGGCCTCGCGGCAAAGACTTTCACGTCCCTCGAGCTGACCGACGCGCATCTGAACGCAATCGAAGCCGCGCGCGTGCTCAATGCTTTCGTCATGGAGACGCCCGACCGCGCGCGCGACATGGCGAAGGCCGTCGACGAGAAGATCGCCAAGGGTGACGCGGGGCCGCTCGCCGGCATTCCGCTCGGGATCAAGGACCTGTTCGCGACCAAGGGCGTGCGCACCACGGCGTGCTCGAAAATCCTCGGCAACTTCGTGCCGACTTACGAGTCCACGATCACCTCGCAGCTGTGGCGCGATGGTGCGGTGATGCTGGGCAAGCTCAACAATGACGAGTTCGCGATGGGCTCGTCGAACGAGACCTCGTGCTTCGGCCCGGTCGGCAATCCCTGGCGGCGTGATGGCTCCAACACGACGCTGGTGCCGGGCGGCTCGTCTGGCGGCTCGGCCTCCGCCGTGGCGGCTCTGCTCTGCATGGGCGCGACCGCGACCGACACCGGCGGCTCGATCCGCCAGCCGGCGGCGTTCACCGCGACCGTCGGCATCAAGCCAACCTATGGCCGCTGCTCGCGCTGGGGCATCGTCGCCTTTGCCTCCTCGCTGGACCAGGCTGGTCCGATCGCGCGCAGCACGCGCGATGCCGCGATGCTGCTGCGCTCGATGGCTGGCCACGATCCCAAGGACACGACCTCGGTCGATATGGCCGTGCCGGACTACGAGGCCGCGATCGGCAAGTCCGTGAAGGGCATGAAGATCGGCATTCCCAAGGAATACCGTCTCGACGGCATGCCGGCCGAGATCGAAAAGCTTTGGGAAGCGGGCGCGGCCTGGCTGAAAGCGGCCGGGGCCGAGCTCGTCGAAGTGTCACTGCCGCACACCAAATACGCGTTGCCGGCCTATTACATCGTGGCGCCGGCGGAGGCGTCCTCCAACCTCGCGCGCTATGACGGCGTGCGCTTCGGCCTGCGCGAGCAGGGCCGGAACATCAACGAACTCTACGAGAACACCCGTGCAGAAGGTTTTGGCGCTGAGGTGAAGCGCCGCGTCATGATCGGCACCTACGTGCTCTCGGCCGGCTATTACGACGCCTATTATTTGCGCGCCCAGAAGGTGCGCACGCTGATCAAGAAGGACTTTGAGGATTGCTTTGCCAAGGGCGTCGACGCGATCCTGACGCCGGCGACGCCGTCGGCGGCCTTCGGCATCGGCGAGAAGGGTGGCGCGGACCCCGTCGAGATGTACCTCAACGACATCTTCACGGTGACCGTGAACATGGCGGGCCTGCCGGGCATCGCTGTGCCCGCTGGCAAGGATGCGCAGGGCCTGCCGCTCGGCCTGCAGCTGATCGGCCGTCCCTTCGACGAGGAGACGCTGTTCTCGCTCGGCGAGGTGATCGAGCAGGCCGCCGGCCGCTTCACGCCGGCCAAATGGTGGTGAGCATGGCGGCGTATATCGCCAGCCTCGACGGCTCCGCCCCGCCGCCGGACCTCAGCGCTCCCCTTGCCGCACTATGGTGGGCCGCCAAGGGCGACTGGGACGAGGCGCACAAGATCGTCCAGGACGAGAGCGGCCGCGAGGCCGCTTGGGTGCACGCCTATCCGCACCGGGTCGAGGGCGACCTCGGCAACGCCGGCTATTGGTACCGCCAGGCCGGCCAGCCCGTGGCAACGGATTCATTACAGGCAGAGTGGGAGCGGATCGCTGCCACGCTGCTCGGGAGCAAGCCATGAACGCACCTGCCGCACCCCACAAACTTCTCAAGGGCTCAACCGGTGACTGGGAGATGGTCATCGGCCTGGAGGTCCACGCTCAGGTGACGTCGAACGCGAAGCTGTTCTCCGGCGCCCCCACCGCATTCGGCGGCGAGCCGAACTCGCATGTGTCGCTGGTTGACGCGGCGATGCCGGGCATGCTGCCTGTGATCAATGAGGAATGCGTCAGACAAGCTGTCCGGACCGGCCTCGGGCTGAACGCGCAGATCAATCTGCGCTCGGTGTTCGACCGCAAAAACTATTTCTATCCAGACTCGCCGCAGGGCTACCAGATCAGCCAGTACAAGTCGCCGATCGTCGGCGAAGGCGAGGTCGTGGTCGAACTGGACGGCGGCAAGACCGCCACCATCGGCATCGAGCGGCTGCATCTGGAACAGGACGCCGGCAAATTGCTGCACGATCAGTCGCCGACCATGTCCTATGTCGATCTCAACCGCTGCGGCGTAGCGCTGATGGAGATCGTGTCGAAACCCGACATCCGCGATGCCGAGCAGGCCAAGGCCTATGTGACCAAGCTGCGCTCGATCCTGCGCTATCTCGGCACCTGCGACGGCGACATGGAGAAGGGATCCTTGCGCGCCGACGTCAACGTCTCCGTGCGCAAGCCCGGCGCGCCGCTGGGCACCCGCTGCGAGATCAAGAACATGAACTCGATCAATTTCATCGGCCAGGCGATCGAGTACGAGGCCCGGCGCCAGATCGAAATCCTCGAGGACGGCGGCGCGATCGACCAGGAGACCCGGCTCTACGACCCCAACAAGGGCGAGACGCGGTCGATGCGGTCCAAGGAAGAGGCGCACGACTATCGCTACTTCCCCGATCCCGACCTGCTGCCGCTGGAGTTTTCGCAAAGCTTCGTCGACGAGTTGAAGGCTGAGCTCCCCGAGCTGCCGGACCAGAAGAAGACGCGCTTCGTCGCGGATCTCGGCCTGTCGGCCTACGACGCCAGCGTGCTGGTCGCCGAGCGCGAGAGTGCAGTGTTCTACGAGACCGTGTTGGGGAAACTCGCCAACCGCGCGCGCGACGGCAAGGTCGCCGCGAACTGGGTGATCAATGAGCTGTTCGGTCGTCTCAACAAGGAAGGCCGGGATATTACGGACTCTCCGGTCGATGCCGCACAGCTCTCAGGGATCATCGACCTGATCGGCGAGGGTACGATCTCCGGCAAGATCGCCAAGGATCTGTTCGAGATCGTCTGGCAGGAGGGCGGCGATCCCCGCGCACTGGTCGAAAGCCGCGGCATGAAGCAGGTCACGGATCTTTCGGCGATCGAAAAGGTTGTCGACGACATCATCGCGGCCAATCCCGACAAGGCGGCGCAGGTCAAGGACAAGCCGCAGTCACTCGGCTGGTTCGTCGGCCAGGTGATGAAGGCATCCGGCGGCAAGGCCAACCCGCAGAGCGTCAACGAGCTGCTCAAGTCCAAGCTCGGCATCTGACCTCGCGCGTTCGAACGAGGTGACGGACAGGCGTCGTCACCTCGCTTTCGGTTCGCGATGCGACGCTCGCGCACATCCTCTGCGACGAACTTCATCCCGATCGAACGCGACACGCCGACCGAATCGCCGTCACGCGATTCGCGCAAAACGGCGACTTGCACGCGCTCTGACGAGCGCTCGCGCCGTTAATCATGAAAATATTTTCGTTGCCAAAAGTCGCGACTCAGAGTCCGCGAAGCGCCTTCGCGAGGCGCTCGCGCGATCGGCAGGATGCATCATTGCAACGATCGTGCGCGATGCACGCGTGCAAGAAAATACTTGCTGCATAGTGTTTTTCTACAATCGCATCTTTTGCAAACGTCGATGCCGCGGGCACTCTCTGCGATCGCAAGCACACCTCATGCAGTCCGTTTGCATCGCGTTCGCCAGCGCAGGCGCGTTTCGCCGTCAACACTTCTTTAAGCGAGACGCTGTTTTTTTCGTTGTGTTGGTGTATTCGGGATGAGTGTGCACTCGATCCCCGACTGCATGCAGCGATTAAGCCATCTCACACATCGGAGGGCAACATGGCCAAGAAAGCTAAGAAGGCAAAGAAGGCGAAGAAGGCGAAGAGCGCAGTGAAGAAGACTGCGAAGAAGACCCGCAAGGTCGCCAAGAAGAAGTAACTTCGCTTTTTGAAGTTGCCGGCTCCTAGAGAGCCGGCACGTCATCAGCGCCTCTCAAAAGGTTCTGGTCGACGATAGAGGGTGTCGGCGAGACATCAGGTCAACGGTCGGATCGTTCTCTTCGCGGGTTCGCTCGCTAAGTCCGGTCCGGCAGAAGAAACAAGTTTTCTTCGTTCGGTGCGGCTCTCCGTAAGGGGCTCCGCAATTTCACAGGCGGCCTTCGGCCAACGTGGAATCTGGTCCTGACGTGTTCGCCGACGCCCTCGTTCTCATGAGGCCGGGGTATTGCCGGCATTCCCATATCCCGACATTGTTGATCTGACCGCGATGTGGCCGTTCTGCCCTTGAGCAGTCAGGGTTGTCGCATATGACGTCAGCGGCGCCTGAGCGAGCACCTCGTCCTTCGAGAGGACCGCTTAGCCGTCCCCTCCGGATGAGGCTCGGCTGCATCCATCTGCGTTGATGCTGCCGCATCCTCATCCCTCATCCTGAGGGCCCGCCGCAGGCGGGCGTCTCGAAGGATGGCCGCAGTCGAGCTTCCAGCCATATACTTCTTCATATGCGCGCCCTGCTTGAGCAGGGAGGCTGCAGCGCAATTGCAGGCAGTTCGCGCACCTCTTCTCCATTTGCGGTGTCATCGCCCGGCTCCGACCGGGCGATCCAGTACCCCGCAGCTTCTCGTGGGACCATTGCTGTCTCTGGAATACGGTGACGACAGCAGGCGGGGACACCACAGGACGCGCGTCACCGTGCGCAATGGTTATCGTTCTCCCAAAATCCCAAGGTAAACCGAATCTGACGAATTGCAGAAGTCCCTGCAAAATAGGGATTTCTTGCATTTGTCGTGCGCGCCTGGCGCGGGCGCGTTTACGTCTGCTTCATCGCGATACTTAAACTGCCATTCAAATTTGCCCGCCATCATTACCTCCAACAAGCCGGCAAACGGCACGGGCAAAAAGCCTCGGGGATGAGTTGAACAGTTGATCGGACGGGAGCCGCGCTCGGGGTACGAGACGGCATAAGAAAAAAGGGGATGCGTTATGTTTCAGGGTACTTTCGATCTGGAGACCGCGACGCTGATCGACGCAGGCGCGCTGTCGGACGTGCTGTTCGAGCGCGGCCTCTATTGGGCGAGCGGACGCGCCGGCCTCGTTGATCTCGTCGCCGCGCACAAATGGTTCAACCTCGCCGCGCTCAAGGGCCGCAAGGACGCCGTGACGCTGCGCCAGGAGGTCGCCGGGCAGATGTCGGACGCCGACATCTCGGCCGCCCAGCGCGAGGCGAGGGCCTGGGTCTCCGCCCACTGAGCGGTGAATCACGTCCCGGCGGTCGCAGGCGAACCTGATTTTCGCTAATCGGGTTCCCTCGTGGTCCGCCATCCGGGATTCCGAGCGGCGTGAGCGATCTCGACGAGATGACTGGGCGCAGATCAGAGGCGGCGGATTCAGATCGCGCCCTTGCACTATGATCTGGGATACTTCGACCCGGAGCAGAAAACCCTGCAACCTCTCGACCACCCGTTCGGCACGAGGCTGTCACCCATGTCTTAGGTACGTTCCGTTACCCATGTCTTCGGGCCGGACAAGCTGCGGAGTGGCGGAGAGGGAGGGATTCGAACCCTCGATACAGCTTGAGACCGTATGACGCTTTAGCAAAGCGTTGCCTTCAGCCACTCGGCCACCTCTCCGGTGCGAGCCTTATGCATCTAATTACTTGGGCTGGTCAATTTGGAAGCGTGTGTTTTTGCTCGAATATTCCCAGCGAATTCCGAAACCAGGCGGTTTGCTCTCGGGCCGAGAACGTAACGCCGCGATAACGGACGCCAAGCTGGAGGTTCTGGCGCTTGTATTAAGAGTGGTTCTGGCGCGCATAAAGGCTCCCTTCATCCATATAAACGATTGATTTTGCTTTCAAATTGGATCGGATGGCCCGCGTGTGGGACGACTGCCTTCGTCGCCGACCGCCTCTATCAAGTCATTCATTTGCAAGCGATTGATTTGATTGTCTCTTCCGCGATTCGCCACAAACTGTGAGCGGTGATTGCCCTCAGATCGGCCGACGGGGCCCGTGTCAGGGCTGCGGGAAGGGCGCTCTCACTATTAGTGGGATCATTCGCTCGCCGGCCGAGGATCTGCCCGTCGCGCCAGGCGTCGCCGCAATCAGGGAGGGCCTTGTCTGGCGATTTCTCTTTCCGTGGAAACGGCCCTTGGAAATCAAAGCAGGGACAATCTGGCACGCTGTTTCATTCTTCAACTGTCAGGACTCCGCCGCTACGGATCTCATCTTACAATAGTCAGGACGTAGAGCATCCAGCTGGGTAGCTCACTGCGAGATATCGATAGGCAATATCCCGATCGCTTCGAGACGTACGCGTTTTCAATCGGTCCTGACGACAACAGCGATCTCCGCAAGCGGCTCGAAAAGTCATTTCATCGCTTTGTCGATTGCGACACAAGCTCGACGGTGAAGTCCTGCAAGCGATCGACGATGCGCAGATCGATATTTTGTCGATCTTGCAGCCGCTTGATGGTCAGGCCAGCCAGTTCCCGAAGGACTGGCGCACGGCGAGTCCCTCGTTGATTCCACGATTCGGGCGCCCCAGACCCACAGCGAGGCGTCTCCACGAATGTGAGGGGCTGGTGCCGGAACTTTTGATGGCAGATGAAACCTGTCGAAAAAGATCAGCAGATTCAAAGTGTTACAAAGTCGCCCTGATCACATCTGCGTGTTATTTGTGCAACACCCGCTGGAAAACACGCTCGATCGGGCGGTTCTGAAGCGTTCTGTTGTTGTGTGTGCAAGGGGGTTCGGTAATTGTGACTGAGCGACGGAGGGGGGCATCCCGAGGTCGTCCCGTCTTAGGTGGTTCGCTTAAGTCCCTCGCGTTCAGCGGGTGTGTCC
>NZ_JBVVOU010000039.1:0-50587 GCF_055807635.1 Bradyrhizobium sp. Kon56 | reverse complement strand
TACACCTGTATGCTGCTGTGCGGTTTCCTTGCGCTACATTTTCGCGCAGCGGACCGCGGGTGCCAGCCGGCACCCGGCCTTCCCTGCGCCCTCTTGGCTTTGAGGGTGGAATGACCAGGCAAAGCTCGGGCGAAACGCGCCGCGAGGACGCGAAGGCATGTCTGCAAGTTGAACCTGAATTGGAGGATGGCGATGCTGCCCTTTGCTCCGTCATTGCGAGCGTAGCGAAGCGTTCCAGCGTCCTACCGCGGAGAGATTCTGGATTGCTTCGCTGCGCTCGCAATGACGCTTTGAGAGAGTGCGCGCCTCACTCCGCACCAGAGTCCGCGTCACAATGTTTGCAACAACTTCTCGGCAGCCTTGATATCCGCTGTTTCCGAGCCCTGGGCGAAGCCTTCATACGCCAATTGAAGCCACCGCTTCGCTTCCTCGCGCCGGCCGCGTTCGACAAGGAGACCGGCGAGATCGATCGCGGCCCGCAGCTCCCAGGCCTTGGCACCTTTGCGACGACTCAATGCCAGTGATTGCACGAAATGGGCTTCCGCTTGATCGGCCTCGGGCTGGGCTCTGGCCAAGAGAACCCTGCCCTTCATGCGCAGCAGCTCGGGCATGTACAGATGATCGCCGCTTTGCTCGACGAGGCGGATCGCGTCGTCGAGCAGGCGCGCGCTCCGCTCGATCTGCCCAAGCGTCATCAAGCCCTGAACAAGCGCGATGTTGAACGTCGTGGTGAGCAACTCGTAACCGGCATCGTGGAGCTCACGCAGACACGTCCCGATCGTCTCGACGCCTTCGGCGGCATTGCCGCGCTGGATCGCCAGCTCGCCTTTGACGCCGCGGCCGACCGCAAGATAGGGCCCCATGGAGCGCGATTCGGCATGGGCGATGAAGCGGTCGATGTTCTCTTCCGCGGCATCGAGGTCTCCGCTCCAGAGATCGATCGAGACCGCCCAGATCAACGCAATGCAGAGCGTGATCGGATGGTCCATCTGGGCGGCCTCGACGACCGTCTGCCGGGCCAGTTGCATCGCATCCGCGGGGCGGCCCTGCAACCAAAACTCGCGCGCGAGCGAGATGCCGGCCCGGTTGCGGTGATCGAAGCCATAGACGGTGCTGATCCGTTCCGTGCCCGGCTTATGCCAGGCGGTCTCCAGCATCGTCAACGCGTCGCGATGCTCGCCGGCAAGATGCAAGGAGACACCGAGGAGCGAATGGGCGAGGGCGAGGGAGGCGGCATCGCCGAGTGTCCCGGCGACCGTGAGGCTTTGCTGCGCATAGCCGAGCGCGGCGTCGAACTGTCCCATCCGCTCGTGGAAGATATGCATGCGCCCGAGCAGCTGGAGCTGGTTCGGCGCGTCGCCGCGCGCCTCGGCGATCGCAAGGCTTCGGCTCAACGCGGCACGCGCCGCTTCGCTGCCGCCGCGCGTGAACATCAAGGTCAGTCCGAGCGCGGCCTGGATGTGCATTTCCTCGGCGCCGCCGCGCGAGGAAGGATCGAGCGCAAGCAGCGCCCGTTCAGACCAGCGCCGGCACTCGACCAGCAACGACATCGCGAGAAAAATTGGCGCTGCAGCTGCGGCCAGTGCAATGCCGATGCTGGCATCGCCGTCCGTGCCAAAACACCAGTCCAGCGCCGCGCGCACGTTGTGAAGCGCGGAGAAGTGGATCGCGCGCTCGTCGGCGCTCGGCACCGTGGCCCATGTCGTGCCGGCCTGCTCCAGCCATTGCCGGTAATAGGTCGCGTGGCGGGCGGCGAGCGCCGCGTCATCAGGTTCGATCTCGAGCAGATAGGCGCGCGTCGTGTCGAGCAGACGGTAACGCATCATGGCGCCAATCGGCCGCGCCGCGACCATCGACTTGGCCACCAGGCCGTCGATGGCATCGAACAGGCGGGAGCGGTCGACGCGTTCGTCCGGCACGATCTCGAGTGCGGCGTCGATAGTGAAGTGACCGGCGAAAACCGCGAGCCTGCGCAGCACGAGACGTTCGATATCGGACAAGAGCCCGTAGCTCCATGCCAGCGTCGCCTGCAACGTCTTCTGTCGCGGCGGCGCCGTGCGCTGGCCCTGCCAGAGCAGATTGAGGCGCTCGTCGAGCAGTGCCGCGGTCTGCTCCAGGCCGTAGGCTTCGACCCGGCCGGCGGCGAGTTCGATTGCCAGCGCCATGCCGTCCAGCTTGCGGCAGATCCCGGCGACGATCGCTGCATTGGCATCGTCGAGCGCGATCTGCGCGCCACCGGCCGTGGCACGTTCGAGGAAGAGTTGAAGTGCAGGATAAGTCTGCGCCGCGGCCGCCGTCAGACCGGGATGGTCGGGCGGAACGGCAAGCGGCGCCAGCCGATACACCTGCTCGCCCTCGACCCGCAGGGCTTCGCGGCTCGTCGCCAGAATGTAGATATTCGGTGCGGCGTGGAAGATCTCGGCGGCCAGCGGGGCCGCGGCTGCGATGACGTGTTCGCAATTGTCGAGGATCAGCAGCATCCGCTTGTCCCGGAGATGCGCGAGCAGCGCAGGCAGGGGATCGTCGGTTTGCGCCGGCAAGCCCAGCATCAGCAGGATCGAGGTGATCACGAGATCGGGATCGCTCAGCGCGGCAAGATCGACGAAATGTGCGGCGTCGGAGAATGTCGCGAGCAGATCGTGAGCGATGGCAACGGCAACGGCGGTCTTGCCGACACCGCCCGGGCCGACGATCGTGACGAAGCGCGAGCGGATCAGCCTGTCGGAGACGGCGGCGACCGCATCGTCGCGCCCGACCATTCGTTGCAGCCGGTTCGGCAGTTTGACGGGCGGCAATTCCGTTCGCGCTACGGTGCGCCGATCTGCCGCGATAGCCGCCTGCGAGATCGGCGCCACGAAGCAATAGCCGCGGCCGGAGAGCGTCGTGATGTAGCGGGCACCGTCCCTGCCGTCGCCAAGGGCCTTGCGAAGCGCCGCGACGTGAAAGCGCAGATTGGCGTCCTCGACTGTCATGCCGGGCCACACCAGCGCCATCAGATCATACTTGCTGACGACCTGGTTCGGCCGCGACATCAGCGCGAGCAGCGTGTCGAAGGCCTTTGCACCGAGCGGCAGCGCGACGCCGTCGCGCATGACGAGTCTTTCGTGCGGCGTCACAGTGAATGGCCCAAACGAGAGGGTTCCCGTTGCGGTGCCGGCCGGCTCGGTCATGGCGGAATCCTGATCTTTTGGAACGGACCGGATAGCCAGATGATCGCAATCCGGCAAGGCCGTCCCACGCCGCGATCGGACCGCGGATGCAGGTCCTGTGAGGCGCGCGAACCGAGACCTCACAACTTCTCACAAGTCCCAACGGGTGTGTCGCGGCAGCCGCTGCTAGTGAGTTGCGCGATGGCAAGGAGACATTCATGACCCAAGCGGCAAAATTGCTCTACACGGCCCGGACCCGCACCAGTGGCGGGCGGCAGGACGGGATATCGCGCAGTTCCGACGGCCGTCTGGATGTCAAGCTGTCGCCGCCGGGCGGCAACGGCATCGGTACCAATCCCGAGCAATTGTTCGCGGCCGGCTGGTCGGCCTGCTTCGAAGGCGCGATGGAAATCGCGGCCCGCAAGCGGAAGATCGAGCTCCCCAGGAAATGTGCGATCGATGCGGAGATCGACCTCGTGCTCGACGAGGGCGCCTATTCGCTCAGGGCACGCCTCGATGTCAGCCTGCCCGGCCTCGATCGCGAGATCGCGCGCGGCCTCGTCGATGAGGCGCATCAGACCTGTCCCTATTCCAAGGCCGTCCGCGGCAACATCGACGTCACGGTCGCACTGATCTGACGCACCACCTCCAACTATCAGAAAGGTAGCAGCATCATGAAACAGATCATCGATCAGCACCGCCGCCAGTTTTTCGGCATCGCCGCGGGAACTGTCGCCGCCGGCCTCGGCGTGATCGGCCTCGCCCGCGCCGAATCGCAAGCGACGCGCTCTTCCGCAAGGAATGCGTCGTTCGGCGCGATCAAGCAGATCGATGCCGGCGTCCTCAACGTCGGCTACGCGGAGGCCGGTCCTGCGAACGGCCCCGTCGCGATCCTGCTGCACGGCTGGCCCTACGACATTCACGCCTTCGTCGACGTCGCGCCAATCCTGGCAAAGGCCGGCTATCGCGTCATCATTCCCTATCTCCGTGGTTACGGCTCGACCCACTTCCTCTCCGCCGAGACGCCGCGCAACGGCGAGCCCGCGGCAATGGCAGCCGATATCATCGCGCTGATGGACAAGCTCGACATCAAGAAAGCGGTGGTCGCCGGTTTTGATTGGGGCGCGCGCACCGCCGACATCATCGCCGCGCTCTGGCCGGAGCGCTGCCGCGCGCTGGTCTCGGTCAGCGGCTATCTGATCTCCAGCCAGGCCGCGGGCAACGCGCCGCTGCCGCCGTCGGCCGAGCTGCAATGGTGGTACCAGTTTTATTTCGCGACCGAGCGCGGCCGCGCCGGATACGAGAAGTACACGCATGATTTCGCAAAACTGATCTGGAAGCTCGCTTCGCCGCAGTGGAAGTTCGACGACGCCACTTTCGAGCGCAGCGCGGCGGCGCTGGACAACAAGGATCACGTCGCGATCACCATCCACAATTACCGCTGGCGGCTCGGACTCGCCCAGGGCGAGGCGAAGTACGAGGAGCTCGAAAAGAAGCTTGCCGCAGCTCCCGTCATCAGCGTCCCGGCGATCACGATGGAAGGCGATGCCAACGGCGCGCCACATCCCGATCCAAGCGCCTATGCCAAGAAATTCTCGGGCCGGTACGACTATCGCCTGATCACCGGGGGCATCGGCCACAATCTGCCGCAGGAAGCACCGCAAGCCTTTGCCAAGGCCGTCATCGACGCCGACGGCGGCGCCTGAGGATTTTGGCAGCGCCTCGGTCCGGCAAGGCCGGACCGAGGCCTGACATGCGAACGCAGTTCAATGAAGCGTCAGCGAAAATGAAATCCGAAAAGTCAAAAGTTCCGTCTTCTACGACGATGATCGTGCTTGCCGTGCTCCTCCTCGTCGTTGTCCTGACCTGCGTGCCCTATCTGGTCACGATCGCTTTCGCGCAGGGCCCGGCGGATGCCTCGCCCATCTTCGGCGTCACTGTGCCGGAGGGCTACAAGCAGTGGGAGCTGATCGCGCCGGCCGAGGAGGCGGCTCCCCTGGACGAGCTGCGTGCCGTCGTCGGCAACAGGACCGCGATCGATGCTTATCAAGACAACAAGCTTCCGTTCCCGGACGGCACAATTCTGGTCAAGCGGGCCTGGAAGCGGAAACAGTCGCCCGAATTTGCGTCCGCGACGATTCCCGGTGAAGCCACCACCGTCCAGGTGATGGTCAAGGATTCCAAAAAATATGCCTCGACCGGCGGCTGGGGATTTGGTCGCTTCATCAACGGCAAGCCGGTCGACGAGGCCCAGCATCGCACCTGCTTCGCGTGCCACGAAGCTCGTGTGAAGTGTCGCGACTACGTGTTTACAAGGCTTGCGCCCTGAGTGCGGAGTTTCACTCCGCAGCCACCATCTGCTGCGTGCGCCACTGGCCGAGCAGGGCGCGCAGCGAAGCCGGCTTGACCGGCTTGTTGAGCACCGCAACCTTTTCGTCGCGCGCAGCCATTTGCACGGCGGGGCTGCGGTCGGCGGTGATCAGGATCGCGGGGATGCCGTCACCGAAGCGGCGGCGGATGTCGCGGATCGCGGCGATGCCGTTGCCGCGGTCGAGATGGTAATCGACCAGCAGGCCGGTCACGCGGCGGCCCGCAGTCTCGATTGCGGCGATCGCGGCCTCGGGATCGGCGACCGCGATCACTTCGGCGTCCCAGGCTTTCAGCAGCGTGCGCATGCCGTCGAGGATCGCGGCGTCGTTCTCGATGCAGACGATCAGGGTACCCGAGATCGAGGTGCGTGCGAGCGGCGTCGCACTGGTCACGGCCGCGGTGTGGGTGATCGCCTTCGCCGTCGGCACCGTCACGGAAAACACCGAGCCGCCGCCGACATTGGAATCGATGGCAATGTCGTGCTTGAGCACGCGCGCCAGCCGCTCGACGATCGACAGGCCCAGGCCGAGGCCGCGGGCGATCCGCGCACCCTGCTCGAGGCGGTGAAATTCCTTGAAGATCTCGCCGCGCTTGACCGTCGGGATGCCGACGCCGGTGTCGTAGACGCAGATCTTCAGCGTGGCGCCGCGGCGGCGGCAGCCGACCAGCACGCGCCCGCGTGGAGTATATTTGATCGCGTTGGAGATCAGGTTCTGGAGCAGCCGCCGCAGCAAGAGACGATCCGACTCGACGGGCAGCGAACACGGCACGAACACGAGCGCCAGATTCTTCGCGCGTGCGATCGGCGCGAACTCGATCTCCAGCGAGCGCATCAGATCGGCCATCTTGAAGCTCGAGATCGAGGTCGTCATCGCGCCGGCGTCGAGCCTGGAGATGTCGAGCAGCGCGCCGAGAATTTCCTCGATCGCCTGGAGCGATTCGTCGATGTTCTCGACCAGCCGTGTCTCCTCGCCGCTGTGCTGACGCTCGACCAGGCTCGTGACATAGAGCCGCGCCGCGTTCAGCGGCTGGAGAATGTCGTGGCTTGCGGCGGCGAGAAAGCGGGTCTTGGAGATGCTGGCGTCTTCGGCCGCGCTCTTGGCCAGCGCCAGCTCGGAATTCAGCCGGGTCAGCTCCTCGGTGCGGTCGCGCACCCGCTTTTCCAGCGTCGCATTGGCCCTCTCCAGCGCTTCGGCCGCCTCGAACGTGGGCGTGACGTCGGTGAAGGTAATGACGAAGCCGCCGCCGGGCATGCGGTTGGTCAAGATCTCGATCACCATGTGGCGGTCGGGCAGGCGCTCGAGATAAGGCTCGCCGTCGGTGGTGTAAGCCACCAGCCGGCGCTCCAGCATGGCCTCGCGCTCGATCGGATCGGCCGGCTCGCTCACGCCCATGAATTCCAGGATTTCACGCAATGGCGTGCCGAACTGGATGAAATGCGGAGGAACGTTGAGGAGATCGCCGAACTGCCGGTTGGAGCAGATCAGTTGCAGATCGGCATCGAACACCGCGATGCCCTGGCGCACATGGTTAAGCGCGGTCTGGAGGATCTCGCGGTTGAAATGCAGCGCCGCATGGGAATCGTCGAGCAGTTTTAGCGCAGCCTTCGCCGACACCGTCCGTTTGCGCAGCAGCAGCGACATCACGAGACGCGAGGAGGCTGCACCGATCGAGGAGGCGATCAGGTGCTCGGCGTGCTGCAGCAGCTCGAAATCGGCGGGCGCCCCGGACTCCAGCCGCACATTGCGCCGCGCGGATAAGGCCTCGAACGAATGCCGCGCGCGGTCAGGCCCGAGATATTGCGCTACCGTGGTCTGGATGTCCTGCACCGTGACCGTGGTGCGCCAGCGGCGGAAATTCGGGGAAATCGGCGCGAGCGTGTTCGGGACGAACAGATCGGCCTGGACCAGCTCGATCGAAGACGGCCGGCGCGCCAGCGACAGCAGCACGTAGGTGAGGATGTTGAGCGACAGCGACCAGACCACGCCGTGCATCAGCGGCGGCAAATCGGCGCCGAACAACGCTTGCGGCCGCAGCGCCTCGATCCCGAACGGGCCGTGCTGGAGCAGCAGGATGCCCGCCGTCGAGGTATCCATGAAGCTCGGGATGAAGAGCGTGTAGAGCCACACTGCGAAGCCGACCAGCATGCCGCCGATCGCGCCGCGCGCGGTCGCGCGCCGCCACAGCAGTCCGCCGAAGAAGCTTGGTGCAAGCTGGGCGATGGCGGCAAAAGACAGCAGGCCGATCGCCGCGAGCTGGGTGTTGCCGAGCGCGCGGTAGTAGAAATAGGCCATCACCATGATGGCGAAGATCGCGAGCCGGCGCGAACGCAACAGGAAGTCGCTGAAATCGGCGCCGCCGGTGCGCCCCTCCGGCCGTCGTTGCAGCACCAGGGGCACCACGAGGTCGTTCGAAACCATGATGGAGAGCGCGACGCATTCGACGATCACCATCGCGGTCGCCGCCGACAGCCCGCCGACGAAGACGGCGACGCTGAGCAGATCCGCGCCGCCCTCCATCGGCAGCGCCAGCACGTACATGTCAGGATCGGCGGCGCCGAACGGGAAGCTGACGAGGCCGGCGAGCGCGATCGGGATCACGAACAGATTGATGGCGACGAGATAGAGCGGAAACAGCCAGCGCGCGCGACCGACCTCGGCGTCCGAGGAATTCTCCACCACGCTGACGTGGAACTGGCGCGGCAGCAGCATGATCGCGCACAGCGACAGCAGCGTCATGGTCAGGAAGTTGCCGATCGACGGCGAATAGTTGATGACGCGCACCGCCTCCGGTGTCTTCATCGCGCGCTCGATCAGTTCGTGCGGCGAGAACATCCAGAACGTGACGAAGATGCCCGCAGCGAGGAAGGCGACGAGCTTGATGATGGATTCGGTTGCGACCGCCAGCATCAGGCCGTGCTGGTGCTCGGTGGCGTCCGTCTGCCGCGTGCCGAACAGCACCGCGAAGGCCGCCATCGCCAGCGTCACGATCAGCGCCACGTCGCCGATGATCGGGATGTGGGAGAAGGCCTGGTCTTCGCTCAGGATGGTTTCGAGCGAGGAGGCGACCGCCTTGAGCTGGAGCGCGATGTAGGGCACCGAGCCGATGATGGCGATCAGCGCGACGGTTGCCGCCACTGCCTGGCTCTTGCCGTAGCGCGCGCCGATGAAGTCGGCGATCGAGGTGATGTTGTGGGCCTTCGCGAGCTGGATCACGCGGCGCAGCACGCCGGCCCCTAACCCGATCATCAGGATCGGGCCGACATAGATCGCGAGGAAGTCGGTGGAGGTGCGGGTGGCGAAGCCGACCGAGCCGAAGAAGGTCCAGGAGGTGCAGTAGATCGCCAGCGACAGCGGATAGATCAGCCCCGAGGCGCGGCCGCGCCCGGCCGGCGAGCGGCGGTCGCCATGGCTCGCCACCAGGAACAGAAAGCCGATATAGCCGAAGGCGGCGGCGATCACGCCCCAATCGTGCAGCATGGCGAGCGTGCTTCTCCCGGGGCGCGCGCTGGCCGCGCCCAATCTCATTTTCCCTGTAAATCTAGCGCGTTGGACGGGTGGAGGCGACAGCGAAATGCCGTGCCACGGCGGGAACCGGAGTTGTCGTTAAGCGGTGCGCAGTCTTTAAGCTGCGCTGCTTCTGGCTTACCGAGAGAGTCCCCGCGTGGTACCCCCCTCCCTGACCCGCCCCCACAAGGAGGGAGGGAACGGAGAGACCGTCCGCGTTGCAGGAAATTCGAGACCGACCGCTACGCTGTGGGGCTCCCCCGACGTAAGGGAGGCGCAACTCTCTCGCTCCCTTTCCCCCTGTGGGGGAGGGTGGGGAGGGGGAAGCTCCGGGACGGTGAAACTTAGATCGAAAGAGAAGGCGAAGAAGCCTATTCCGCCGCCAGCGACTTCTCGCGGAGCGGCAGACCCAGGCGGTCCCACACCTGCAGCAGGGCTTCGGCGAGTTGATCGATCAGGCCGTCGTCGTGATAGGGCGAGGGCGTGATGCGCAGGCGTTCGGAGCCCTTGGCGACCGTCGGATAGTTGATCGGCTGGATGTAGATGCCGTGCCGTTCGAGCAAGAGGTCGGAAGCCTGCTTGCACTTCTCGGCATCGCCGATGAACAGCGGGACGATGTGGGTGTCGCTCGACATCACCGGCAGGCCGGCGGCGTTGAGGATCGCCTTGACCCGGGCGGCGCGGTCCTGGTGACGCTCGCGCTCCCAGCTTGACGTCTTCAGATGCTTGATCGCGGCGGTCGCGGCCGAGCAGATCGCCGGCGGCAGCGCGGTGGTGAAGATGAAGCCGGGCGCATAGGAGCGCACGGCGTCGATGATCTGACCGTTGGCGGCGATGTAGCCGCCGAGGCAGCCGAACGCCTTGGCAAGCGTGCCTTCGAGAATGTCGATGCGATGCATCACGCCGTCGCGCTCGGCGATGCCGCCGCCGCGCGGGCCGTACATGCCGACGGCGTGGACCTCGTCGACATAGGTCATCGCGCCGTACTTCTCGGCGAGGTCGCAGATCTTGGCGAGCGGGGCGATGTCGCCGTCCATCGAATAAAGACTCTCGCAGGCGATCAGCTTGGGCCGGCTCGGGCCCGCAGCCTTCAACAGCGCTTCGAGATCGGCGAGGTCGTTGTGGCGGAACACGACCCGCTCGCAGCCGGACTGGCGGATGCCCTCGATCATCGAATTGTGGTTGAGCTCGTCGGACAGGATCAGGCAGTTCGGAATGAGCTTTGCGATGGTCGCGATGCCGGTCTGGTTCGAGACGTAGCCGGACGTGAAGAGCAGCGAGGCTTCCTTGCCGTGGAGATCGGCGAGCTCGGCCTCGAGCTGCACCAGCGGATGATGCGTGCCGGCGATGTTGCGGGTGCCGCCGGCGCCGGTGCCGACGCGGGTCGCGGTCTCGACCATCGCGCCCACCACCTTCGGGTGCTGGCCCATGCCGAGATAATCGTTGGAGCACCAGATCACGACGTCGCGCTTGCCCTTGGGCGAGTGCCAGAGCGCATGCGGGAACCGGCCGGCAATGCGCTCGAGATCGGCGAACACGCGGTAGCGCCGCTCGGTGTGGAGACGATCAAGGGCGGAATTGAAAAACTGGGCGTAATCCATCGTCAAACCTGCAGCGGAACCGACCAAAGATCCGCATATCCTTAGAGCTTTTCCAGCTCCAATGTCTATGCGCTATCCCACATTTGGACCTGCGGGGCATTTGGGCAAAATGCCCTATCGTGCGATTTGAAACTTGATCCGGATCAAGTTCGCGCGAGATGCAATGTTGCTCTGCACCATCCGCTGAATTGAAGTCAGCGCTCAGGTCGTCCTGAACTGCAACACGCCGTCCTGCGTCTCGGCCGTCAGCCGGCCCTCGACGATCATGTAATTGACGTGGGCGACCAGTTCGCCGGCAGCGAAACCCATCTGATGTTCGTCCAGAACGTGCTTGTTAAACACCACGGGCACCAGGGCGCGCGAGGTCTGCGGCACCTCGCGGCAGGCTTCCGCGATCAGGCGGCAGCGCTCCTCATGGTGATCGGCGAGCTGCTTGATGCGGGTCTTGAGCCCGTAGAACGGCACGCCGTGGCCAGGCAGCACCAGCACGTCATAGGGGAGAGTCGTGGTGAGGCTGGCGAGCGAGGCCAGATATTCGCCGAGCGAGTTCTGGTCGGGTTCGACCGCCCACACGCTGACGTTCGGCGAGATCTTGCTCAGCACCTGGTCGGCCGAGAGGAACAGCTTGTCGTCGGCGCAGTACAGCATCACCTGGTCGAGTGCGTGACCGCCGCCGGTGATCACCTTGAAGCGGCGCGTGCCGATCACGACGTCCTCGCCATGCGAGATGCGGCGGTAGGACGGCGGCAGCACCGAGACGCGCTTGAGATAGTCCTGACCGCGGCCGAGCAGTTTTTCGGTGAGCGACTCGTCCATGCCATGGCGGCGGAAGAACAGCCGCTGCGCTTCCTGCCGCTCCTCGGTGCCGCGGTTCTGGTGATAGACCGATTGCAGATATTCGACCTGCGACATCACGAGCGGGCAGTTGAACCGCTCGACGATCCACCCGGCCAGACCGACATGATCGGGATGGGAATGGGTCACGATCAGGCGCGTGATGTTGACGCCCTTCAGCGGCCCGTCGAACAGCTTCGTCCAGGCTTCGATCGTCTCCTCATTGCCGAAGCCGGCATCGATCATGGCATAGCCGTCACCATCGGCGAGCAGGTAGATGTTCACATGGTTGAGGCGGAACGGCAGCTTCAGCCGCGCCCACAACACGCCTGGCTTCACCTCGACGACCTGTTCGGGGCCGGGATGCTGTTCCCAGGGATAGCGCAGGGCGTCGGCGGAGGACTGCACGGTGTCGGTCTTTGCGTTCATCCTACCGGCTTAAACCCGCCCGTCACGGCGCGCCAGCCGAAAAAGAACGCTGGCGCGGCCCGCATAGCGGTCATTCCGGGCTACGGAACGGCGCCTTACGCAGCCCGCATGTTGTTGAGGAACGCGTCGATCTCTCCGCGCAGCATGTCGGCTTCGCGGCGGAGCGCGTCGGAGGCGCCGAGCACTTCGTTCGCCGCTGCGCCGGCTTCCGCCGAAGCCGTGGAGACGCCGACGATGTTGCTGGAAACCTCGCTGGTGCCGCCGGCCGCATGCTGGATGTTGCGGGCGATCTCGCGTGTCGCCGCGCCCTGTTCCTCGACGGCGGCGGCGATCGTCGTAGTGACGTCGTTGATCTCGCCGATGATCCGGCCGATGCCCTGGATGGCGCCGACCGCCGACGTCGTCACTGACTGCATGCTGGCGATTTGGCTACGGATCTCCTCCGTGGCCTTGGCGGTCTGGCTCGCGAGGCTCTTCACCTCGGAGGCGACCACCGCGAAGCCGCGGCCGGCTTCGCCCGCGCGCGCCGCCTCGATGGTGGCGTTGAGCGCCAGCAGATTGGTCTGCGAGGCGATGGTCTGAATCAGGTCGACCACCACGCTGATGCGGCTCGCGCTGTCGGCGAGGCTCTGCACGGTGGCGTCGGTCGCCCCCGCTTCGTCGACCGCCTTCCTGGCGATCGCGGCCGAGGTGACGACCTGCTTGCTGATTTCCTCGATCGAGGACGAGAGCTGCTCGGTGCCTGACGATACGGTCTGCACGTTGACCGAGGTCTCTTCGGCTGCGGAGGCAACCGCGTTCACCAGCGCGTTGGACTGGTCTGCCGTGGTCGACATGCTCTGCGCGGTCGATTGCATCGAATTGGCCGACTGCGCGAGATTGTCGAGTGCGGAGCGCACCGTACTCTCGAACCCGGCGATCTTCGCCTCCATCTGCGCCGCACGCTCGGCCTTGGCGATGCGATCCCTGTCCTGCTCGCTCGCAAGCGCCCGGGCTTCAATCATGCTGTCGCGGAACACCGTCAGCGTTTCCTTCATCGCGCCGATCTCGTCGTTCTGCCGGGAGCGGACGATCTCGGTGTCAAGGTCGCCGGCCGAGAGCAACTGCATGGCGCGTTGAAGCTCGCGAATGCGGCGCAGGATGTTGCGGCCGACATAGAGCCAGACGAACAGCGCCGAGCCGACCAGCGTCAGTGCGCCGAGCGCCAGCATCGCGGTGGTCGCGAGCGAGATCTCCTGCCGCGCCTGGAAGGTCGACGCGTTGGTCTCCTTCTGCACACCCTCGACCAGCTGCTGCACGCTGATGCCGAGGCCGACATTGAGCTTGCGGGTCTCGTCCAGGATGGTCTGGCCGTAGTCGATCGCGTCGAGCTCTTTCTGGCGGATCTTGAACACGCCGGACTTGCCTTCGCCGAAGGCGAACAGCTTTTGCACGGTGTCGCGCACCGCCTGCATCGAGGCCATGTTCGGCAGGTCCTCGAGGTTCGACTTGACACGGTCGCGCGTCGCCTTGAACTCCTTCTCGATCGCCTCCAGCGTATCGCTGTTGTTGGCCGACAGCGCCGCCATCATGTCGGCGGCCATCAGATTGCCGTTGGCGGAGATGGTCGCGACCTGGGAGACGGTGCGGGCGGCTTCGGTGGCATCGTCAGCGGAAACTTCCGCCGCACCGAGGATCGCGTTCAGACGCGTCTGCGCATCCAGCATGGCAGGACCGGCCGCACCGACGAAGGTGAGCTGCGCCTTGCGGAGTGCTTCATATTGCTTGTCATGCAGCGCGCCGGTATCGAGCCGCTCGCGCGCGGCTGACACCAGGCTCTGGGTCGCCTCGTCGATGCTCTTGGCGGTGTCGCGCAACGCGGTTGCGATCTGCTTGTCGGCGCCGAGCTCGATGATCTCGCCAAGCTTGGCCATGGCAAGCTGCTGGATCTCCTGCACCTTCTTGGTGCGTTCGTTCAGCGCCTCGTCGGACGGCGACGCCAGCAGGCCCGGCCCCTGCGCCGCGAGCGTTGCGCTTTGCGATGCGAGTTGAAGGCTTGCGGAAAGGCGGGGGATATCGCGGCCGCTCAGGTCCATCATAGTGCTGCCGAGATGGTTGAAGACGAAGCCGGCGCCGGCCGCGATCACGAGACCCATGCCCGCGATCACTGCGAAGGCCGTGAACAGGCTGCCGCGCACGCCCCATGTCGGCATTTTGAAACGAGGCCGGATACCACCAAGCAAACGGCCAAGGCCCAGACGGATCGCCATCGAAATTCCCCCACGCATGATCTTTATGTTTTCGCGGCGGAGTATCCTCGGGGCAGGTTAAAAAATCGCAAGTTGCTCAATTGGTTGCGTTGCGTTCCGCACAGCGAAAAAAGAAGGGCCGGCAACGATGCCGGCCCTTCATCATGATAAGGCTTTGATAACCGTTCAGTAGCGCGCGACCGCCGAGTTGGCCCAGTTGAAGCGGTAGTTGACGCCCGCCTTGATGGTGTGGTCGTCGGTGGTGAAGTTGCCGGTTCCCGCCAGCGGGCCCGCGGTGAAGTGGGCGTCGCCGAAATTGTAGTACTGGTACTCGGCCTTGGCTGACCAGTTCGGCGCGAACATGTATTCGAGGCCGGCGCCGACGGTGTAGCCGTTGCGGTGGTCGCCGCTGATGATGAAGCCGGTCGGCACGCCGCCGACGGTCACCTTCTCGTTGTTGTCGGAATAGGCGTAGCCGCCCTTCACGTAGAGCAGGCCCGGACCCCAGGTGTAGCCGACGCGGCCGGTGATCGAGCCGAGACCGCGCTGGTCGTTGGTGTAGGCGACGCCGGCTGGGAACACCGCGCCGACGCTGCCGGAGAGCCAGGAATACTGGCCTTCGACGCCGACAACGAAGTTCGGGTTGAACTGCCAGTCCGCACCGGCCTGCAGACCGCCGAGGAAACGGCCGTTGCCGTTATTGCCGGTGGAGAGGCCGCTGAAATTGTTGTCGCTGGAGAACGCGCCGCCGACATGGCCGCCGATATAGAAGCCGGTCCAGTTGTAAATCGGGGCGGCATAGGCGGGCGCGGGCGCCTTATAATAGTTGCGGTTACCGAGATCGGCACCGACCGCCGGTGCGGCAGCGCCCACCACGAGCAGCGCAACGGTCGCAAACAGAATCTTCTTCATAGTCCAAACTCCAACACTTAAGTCCCCGGCAGTCGCGCTTTCCGCGCCGTCGTTGGTTTGCAGATAGCTCGCTTTTGACGAAAATGCTGTCACATCCATGGCACAGCGGCAGCCAACGTAACTTATTGGGCTGTAAATGATTTTTGTGCTTAATGTCGGCTTAAGAAGTGCTGAAGGAAAGCTTAACTCGGCGTTATCAGGGTAACTTGCGCGCGCATCTCATTAACCAAGACGGCGCCGCGCCTCATCGCGCATCTGTTCGCGGAATGCAGCGCGCTTTGCGGGCCGGTCTTCCTCGCGCACGTCATGACGATCGAAGACGTCGAACTTCTCCAGGATCGGATAGCGCTCGCTCGCCATCGCGAGCACGCGCAGCACCTTGGTCGCCGACGGTGTCGGGCCGCTCACTTCCCAGCGCCGGATGGTGTCGGCGCCGCCCTTCTCCGGCAATCCGCAAAGCCGGGCCATGTCGGCCGCGGTGAGCTTGCGCTCGAGGACCTCCGAGAGATCGTTGCGGAGTTGCTTCAGTTCGGGACCGGTCATGTCGCCTCAATACACGAAGTCGATGAGGTGAATGCACTAGCGCTGATTCGGGTCCATCCGAAGGCGAGGCACGCGAGCGGGCGTGCTAGTCGTGCGACCGCTCCCCGGCGCCTCCGCCCGCGCACGGAGTTATGAACGGCTGCCTATGGAAATCCGCGGCTGAATGAACAGATGGCAAGGGGCCCACAGCGAATGAAGGGATCAGCCATGACAAGCATCAAACCCGCCATTGCCGCCCTAGTCACCGTCGGGTTGCTTGCCGCGCCGATCGCGGCTGAGGCCAAGAAGCACCGGTCAAGCCGAGCTTACAGCACCGGCGTGGTGGCTCCGAGCTATGGGAGCGCCGGATCGTTGGCAGCACAGCCCAGAGCCTACGGGTCGAGCGGACAGTCGGTCGGGACGGTCACGGCGCCGTCGGTCGGTACGTATAACTGGCCGTCGGTCGGCGTGACCAACGCAGTCCCGACCTGGAGCAACACCAACCCGCCGGTCAGGTAGGCGCGCCTGTCTGGCGAGCCAATGCCGGTCACCTGTGACGGTCGCAAGGCCAAAGAAGATGATAAAGTGCGACCAGCAATGATCATGGCGGTGGACCAGACATTGCGGATCGTTCAGGGAGAGCCCGTCCGATCCTAAATTCCCCGCCCGGCCTGTTGGCCGATCACGCAGCGCCACCCGGCGAGGCGCTCGGCCGGATGCTGGTTCATCCATTCGGCGAGTTGCGGCGCGCCCATCAGGCAAGATTGCATCGAGACGTCGGCGAGGTCGGATGTGGTGACGGTCTGCTCATGACAGTTCGCCGGAGAGGCGAGGTTGCAGAGCACGGCGATGATTTTGATCACGCGAGGTTGCCCCCGTCGCTGCGACGTGCGGCGGCTCCGCCTGATCTCTCGCTCATCGGATCAGTCGGCGGGAAGATGCTGTCGTAGATCGCGCGCGCTTCCTGGATGAGGCGAATGCGCTCGCGCTCGGATTTCGAGACAAACTGAATAATCTGGCCCATGTCGGCTCCAATTAGATCTTCAATCCACCATCACATGATGGAAATCATTTCATGCGGATGTGGGGTGCCGGCTTCGGCTTTGCAGCCATGCGGGCGGTCACGAGGGATAAAAAGCCCGTGACTATTCCGTTCCTGAGGTGGAACGGGGTACCTTCAGCGATGCGCCGATGGCACGGCGCATCCGTTCGGCGGGGACCGCTTCGTAGCATCGTGATGAAGAGTTGAGCCCACGGGATGATGGCACTGCGGCACATTTTCTCGCGCGTGGAGTTGTAAGGTCAGTCAGTGCACGGTCGCCTCGACGAACGGCATTGCGATTGAGAGACCGCGCCCGAAAGGATCAGCCATGACAAGAACAAAACGCACCATTGCTGCACTTATTGCTCTCGGATTGGCCGCCGCGCCACTTGCTGTAAACGCACAAACATCGGGGACGGGTACACCAGGCAGCACGAGCGGACGCACCGGAGCGCCGGTTCAGCAAGGGACCATCGGAAGTTCCGGGCAGACCGTCGGGACCGTGACGGCGCCGTCGATCGGAACGTCCAACCAGCCCTCCGTCGGCGTAACAAACTCAGTCCCCACCTGGAACAACACGAATCCTCGAACGAAGTAGAAACCGCGGTCGGCTGACTTACGCCGGCGCGCGCTCTCTCTGCCCCGGGACTGCTGCGAGCAATTCGCGTGTATAGGCATGCTCGGGCGCGGCGAACAGCTGCGCGGTCGGCTTCAGCTCGACGATGACGCCGCGCTGCATCACGGCGATGCGGTCACAGATTTGCGCTGCGACTCGCAGGTCGTGGGTGATGAACAGCATCGAGAGGCCGAGGCGGGCCTTGAGGTCTTCGAGCAGCCTTAGGACCTGCGCCTGCACGGAGACGTCGAGCGCGGAGACGGCCTCGTCCGCGACGATGATCTCGGGCTCGAGCGCGAGCGCGCGCGCAATGCCGATGCGCTGGCGCTGGCCGCCGGAGAATTCATGCGGATAGCGTTCGAGCGCGCCGGCATCGAGCCCGACCATCTTGAGGAGATCGCGGGCGCGGTCGAACGCCACTTTCGGATCGGTGCCGGCCGCGATCGGGCCGTCGGCGATGATATGACCGACCTTGCGGCGCGGATTGAGCGAAGCGAACGGATCCTGGAAGATCATCTGGATGCGAGGGCGCTCGGCGCGTAGCGCCTTGCCCGCGAGCTTTGTGAGATCGGTCTCGCCGATCCGCACGGTGCCGCGGTCGGCCTCGATCAGCCGCATCACAAGGCGGGCCACCGACGATTTGCCAGAACCGGATTCGCCGACCAGGCCGAGCGTCTCGCCTTTGAGGATGTTGAAATTAACCCCGCGCGCGGCATCGACGCGGCGGTCCTCGCGAAACCAGCCGCCCGAGGTGACGTAGGTCTTGTCCAGTCCGATCACCTCGACCGCCTTGGCCTGGTCGTCCAGGGGGCTGCGGGCGGGTGGGTCCATCGAGGGCACGGCGGCGAGCAGCGCCTTGGTGTAGTCGTGTTGCGGCGCGTTGAAGACCGCCGAGGCGGGGCCTTCCTCGACCACCTTGCCATGGCGCAACACCACGACTTGGTCGGCGATGTCGGCGACCACGCCGAAATCATGGGTGATGAACATCACCGCCATGTTGCGATTGCGCTGGAGGTTGCGGATCAGTTTCAGGATCTGCGCTTGCGTGGTGACGTCGAGCGCGGTGGTCGGCTCGTCCGCAACCAGCACCGCCGGTTCGAGCGCGAGCGCCATCGCGATCATGGCGCGCTGGCGCTGGCCGCCGGAGAGCTGGTGCGGATAGGCGCGCACGATGCGCTCGGGGTCGGGGAGGCCGACTTCGCGCGCCAGCGATAGCGCCTTTGCGCGCCGCTCCCTCGGCGTGAGCAGCCCGTGCGCCTCGAACATCTCCGCCATCTGGTCGCCGATCCGCATCAACGGATTGAGCGCGGTCATCGGTTCCTGAAAAATCATCGCAAGCCGGCGGCCGCGCAGATCGCGCCAGCATTCGTCGTCGAGTTTGAGCAGGTCGCGTCCTTCGAACTGGATCTCGCCGGAGGTGACGGTGACCGTGTCCGGCAACAGGCCCATCAGCGCATGCGCGCACATCGACTTGCCGGAGCCGGATTCGCCGACCACGCAAACGATCTTGCCGGGCCGCAAATCGAGCGAGATGCCGTCGACCGCGAAGGGACGCTCGGCGCCCTTGGGCAATGCGATCCGCAGATTCTTGACGGAGACGGCGGGCGGTGCGGTCATGATCAGCGGCCCTCCCGCGACAGCCGCGGATTGAGCGCGTCGTTGAGGCCTTCGCCGATCAAATTGAGCCCGAGCACCGAGATCAGGATCGCGACGCCGGGAAACACGGTGATCCACCAGGCCTGGCGGATCACGGTGCGGCCGGCACCGACCATGTAGCCCCAGGAGATCAGATTGGGATCGCCGAGGCCGAGGAACGCCAGCGAGGATTCCAGCAGGATCGCGGTCGCCACCATCAGCGAAGCCAGCACGATCACCGGCGACAGCGTGTTCGGCAGGATTTCGCGCAGGATGATCCAGGTGTTGCTCTGGCCCGTGACCACCGCGGCCTGGACGTACTCCCGCGTGCGCAACGACAGCACCTCGCCGCGGACGAGGCGCGCGACCGGCGGCCAGCTTACCAGCGCGATCGAGGCGACGATCGAATAGATCGAGGGCTGCAGGATCGCGACCAGGACGATCGCGAGCGCAAAGCTCGGAATGGTTTGGAAGAACTCGGTGAAACGCATCAGGGCGTCGTCGACCCTGCCGCCGAAATAGCCGGCCATGGCGCCGATCGGAACGCCGACGACCAGCGCCACCAGGGTGGAGACCATGCCGACGAGCAGCGAGACGCGTGCGCCGAAGATCATGCCGGCGAACACGTCGCGGCCGAGTGCATCGGTGCCGAGCGGCACGGTCGCGAGCGTGAACGGCGGCAGGAACGGCCGCTGCACCATGCGCCAGGGCGAGTTCGGGAACAGCATCGGACCGAACAAGGCGACTGAGATCGCAAGGAGCAGGATGATGAGCCCGATGACGCCGCTCGGGCTCCTCAACATCGATTTCCAGAACTGTTTCATGTGGTGAATTCGATGCGCGGGTCGACCAGGCGATAGACCAGGTCGGTAATGAGGTTGAAGATCAGGACCATGGCGGAGCAGATCACGAAGACCCCGAGCAGCAGATTGTAGTCGCGCTGGAGCAGGGCGTCGTACATCAGGCGTCCGATGCCGGGCCAGGCGAACACGGTCTCGGTGATGACGGCGCCGCCGATCAGGGTGCCGGAGTGGACGCCGGCGAGCGTCACGACGGGGAGCAGCGCATTGCGCAGGACGTGGCGACGCTGGATCACGGCGTCGGACAGGCCTTTGGCGCGCGCGGTCTTGACGAAGTCGAGACGCTTCACCTCCAGCATCGAGGCGCGCGTCATGCGGGTGTAGGTCGCCATGAAGAACAGGCCGAGCGTCATCGCCGGCATGATCAGGTGCCTTGCGACGTCGACCACATGGGCAGGGCCGGAAAGGTTGGCGCCGACGGTCTCGTAGCCGAAGCTCGGCAGCCAATCCATGGTGACCGAAAACAGCAGGATGCCCATCAGCGCCACCCAGAAGATCGGCATTGCGTAGAATATCAGGGCGAAGACGGTGATCGCGGTGTCGAGAAAGGTTCCGGCAAAGCGCGCGGCGAAGGTGCCGAAGAGAACGCCGAGCACGAGCGAGATCGCAAACGCCGTCAGCGTCAGCAGCAATGTCGCGGGCAGCCGCTCGCCGATCAGCTTCGCGACCGGTGCCTGCTGGCGGAAGGAGAAGCCGAGATCGAGGGTAGCAATGCCCTTGACGTAGATGAAGAGCTGCTCGGGCATCGGCTTGTCCAGGCCGAACTTCTCCCTGAGCTGCTGGACGAAGATCTGGTCGCTGGCGCCGGCCTCGCCCGCCATCACGACGGCGGGATCGCCGGGCGCGAGCCGGATCAGGAAGAAATTGAGGACGACGATCGCAAGCAGGACGATCACGCCCTTCGCGACACGCTGAGCGACAAAGGAGAGCATCTAGAGGATCATATCGGTGATGTGACCTGGAGCGACAGAGATGGAGCGATCCCCTCTCCCCGCGAGCGGGGAGAGGTGACGGCGGCAGCTCTCACTTGTCCAGCCATGCATCCTTGAAGCCGTCGTTGACTCCGATCCCGGTGGTGATCAGGTTCTTGACCTTGCAGCGCATGATGGTCGGGAATTGCAGCTCGAGCATCCAGGCCACCGGCACGTCCTCGACCAGGATCTTCTGCGCCTTCTCGTAGATCTCCTTGCGCTTGGAGTCCGGCGTTGCCACCGCGCCCTCGGCGAACAGCTTGTCGATCTCAGCGTTGGAGTAACCCTCGACGTTGTTGAACACCTGGCCCTTGGCAATCGCGCTGGAGACGTAATTGCGGCCGACGCCGAGCGCGGGGTCGCCGTACTGGTAGAGGTAGGTGAAGGCGATGTCGTAGTCCCAGTCGCCGATCTTCTGGTTGCCGCCGGCGACGTCGGTGGCGATGGTCTCGATGTTCATGCCGACGTCCTGGAGGTTCTGCTTCACGGCTTCACCCCAGCGCTGCCAGGTCTCGCCATAGGCGAGCGGCAGAAGGCGGATCTTCTCGCCCTTGTAGCCGGCTTCCTTCAGCAGCGCCTTGGCCTTGGCGGGATCGTAAGGGTACTTCGGCACGTCGTCGGTGTAGTATTTGATGGTCGAGGCCGACGGGCCGGTTGCGACCTTGCCGAGCCCGTTCCAGATCACGTCCTTGGCGAACTCGCGGTCGATCGCAAACATGACCGCCCGCCGCACCCGCTTGTCGGCGAGCGGACCCTGCCGGTTGTTGAGCCACAGCCAGGCCAGCGGCGAGAAGAACTCCCAGCCGGCGCCGGTGACGCAGGTGTCCTTCAGCTTGGAGAGCCGGGGCACGTCGAAATTCTCGACCGAGCCGCCGGGCAGCACGTCGACCTTGCCGGTCTCATACGCCACCGAGCGCGCCGCGGCATCGGGAATGATCTGCCAGTAGATCTCGTCGAGATAGGGCTTGCCCTTCTCGTAATAGTTCGGGTTCTTGACCAGGCGGATGAAAGAGCCCTTCTGCCATTCCTTGAACATGAAGGGGCCGGTGCCGACAGGGGCGTTATTGTAGGGATTGGTCTTCCAGTCGGTGCCTTCATAAAGATGCTTGGGTACCATCGGCATTGAGCCGACCTCGAAGATGCCCAGGAACGGGCCGAACGGCTGCTTCAGCGTGAACACCACCGTGTAGTCGTCGGGAGCCTCGACCTTGTCGACCTGCGCCAGATTGTTGCGGGCACGCGCGTGGGTCTGTTTCAGCATCTCGAGCGAGAACAGCACGTCGGCGGCGGTGAAGGGCTTGCCGTCATGCCAGGTCACGCCCTTCCTGAGCTTGAATGTGTAGGTTTTTGCGTCCTCGCTGACACTCCAGCTCTCGGCGAGCTCGGCCTGCGGTTCGAGCTTGGGGCTGTAGCGAAGCAGGCCTTCGAAAATGTTGCCCGACACCATCTGCACCGGGCCGTTCTGGACCATCGCCAGCATCAGGCCGGGCGGCTCGGGCTGAATCACGGCATTGATCGCTCCACCCGCTTTCGGGTCTTGCGCCAGCGCCGGGGCCGCGAGACCGCAAGCCAGGAGGACACCAAGCAACACTCGTTTTGACATGTCGTATCTTTCTCAAGCGAGACCAGCCGCAAACGCTTCGCACGTCATGGCGCGCAAAGCTATGGCCGGCCCATCCCAGTCCCCATCCGGGATCGAGGCTCACACAGTCTCGTTCGGCGCCGCAAGATGAAAGTCTCGACAGTGTTCGCACAAAAAATGTACAGCGCGTCCTGTTATGGCGTTTGGCAGCCAATCCGGCGCCGCAGCGCCGCGCGATCCGTCCATCTGCGCCGCAAGCGCGACGCGGACCCGGCGTGAGGATCGTCTAGCGCAAGCCCGCCCGCCGGAATCCTTCCAGATAGTGCTCGCGGTCGGCCTCATTGGCCCATGGCAATTGCGTCGAAATCCAGTGCAGCGAGATGTTGGGCTGGGTGCGGCGGAGCTCGCCCAGCGCCATCTCCCCAAGCACGCCGTCTCCGGTCATGCCGGCAGAAACCGCGAGCACGCGGTAGGCGCCGGTAAGGTCGCCGCGATGACGGATTGCCTCGCGCGCGAGCGCGATGGCCTCGGCATAGCGCCGCTCGGTGAAGCGGGCATAGCCGGCGATGCCGTGATAGATCGCCAGGGATGGATCGCGCGGCGACAGCCGCATTGCCCTCTGCGCTGCCTCGAATGAATCCTTCGGCCGCCCGGCATAGGACAGCGCCAGTGCGTAATAGCCCTGCGCCAGCGAGAAGTTCGGATTGAGTGCGAGCGCCTGCTCGAACTCGGACAGTGCGTCGGCAAGTCTTCGCGTCGAGAAGTAGACGCTGCCGAGCGCGGCGTGCGCCCAGGCATCCTCATGGTCGCAGCGCACCGCGGCGAGCGCGGCGGCTTCCGCCGCTGGCGCCACCATGGCAAGCTCGGCCCAGCCGAGATGCACGCCGAACATGTGGTTCGCCGCGAGCACCGACAGCGCCTGGCCGTAGTTCGGGTCGATCCCCACCGCGCGTTCCAGCAGCGCCCGTGCGGTCTCGTGATCCCGCCGCGTCACGCGCCAGTAATGCGACAGCGCCCGCATCAGGAGATCCCAGGCATCCAGGCTCGCGGGGGGCTTGCGATGGGCGCGAAAACTTTCCGCCGCATGGATCTGCGGCTCGATCGCCGCAGCGATCGCATTCGTGATCTCGTCCTGCACGGCGAACACGTCGACCAGCTCGCGGTCGTAGCGCTCGGCCCAGAGATGGCTGCCCGTCGTGGCGTCGTTGAGCTGCGCGGTGATGCGCACCCGGTTGTCCGACTTGCGCACGCTGCCTTCGACGACGTAGCGGACGCCCAGTTCCTCGGCAATCTGCCGGATGTGGACCGCGCGTCCCTTGTAGGTAAAGGACGAGTTGCGGGCGATCACCATGAACCAGCGCTGCTTCGACAGCGCGGTGAGGATGTCCTCGCTGATGCCGTCGCCGAAATAGTCCTGTGCGGGATCGCCGCTCATGTTCTCGAAAGCGAGCACCGCGACCGCCGGACGGTCCGTCAGGACGCGCGGCAGGGCAGCGACGGGCTGCGCGGGCGCAGTCGTGGCTGCCACTTCTTCCCGGACTTCGCCGACGAAACGAAAACCCTTGCGCGGAATGGTCTTGATCAGCCGCTGGCTTGCGCCATCGTCGCCGAGCGCCTTGCGGGCGGCGTTGATCCGGCTGTTCAGGGCGGAATCCGAGATGATCCGATCGCTCCAGATCTGGCTGATCAGGTCATCCTTGCTGACCACACGCGTGCGCTGCGCCACCAGATAGAGCAGGAGATCGAACACCTGCGGCTGCAACGGCACAGCGGCTCCGCTGCAAGTGAGTTCCCGCAGGTCGCCGTCGAGCACGTTGTTTTCAAAGCAAAATCGCACGTTTTTGTCGTCTCAAGCAAAAATCAAAGTCGTCTCAGGCGAAAATCAACCGTCCGCGAAAGTCTTGGGACCTCCGGTGCGGCATGGTGCAGCGACCAATGAAGTGCCGGCGTTTTGGCACAACGGAGCTGTTTATGACCCAAATTGATCATCAGGTTCATCCTATCGGCCCGGTTGCGGGCTCACGCATTTTCAAGTTCATCGCCTTTCTGTACGGAATTGCGGCGTATCTCGTGTTTTTCATCACCATTCTCTACGCCATCGGTTTCGTCATGGGGCTGGTGGTGCCGAAGACCATCGATACCGGGACCGACACGCCCGTGGCCGAGGCCATCATCATCAATCTGCTCCTGATGGCCCTGTTTGCGGTCCAGCACAGCGTAATGGCGCGCCGGCAATTCAAGGCCTGGTGGACGCAGTACGTCCCCAAGCCGGTCGAGCGCAGCACCTATGTGCTGTTTGCGAGCCTGTCATTGCTCCTCCTGTTCTGGCAGTGGCGTCCGCTGCCCACGGTCATATGGGACGTCGCGAATCCGGATATCGCTGTGACGATCGTCACGCTGTCGCTGGCGGGCTGGGTCCTGGTGTTCACCTCGACCTTCATCATCAATCACTTCGAGCTGTTCGGCTTGCATCAGGTGACCAATCATCTCGTCGGCAAGGAGGCGTCGCCGCCGCGATTCAAGACGCCGCTGCTCTACAAGTTTGTCCGTCATCCGATCTATCTCGGCTTCATCATCGCGTTCTGGGCGGCGCCGGTCATGACCGCGGGCCATCTGCTGTTCGCCGCCGTGACCACGGCCTACATCTTCGTCGGCATCGCGCTGGAGGAGCACGACCTCGTCGATCTCTTCGGCGACGAGTACCGGCAGTACAAACAACGGGTGTCGATGCTTATTCCCTGGCGCAAGTCGGTATAGCTTGCGCGTCGTTCCGTCGCGTCCGCCGAAAGGAGGATGCGCGGCGGCGCCGAGGCGCGTAACGGATCGTGCCGGACGCAACCTTCAACGTTTCTCGAGGTGAATCCCCCTCACCCCGACGCTATCAGTGCGAGCAAAGCTCGTGGCGACCCCGCATTCGTTTTTGCCGAGTTCTCGGCAAACAGGAGCGGGGGGAGGAATCTAAACCATCATCAACGGAGACGACCTAATGAAACATGTTGGAAACTGCTTCTGTGGCGCAGTCACGATCGAGGTCACAGGTGCACCGGAGGCGATGGGCTATTGCCATTGCAGCTCGTGCCGCTCGTGGTCGGGCGGTCCGGTGAACGCCTTCAGCCTGTGGAAGCCCGAAGCCGTGCGCATCAGCGAAGGTGCAGAGAATGTCGAGACCTTTGCGAAGACGCCGCTCAGCCAGCGCAAATATTGCAAGAAGTGCGGCGGTCATCTCATGACCAACCATCCGCCGCTCGGCCTGATCGACGTCTTCACTGCCACCATCCCCACCCTCGCGTTTGCACCAGGCGTCCACGTCAATTACGCCGAGACGGTGCTGCCAATGCGCGACGGACTGCCCAAGCTCAAGGATTTCCCGGCCGAATTCGGCGGCAGCGGCGAGATGATGCAGGAGTAGCGGCGCCCTTCTCCTCTCCCGCAAGCGGGAGACGAGAAATTAGCTACCTCATCCCCGCGCGCCGCAATCCCTCGAGATAATGCTCGCGATCCTCGTCCCGCAGCATCGGCAGCTCGCGTGTGATCCAGGCCAGCGAGATGCCGGGCTGGGCGCGGCGCAAGCCTTCCAAGGCGGAAGCCGCGCGCGCGGAATCCCCTGACATACCGGCGGCGGCCGTCAGCACGCGATGCGCGCCGACGAAATCGGCGCGCTGCCGCATCGACTCGCGCGCCATCTGTGCGGCGCCTTCGTAATCGCGGCCGATGAACCGGGCATAGGCCGCGACGCCGCAATAGATTGCTGCGAGCGGGTCGCGCGGGCTCAGCCGCAGCGCGCGGCGCGCCGCGACATCGCCGTTCTGCCATCGTCCCGCGTAGCACAGCGTCACGCCATAGAAGGCGTGCGCCATCGCAAAGTTCGGATTGAGGTTCAGCGCCAGTTCGAACTCCGCCAGCGCGTCGTCGAAGCGGCGGCGGAATAGATAAGCATACGCCAGACCATGATGAGCCCAGGCATCTTCGCGATCGGCCTCCACCGCCGCGAGCGCGGCGCGCTCGGCGACCGGCACGGTCGGGGCCATGTCGGACCAGCCCATATGCGCGCCGAAGATGTGGCTGGTTGCGAGCAGGCCGAGTGCCTTGCCATAGGCGGGATCGAGCGCGACGGCCTCTTCGAGCAGTCCTTGCGCGGCGGCATTGTCCTCGCGGGTGATGCGCCAGTAATGCGACAATGCGCGCATCACAAGGTCCCAGGCATCCAGGCTTCCCGGCGGCTTCTGCTGGGCGCGAAAACTCTCGGCGGTATAGAGCTGCGGCTCGATCGCGGCGACGATCGCCTCGGTGATCTCGTCCTGCACCGCGAAGATGTCGGCAAGCTCGCGGTCGTAGCGTTCGGCCCAGAGATGGCTGCCGGTCGAGACGTCGTTGAGCTGCGCGGAGATACGCACGCGATCGCCGCTCCGCCGCACGCTGCCTTCGAGCACGTAGCGCACGCCGAGCTCGCGCGCGACCTCGTTCATGTGCACCGCGCGGCCCTTGTAGACGAAGGAGGAGTTGCGCGCGATGACGAAGAACCAGCGCAGCTTCGACAGCGCGGTGATGATGTCCTCGCTGATTCCGTCCGAGAAATAATCCTGCTCGCGGTCGCCGCTCATGTTGGTGAAGGGCAGCACCGCGATCGCGGGGCGGTCCGGTAGCGGCAGCGGGGCCCGTAGAAGCTTCGCTTCGAAATCGGATTCCGGCGCGGTTGCCCCACGCTTGGTTTCGACGTCGCCGACGAAACGAAAACCCTTGCGTGAGATGGTGCGGATCAGCGCCTGGCTCGCGCCGCTGTCTCCGACCGCCTTGCGTGCCGCATTGATCCGGCTGGTCAGCGTGGATTCGGAGACGCTGCGCCCGTGCCAGATCTTGTCGATCAGCTCGTCCTTGCTGACCACCCGATCGCGGTTCTCCATGAGGTGGACGACGAGATCGAAGACCTGTGGCTCCACGGCAACGGGAACCTGCTCGCGGCTCAGCTCGCGCAAGTCGGTATCGAGCAGGTGATCCCGGAACAGAAACTGCACGTCGAAAACTCAGACCTCAAGGCAACATCGGGCAATAATGAAAGCAAAACGGATTTCGGCTGATGTCTGTGAGTCCGCCGAGGGGCCTGCCCGGTTCACCACGATCGCGTGATGGCAGGCATGCAGTTTACGGGGAGGAATGCAACCTGGATTAGAATAAAGCCGTTTCGGCGGGATTGTCGCGATTTCCTCACGTCGTTGCGAGCAATCCAGCCTGCCGCCGCGGAGCCAGCGTGGATTGCTTCGTCGCAAGGGCTCCTCGCAATGACGGTGTTGAGGCAATGGCGTGCGGCAGCTGCCGACGTTGTCCTGGCCTTCGCGACGGCATCGAATGTGTGACGAATAGTGAATGTCCATTGCCGAACAGTTCCGTGTGCGTAAGCTGCCCTCACACAAAACACCAACCACGAAGAAACGCCCATGCCCGCTTTTCATGCGTCGACCACCGTGCTCGATTCCATGCTGTTCCGCGATGCCTTCGGCACGCCGCAGATGCGGGAGGTGTTTTCCGATATCGCGACGGTCGCGCGCTATGCCGAGGTCGAGGTGGCACTGGCGAAGGCGGAAGCGAGATGCGGAGTGATTCCGCAGGACGCGGCCGATCAGATCGCCGCGCGGACCGATGTTGCCGCGCTGGATTTCGACCTGTTGCGGCAGGAGACCGATGTCGTCGGCTATCCGATCCTGCCGCTGGTGCATCAGATGGTGAAGCAATGCGGCGATGCCGGCCGCTATGTGCATTGGGGTGCGACCACGCAGGACATCATGGACACCGCCGTGGTGTTGCAACTGCGCGCAGGGCTTGAGATCGTCGAACGGGACATCGCGGGCTTGCGCAAGATCCTCGCCGATCTATCGAGGCGCTACCGCGACACGCCGATGGCGGGCCGCACCCATCTCCAGCAGGCGCTGCCGGTCACCTTCGGCTACAAGACCGCGATCTGGCTCGCGATGTTCGACCGCCACGCCGAGCGGATCAGTGAGTTGAAGCCGCGCGTCCTGGTCGGTCAGTTCGCCGGTGCCGCCGGCACGCTGGCCTCGCTCGGCGACAAGGGGTTCGAGGTGCAGGAAGCGCTCTGCGCCGAACTGAGGCTCGGCGTCCCCGCTTCGACCTGGCACGTCGCACGCGACGGTTTTGCCGAGGCCGTGAATTTCCTGGCGCTGGTCACCGGCTCGCTCGGCAAGATCGCGCTCGACATCATGATCATGGCCTCGACCGAATTCGCCGAGGTCTATGAGCCCTTTGTCAAGGGACGCGGCGCTTCCTCGACCATGCCGCAGAAGCGCAACCCGATCTCCTCGGAACTCATGCTCGCGGCGTCCAAGGCGGTGCGCCAGCATGCCGGCCTCATGCTGGATGCCATGGTGCAGGATTTCGAGCGCGCCACCGGGCCCTGGCACGCCGAATGGATGGCGATCCCCGAGAGCTTCGTGCTGACCGCCGGCGCGTTGCACCAGGCGAAATTCGCGCTCGCCGGCCTCATCGTGGATGAAAGCAAGATGAACGAGAATCTCGCCGTCAGCCGCGGTCTGATCGTGGCCGAAGCCGTCATGATGGGGCTTGCGCCGCAGATCGGACGGCAGGAGGCCCATGACGTGGTCTATGATGCCTGCCGGCTCGCCAATGAGAAAGGTCTTACGCTGGCGGACGCGCTGTCTTCCGACGCCCGCGTCTCTGTCAGAATCGACCGTGCCACGATCGAGGCGCTGACATCACCGAAAAATTACCTCGGCCTTGCTCCCGCCATGGTCGACCGGGTGCTGAAATCGGCAACGCGTTGAAAACCAAAATGCGCGAAACTGCGTATCTTTGGGGTGTCGCAAGGCACTCGCGCACTTGTGTCTCGCGATGCTAGACTTAAATTGAGCAAGAGACGTTCGGCAGAGGACCCGGCATGACTGATCAACGCATCACCTCCACTCCCATCGATCCCGTGAAGCTCGACCGGCTGGCCGAGGTGGCGGTGAAGGTGGGCCTGGGCTTGCGGCCGGGCCAGGATCTGCTCTTGACGGCACCTGCGATCGCGTTGCCGCTGGTGCGGCGGATTGCCGTGCATGCCTACAAGGCCGGCGCCGGCATCGTGACGCCCATTCTCTCCGACGAAGAGATGACGCTGGCGCGCTACCGCCACGGCCACGACGACAGCTTCGATCGCGCCGCCAACTGGCTCTACGAGGGCATGGCCAAGGCGTTCTCCAACAACACCGCCCGTCTCGCCATCGTCGGCGACAATCCGATGCTGCTGTCGGGCGAAGATGCTTCCAAGGTCGCGCGCGCCAGCAAGGCCAATTCCATGGCCTATCAGCCGGCGCTGGAAAAGATCGTCAATTTCGATACCAACTGGAACATCATTGCGTATCCAAGCCCATCCTGGGCAAAGCAAGTCTTTCCGAACGATCCTGAAGAGGTCGCGATCGGCAAGCTCGCGGACGCGATCTTCGCGGCGTCCCGCGTCGATCGCGACGACGCGCCGGCCAATTGGGCGAGCCACAATGCGGTGCTGCGCGAGCGCACCAACTGGCTCAACGGCCAGCGTTTCCGCGCGCTCCAGTACTCGGGACCGGGCACTGACCTCACCATCGGGCTCGCCGACGGCCATGAATGGGAAGGCGGCGCTTCGCTCTCCAAGAACGGCATCAGCTGCAACGCCAATATCCCGACCGAAGAGGTCTTCACCACGCCGCATTGCCGGCGCGTCTACGGCCATGTCGTGAGCTCGAAGCCGCTGTCCTACCAGGGCACGCTGATCGACAACATCGCGGTGCGTTTCGAGGACGGCAGGATCGTCGATGCGAAGGCTTCGCGCGGCGAGGAGGTACTGAACAAGGTGCTCGATACCGACGAGGGCGCGCGCCGTCTCGGCGAGGTGGCCCTGGTGCCGCATTCCTCGCCGATCTCGCAGAGCGGACTGTTGTTCTACAACACGCTGTTCGACGAGAACGCTGCCTCGCACATCGCGCTTGGCCAGTGCTACTCGAAGTGCTTCGTCAATGGCGCGCAGCTCACGCCGCAGCAGATCGCCGCGCAAGGCGGCAACCAGAGCCTGATCCATATCGACTGGATGATCGGCTCGGCCGAGACCGACATCGACGGCATTCTCGCCGACGGCAGCAAAGTGCCGGTGTTTCGCAAGGGCGAATGGGCGAAGTAACTACGCAGCCGGGTTGCGCAGCATCGGGCTGTTGTCGATGCTGAAGCGGTTGAACAACGTCGTGAACGGGCTGCCGTCGGTGGCCCGCACGACGGCGTCGGAGGCCGCCACCGCATCGTAGAGCGCACCGACCGGATCATTCGCCTCGGGCAGGTCGAGGCCCCTGCGGATTCGCTCGCGGGCCTCGTTGACGTCGTCCTCGTCGTCGAGTGTCGCCTCGAGCGCATCCGCCGCCCGCCGCATCTCATGGAGGTCACCGCCGATCTGCCCGGGGCTTTCGATGCCGTCAACGGTGAACCAGGGCTCCTCTTCGGTTGCGAAGGAGACATCGAGGCTGCCGAGCCAGGCGACGACCTCGCCGTGAGCTTTGAGAACCTCCGGGGTGAGGGGCATCGGCAGGGCTCCTTCAGACGCTTCGCGCACTTTGTCGCACCCCGGAAAAGAAGGGTTCATGTGCGCGAAATTGCAGGGAAATTGCGACGTTAACCGTTTCGCGTCTGCAACTTGCGGCTGATTGTCGGGCCCTCCGTAAGAAAGAATTAAAAACCGGCTACTAGCGTTCCCGCCATCTTTGAACAATCCGGGCCGAGATCCGGGCAGGTCATATTTTATCCCCCGAGGAAACAGATGTCGCGCACATTGATTGAAATCAGTCATTGCAATGTAGATCTCGAGCTCCGGCCGATCGAGCCGTCCTGGATTATCGAAGGCAATCCGGTGTCGCGCTCGCACATCCTGTCCACCAGCGCCGACGGCACCGCTTCGACCATCATCTGGGCCTGCACCGAAGGGCGCTTCAACTGGTACTACGATATCGACGAGACGATCATGATCATGGAAGGATCGATCGTGCTCGAAAGCGACGGCATGCCGCCGAAGCGCTACGGCCCAGGCGACGTCATCTTCTTCCGCGACGGCGCGCATGCCAAATGGCATGTCGAAGGCCACGTCAAGAAGATCGCCTTCTGCCGCAAGACCAATCCCGTGATGATCGGCTTCCTGATCCGCGTCGTCAACAAGCTCAAGAAGATCTTCGTCGCCACCGGCGAGCGCCGTCCGGCCTCGCTGATGGGCGCAAATTAGAGTTCAAACAGTTCAAGGACGCTTCCCAGCGGTCACGACGGAACAGGGGCCGGGATCAACATCCCGGCCCCTGTTCTCGTCATGGCGCCAATCCCTTTAAGGCAAATCGAGCCGGTAGAAATTGCTCGCGGTCTGCGAGAACAACGCCGTCTTCTCGGTCTCGCTCAGGGGCGCCGCGATACGCTTGAACGTGTTGAAGATCACCTGGTAGCTGCACTGGCCCTTGTCCGGCGGGAAGTTGCTCTCGAACATCGCGCGCTCGGGTCCAAACGCCTCGATGCAGGTTTCGATGTAAGGCCGCCACGCCGCGGCAAGCTCCTTGGATGATGGCGGACTCGCGCGCAAATGGAAGTCGTAGCCGAGCAGGCACATCGCGAGCCCGCCGAGCTTCACCACCACGTTCTCGCATTTGGCGATCTCCCGGATCGAGGCGCGCCATTGCGGAAACACCTCCTCGCGTCGCCCGGCAAAGCGGCCGATTCCGGCCGGGCCGCCGCAATGGTCGAGCACGATCCTGGTGTCGGGAAATGCGCGGGCGAGCTCGGTCAGCTCGCCGATTTGCGGATGGAACAGCCAAGCGTCGAAGCTCAGGTTGAGCGGCGCGAGGCAGGCAAAGCCCTTGCGGAAGGTCGGGTCCTGCAGCAATCCCTGCGGCCGGCTCGCATACATGCCGGCGACAGCAGGATCCTGGTCCCAGGCCGAGGAATGCCGGATGCCGCGGAAGCGACCGTTGCCCGCCGCGATCTCGGCCTCCAACACGGGTTGTGCGGCATCGCCGAGCAGCAGATTGACGTGGCTGACGATGCCGGCGCAAATCGCGGCCTTGCCGTAACCGCCGCTGGCGCTCATCGCGGCGACGCCATTGGCGAACTCGACTTCGCCCACCGGCCGGAACGCCTCCGGCCCGTGCGCGCGATACATCGAGCGGCAATCGACATAGACGGTGGCGATGACGTTGTGGCCGGAGGCGATATCTGCCGCCATCTCCTCGATCAGATAGCGGTGCCCGCGATTCCAGAGATGGTGATGGGGATCGACGATCGGCCGTGAGGGATCGATGATCTCCTCCTGATGCAGCGCGAGCCAGTCCTCGCGCGGCTCGACGAATAGCCCGCTCGTGTTGGCGGGCAAACCGCTTGCAGCCATCGGCGTGCGCTCCCTTGATGTATGCTTCTTGTTTTGGGAGCCTAGCACCTCGTCCTCGCATGCACCAACGCGCGTTGCGCAATCGCGCCCGTCATCGCGGTACAGCGGCGCCGGCGTCAACCCTTGCGCCGCTTCGCCCTCACATCGACCACCAGCCGCCAATCGGTTGCGGTGGCCGGCTTGACCTCGCCGAGCCAGTGGAAGAAATCCTCGGTGACTTCCGTAAAACTCCAGCGCGTCAGGTCGCCAGCTTCGGTCGTGCCTTCCTGCACGATGTCGGCATCGCGTGGACGGCCGATCTGCTGGCGGAATATGCAGCGGCCGGGATCGAACCATGAAATCCGCCAGGCATCGATGGTCGGATCGTAGACCCGCAGCGTCGTGCCGTACCAATTGCCGGCGATCGGCAAGGCCGGGCTGCCGGCCGGGCGCGGAATGATCCAGACGTCTTGCACGGCGCGGCCCTCCAGCACCCAGCCGAAATGGATTTCGCCGGGCGCGGTGTGTTTCGTTCCATCGGGTCCATGGGCGGTGATCTCGGCGTCCCAATCGCCGACGAAGCGGCCATAAAGCTGGAGTGCCGCCGCGTGCTGGGGGTTCGGTCCGTCCGCGTGCAATAATCTCGCAAAGTCGGTCATGTCGATCTCCCTTTGCGGGAGATCAGCACGACCGGCCGGCAGCCGACTTGGAGAAAATTGCGTCACACCCCGTCGAGGATGATCACCGTCGGCTTCGACGGCAACGCATCTCGGGACATCCGGAAACTTCGTTCCATGCGCCGGTCGATCTCGAACTGCTGGCCGATGCGTTGCATGAAATCGTCGAGCGGGGTGGCGAAGCGGTGCATCGGCAGCACCACCGAGGCGCGCAGCCGCTTGGTGATCTCGGAGACGCCGTCGAGCGACATGGTGTAGGTGCCGTCGATCGGCACCATCACGATGTCGAGCCGCCCGATCTGGGCGAAGTGGCTGTCATAGAGCTTGTGGTGAAGATGGCCGAGATGGCCGATGCAGAGGCCCGCCACCTCGAAGATGAAGATGGAGTTGCCGTCACGGATCATGTCGGCGCCGGCATCGTCGCCGAAATAGCGACGGATGTCGGTCGTGACGTTGCGGATGAAGGTGTCGCCGATGCGCTCCGACACGATGGCCGGCTTGCCGTCCTCGCCCCAGCCATGCAGCACACGAGGAATGCGCTTGTCGGGATATAAAGAGTAGTGCGTGCTGTGGGCCCGGTTCATGGTGACGACATCGGGCAGCCGGCCCACCTGGTAGGCCCCGCTATAGTCGGTGGCGATGCGTAAGCCGCCCGGCGTGTCGATGAAATAGGTGGAATGGCCGGCATAGGTGATCTCGACCTCGGGCGCAGCCGCCGCCTGCCTGAACGCGACCGACATGAGGCGCGGCGCAGCATTCGCCATCGCCAAGCATTCGCTGCGCTGCGACTGCTGGGCGATGGCAGGTGAGAGGAATGCGCCGAACAGCGCCAGAGCGGCCGAAACCAGTCGTCGCATGAATTCATCCCCGATGACTTCAGGGGAAAGTCTAGCTTGCAATGCAGCGCGTGGCCAACAGCGCGCGATCAACAGCGCGTCAGTGTCGCACCGTCACGCCGCCCTATGATTCGCGCCTTTACTACTCCCGCCGCGGGCTGAACTTCCAGGTGAGGGCGACGAGGCTCGCGGTGATCAGGCTGCTGACGAGGCCGACGATGGGCAGCGTGAGCACCAGCGCGGCGCTGGCAGCCCAGCCGATCGAGGAGAACGCCTCGGCAAAGGTCGCAAGCCGCGACGAGGTCTGGCGGCGGCGGAATTGGCTGCGCCGGGCTTGCACCCGGAACCAGAGCTGGATTGCGGTGGCGGAGGCCGCACTGACGATGACCGCACCGGCGCTGACCGCGGCCTGGAACGCCGAGGCGAAAGCGAGCGCCGCGATCAGCGGGCAGAAGATGACGCCGATCGCGATCAGCACCACCTCTATCTTGGCGCGGATGACGCTGGACGGCGGCAATGGCGCGGTCGCAACCAGGTCGCGCGCGTCCTCGCCCGAGAGCGTCAGCCAGGCAAGCCCGCCGGCGAGTTGTCCCGCCGCCATGACGATGACGGGCGTGATCAGCGTCAGCGCCGCGGAGCTGTCGGCAAAGTTGCGCCAGAGCAGCAATGCCGGCGGCACCAGATAGAGCAGCTGCATCAGCGTCTGCGAGATCAGCCAGGGATCGCGCCAGAGCAGCGAAAATTCCTTGCGCCGTAGGGCATGCTGCCGCGATCCGCCGCGGAACGGGCGCTCCTTCGCGCTGCGACGGCCGGACGCGCCATAGGCGGCGGCATCGATCGCCGTGTCCGCAAAGCGGCCCGAGAAGATCGCCATGACGCCTCCGAGCAGCACGAGGCCGAGCGCCAGGAGCAGCAGCAGCGCTTCGGCATCCCCCATCGCCGCCCGCGCCGGCCACCACCAGATGCTGTCGGCATCGGGCGCGTAAGCGGCCAAGCTACCCGAGGTCAGGATGGTGAAGCGCGACAGCGTGCCGTAGGACATGATCGCCGCCACCTGGAGCGCGATCACGAAGCCGGCGCCGATGATGGCGGCGAGGATCTGGGCGACGAACCGTGTCCGCGCCGGACCGATCAGGCGGAACAGCAGGATGGTGACGGCGATCGCGATCGCTGCGGCCGACAGGCCCATCGCGACGACGACGCCGAACGCTGCAAGCCAGCGCGCGCCGCCCCCGAACACCAGCACGTCGATGAAGGGTGTCGAGAACAGCAGCGCCATCACCGTGATGGCGAGCGCGATCGCGGCGATGCGCACCGAGAACAGATTGGCCAGCGTCGCGGGTGAGGACATGATGAGGTCGAGATCGGCGCGTGCGTAGAACACCCGCGTCACCGATTCGATCGCCTGTGACAGCATCAGCGTCCAGGCCAGAAAAATTGTCGCCGAAATCACGATCAGCGAGGATTTGTCGAGCGGCAATTGCAGGTCGGCGAAGCGGCCGATCACCGCCCAGGCCGGGACGTGCAGCAGCGCCGCGAAGAACAGCAGGCCGATCACCGCGGCACGCGTTCGATTGCGCCGCCCGCCGGTCATCATGGCGAGCCATTCGCGCCAGGCGAGCCGGAGCTCGTGGCGGGCGAACCAGGACAGCGCGGTGGCCGAGCTCATGCGGCTTCCTGGAGGGTCACCAGCGCGATGAAGAGATCTTCCAGGCTGGTATCGGCGTGCCCGTTTTGCTGCCGGAGCTCAGTCAGCGTGCCCTCGGCAACCAGGCGGCCGGCTGCGATCACGCCGATGCGGTCGGCCATGCGTTCGGCGACCTCGAGGATATGCGTGGTCATGATGACGGTGCAGCCGGCGCGGACGCGCTCGCTCAGGAGTCCCTTGACATGGCGGGCGGAGACGGCGTCCAGTCCCGTCAGCGGCTCGTCGAGGATGATGAGGCGGGGATCGTGCACCAGGGCGCCGGCGAGGGCGACCTTCTGGCGCATGCCCTTGGAAAAGCCCTCGCAGCGTTCGTGCCGGTGCGGCTCGAGCCCGAGCGAGTTCAGGAGCTCCGCGGCGACCGGTTCCGAGGCCGATGGTGCGATGCCCCACAGACCGGCTATGAACTCGAGATATTCGAGCGGCGTGAGCTTGTCATAGATCATGGGCTCGTCGGAGACCCACGCCATCACCTGCTTGGCGGCGACGGGGTTTTGGAGCGCATCGATGCCGAAGATGGAGACCGAGCCGGCATCGGGCCGCAAAAGGCCTGCAACCATGCGCAAAGTGGTGGTCTTGCCGGCGCCGTTGGGGCCGACCAGCGCATAGAATTCGCCGGCATGGATGGTGAGATCGAGGTTATCGACCGCCAGACGGTCAAAACACTTCGTTAACCCCATGACTTCGAGCGCCGAGTCGTCCCGCTTCATCACGGCCACACCTTGCGGTTTTGCATCGCTCGCGACCATGCCCCGAAGATGTTTCGGCACCGTGAATCGCGCTGCCGCAAATTCCGTCATCCGGATTGGACTAATGGCAAGTCACCGTTTGTTGACAGCGCTTGGCGGTTCAGGCTGAATTGGTGAAGGGACGAATGGCGCGAACGCAGCGAAACGACTGCGTAGCGACTGAACACAAGATGCGGCAAGGCGGTCAGGAAGAACCGCCGGTTGTATCGGGAGGATGCGCGACGATGCTGGATTTCGTTCAGCAGCTGGTCAGCGGTGTTGCGCTCGGCTGCGTCTACGGCCTGATCGCGCTCGGCTTCGTGCTTGTCTACAAAGCCACCGAGGTCGTCAATTTCGCCCAGGGCGATTTGATGATGCTGGGCGGCTTCTTTTCCTTCACCTTCATCGGCATGATGGGGCTGAACTACTGGATCGGCTTTGCCGGTGCGGTGGCGGCGATGGCGCTGTTCGGCATGCTGGCCGAGCGCGTGGTGGTGCGGCCGATCCTCGGCTATCCGCAATTCTCCATCATCATGGCCACCATCGGGCTCGGCTATTTCCTGCGCTCGATCGCAGGCATGATCTGGGGGACCGATGATCTGAAGATCGAGACGCCGTTTAGCCAGGGCGTGCTGCGCATCGGCCCGCTGGTGCTCGCCTACGACAAGCTCTCGGTGATCGCGGCGACCATGATCCTGTGCACGCTGCTCTATCTGTTCTTCAACAAGACCACGCTCGGCACTGCGATGCGCGCCAGTTCCGAGAACATGCTCGCGGCCTATTACATGGGCATTCCGGTCAAGCGCGTGGTGTCGATCGTCTGGGCGATTAGCGCGGCGGTCGCGACCTGCGCCGGCGTGCTGCTGGCGCCGATCACCTTCATCCATTCTAATGTCGGCCTCGTGCTCGGCCTCAAGGCGTTTCCGGCCGCCGTGCTCGGCGGCTTCGGCTCGATCCCCGGCGCCGTGGTCGGCGGCGTCCTGATCGGCGTCATCGAGAGCATGGCGGGCTTCTATCTGGCCGAGGGCTGGAAGGACGTCGCGCCCTACATCGTGCTGCTCGCCGTGCTCTTGCTCAAGCCCGAAGGCCTGTTCGGCCTTCACGTCCGCAAGAAGGTCTGAACGCATGCGCTTCCTGTTCAAGACCGACTACGAGGACGACATCAGGCTGTTTCCGCATTCGGGCTATTACGTCTCATACGGTCTCCTGCTGGCCGTGCTGCTGATCGCGCCCTATGTGCTCTCCAGCTATCTGATGAGCCAGCTCGTCTTCGTCTGCATCTATGCGACCGTCGGCGTGGCGCTGCTGATCCTGACCGGTTTCACCGGGCAGGCCTCGCTCGGGCACGCGGCGTTCCTCGCGATCGGCGCCTACACGGCGGCGTACTTGCAGACGTACAACGTGCCGTTCCCGGTCTACTTCCTCGCCGCAGGCCTTCTGTCCGGTTGCATTGGCGCGTTGGTCGGCTTTCCCGCGCTGCGGCTCCAGGGCATCTACCTCGTCATCGCCACTATCTCCTTCGCCTTGATCGTCGAGGAGATCCTGGCGCGTTGGGAGAGCGTGACCCACGGCAACGAGGGCATGCGGGTGAAGACGCTGTCGCTGCTCGGCGTTGCGGTGCCGCGCGACAGCCCCACTTTCTATTTCCTCTGCCTCGCCGTGCTGGTGCTGACCATCGTCGGTACGCTCAATCTGCTGCGTTCGCCCACCGGGCGCGCCTTCGTCGCGATCCGCGACAGCGAGACCGCTGCGCGCAGCATGGGCGTCAATGTCGCGCTGTACAAGGTGAAGTCCTTTGCGATCTCCGCGGCGATCACCGGCTTCGCCGGCGTGTTGTTTGCGCACAAGCTCTCCTTCATCTCGCCGGAGATGTTCACGCTCCAACTCTCGATCGAGTTCATCATCGTAATCCTGATCGGCGGCACCTTCAGCCTGCACGGCGCGGTGCTGGGGGCAATCTTCATCGTGATGATCGATCCGTTCCTGACCTACCTCAAGGACGACATGCCCGGCATCATCGCCGGCATTGCAGCGACCTTCGGAGCGGGCACGCAAGCCGCAGCCAATGTCCAGTCCAAGGTCGCGGCCTTTGCCTCGCTCAACGGCCTGAAAGGCGCGATCTACGGCATCATCATCGTATTGTTCGTGCTGTTCGAGCCGCTCGGGCTTTACGGCCGCTGGCTCAAGATCAAACTCTTCTTCCAGCTGTTCCCGCTCTACAAGCGCGCCACCTTCAAGCGGCAGAAGATCTACGTGAAGTCGGAGCGCAACCGATGAGCTATTTTCGCGCCGAGAACTTGTCCCTGCATTTCGGTGGGCTGAAGGCCGTCGATGCGGTGTCGTTCGCGGTCGAGAAGGGCGAGATCCTCTCGATCATCGGGCCCAACGGTGCCGGCAAGAGCTCGATTTTCAACCTGATTTCGCGGATCTACCGCCCGACCTCGGGTCGCATCTTCTTCGAAGACCAGGACATCACGGAGCAGCCGCCCCACGACATCGCAAGGCTCGGCATCGCCCGCACGTTCCAGAACATCGAACTGTTCGAGAATGCGACGGTGTTGTCGAACCTGTTGGTCGGCCGCCACCGGCATTCGACCACGCAGCTTTGGCAGGAGCTGTTGTTCCTGCCGGGCGTGCGCGCCGACGAGAAGGTGCATCGCCGCAGGGTCGAACAGGTCATCGAATTCCTCGATCTCGAGCCCTACCGCGACAAGCTGATCTCGGGTCTGCCTTACGGCGTGCGCAAGGTGATCGAGCTGGCGCGCGCGCTGTGCTCGGAGCCGAAGCTGATCCTGCTCGACGAGCCGTCCTCCGGCCTCAACGTGGAGGAGACCGACGACATGTCGTTCTGGATCCGCGACCTGAAGAGCGAGCTCGGCGTCACCGTGCTCATGGTCGAGCACGATATGTCGCTGGTCAACCGCGTCTCCGACCGCGTCATCGCGCTGAACTACGGCAGGGTGCTGGCGATGGGCTCGCCGGCCGAAGTGCAGCAGCACCCCGATGTCGTCGCCGCCTATCTGGGAGCCTGACGCGATGGATGCCGTGGCGACACCAGATATCATCCTGAAACTCTCCAACATCGAGAGCTATTACGGGCCGATCATGGCGATCCGCGGCATCTCGCTCGAAGTGCCGCGCGGCCGCATCGTCACGCTGCTGGGCGCCAACGGCGCCGGCAAGACGACGGTGCTGAAGACGATCTCGGGCATTCTCGATCCGCAGAAGGGCGCCATCGAGTTCATGGGCAAGTCGATCCAGCGCATGGAGGCGGACAGGATCGTGCGGCTGGGCCTCAGCCACGTGCCGGAGGGACGCGAGGTGTTCCCGTTCCTGTCCGTGCGCGAGAACCTGATGATGGGGGCCTATCCGCGCAAGGATCGTAACGGCGTTGCGGACGATCTGGAGCGCGTCTACGGCTATTTCCCGCGGCTGAAGGAGCGCATCAACCAGCCGGCCGGACAGCTCTCCGGCGGCGAGCAGCAGATGCTCGCGATCGGCCGCGCGTTGATGAACCGGCCGACTCTGTTGCTGCTCGACGAGCCCTCGCTCGGGCTGTCGCCGATCCTGGTGAAGGAAATCTTCGCGATCATCCGTCGCGTCAATGAGGAGCAGGGCATGTCGATCCTGCTGGTCGAGCAGAACGCCAAGGTGGCGCTGGAGACGGCGCATTATGGCTATGTACTGGAGATCGGCCGGATCGTGATGAACGACAGCTGCGACCGTTTGATGCATTCGAAGGACATCCAGGAATTCTATCTTGGCGCCAAGGAAGCGGGCGCACGAGGCGAGCGGCGCTGGAAAAAGAAGAAGACTTGGCGTTAGAGGAAGACTTGGCGTTAAGGGAAGACTTGGCGTTAGAAAAAGCCTTAAATACCAATGCCCATCCGCCAATATAGACCGCCGGCAAGGCAGGCAGCGGAGGGGAACGCGACAGGGAGGAGACGTGCATGGCCCGACCGGCGGTGCTGACGGTCGCTGACACGATCGCGAAAAGCTTTTTGCGCGCCGCGGAGACGCGCGGCGACAGGCCGGCTATACGCGAGAAGAAATTCGGGATCTGGCAGCCGACCAGCTGGCGCGAATGGCTGGAGATCTCGAAGGAGGTCGCCTACGCGCTGCATGCCATCGGCGTCAGGCCTGGCGACGTTGCTTCCATCATCGCCAACGCCGTGCCGGAATGGGTCCATGTCGACATGGGCATTCTGTGCGCCGGCGGCGTCTCTTCCGGGATCTATCCGACCGATGCCTCATCCCAGGTCGAATATCTCGTCAACGATTCCCGGACGAAGGTGATCTTCGCCGAGGACGAGGAGCAACTCGACAAGATCCTGGCCTGTCGCGCACGCTGCCCGTCTCTGCGAAGGATCATCGTGTTCGACATGGAGGGCCTCAGCGGCTTCTCCGATGAGATGGTGATGTCGCTCGACGAGTTTCGCGCGCTGGGGCGCAACCACATGGCCGGCCGCGAGGCGCTGTGGCAGGAGATGGTCGACAGTCGTAGCGCAAGCGATCTCGCGGTCCTCGTCTATACATCCGGCACCACGGGTCCGCCCAAGGGCGCCATGCACGCCAACCGTAGCGTCACGCACCAGATGCGGCACGCCAACGATTTCATTCCGGCGCGCGAGAACGAGGACCGGCTGATCTTCCTGCCGCTTTGCCACGTCGCCGAACGGATCGGCGGCTATTACATCTCGGTCGCGCTTGGCTCGGTGATGAATTTTGCCGAGAGTCCGGAGACTGTGCCGGACAATCTGCGCGAGGTGCAGCCGACCATCTTCCTCGCGGTGCCGCGGATCTGGGAGAAATTCTATTCCGCGATCACCATCGCGCTGAAGGATGCGACGCCGTTGCAGCAATGGGTCTACCGCCGCGCCATCGACATCGGCTATCGCATGGTCGATTGCAGGATTGAAGGCAAGCCGCCGCCGCTGCCGTTGCGCCTCGCCAACGGCATCGCTTACCGGCTCGTCTTCCGCAACATCCGACGCATGATCGGGCTCGACCGTTGCCGCATCGCCTTCACCGGCGCGGCGCCAATCGCGCCGGAGCTGATCCGCTGGTATCTCGCGCTCGGCATCGACATTCACGAGGTCTACGGCCAGACCGAGAATTGCGGGGTCGCCACCATGATGCCGGCGGAGCGGATCAAGCTCGGCTCGGTAGGCAAGGCGGTTTCCTGGGGCGAAGTCGCGCTGTCACCCGAGGGGGAAATCCTGATCAGGGGCGACTTCCTGTTCATGGGCTACCTGAACCAGCCGGAGAGGACAGCCGAGACCATCGACCATCGCGGTTGGCTGCATACCGGCGACGTCGGCACCATCGACAATGAGGGCTTCGTCCGCATCACCGACCGGATGAAGGACATCATCATCACCTCGGGCGGCAAGAACGTCACGCCGTCCGAGATCGAGAATCAGCTGAAATTCTCGCCCTACATCTCGGATTCCGTGGTGATCGGCGACAAGCGGCCATACCTCACCTGCCTCGTGATGATCGACCAGGAGAATGTCGAGAAATTCGCGCAGGACCACGACATCCCCTTCACCAATTATGCCAGCCTGTGCCGCGCGGCGGAGATCCAGGACCTGATCTGGCGCGAAATCGAAACGGTCAATGCCAATTTCGCCCGCGTCGAGACCATCAAGAGATTCTATCTGATCGAACGCCAGCTCACCCCGGAGGACGAAGAGCTGACGCCAACCATGAAGCTGAAGCGCGGCTTCGTGAACAAGCGTTATGCCGCCGAGATCGACGCGATGTATCCGGCGCGGGCGGTGGCTTGAACAATCTTGTTTGAATAACAGCGAAGGAGTGAAGGCCCCACCCTTCGCATCATAAGGGCCCCAAGGAGAGGAGACTTCAATGTCGAGATCGTTGAAAACGTTCGGCTTTGCGGCAGGCGCGGTGGTGCTCACCTGTCTGCCTGCCGCGGCGCAGACCAAGGTCACCAATGAGGGCATCTCGGCCTCCGAGATCGTCATCGGCACCCATCAGGATCTGTCGGGGCCGATCAAGGGCTGGGGTGTGCCAGTCTCGAACGGCATGAAGATGGCGGTCGAGGAGATCAACGCCGCCGGCGGCGTCCAGGGGCGAAAGATTCGGCTTGTGGTCGAGGACAGCGGCTACGATCCGAAGAAGGCCGTGCTCGCGTCGCAGAAGCTGATCGAGCGCGACAAGATCTTCGCGATGGTGGGGCCAATGGGCTCGCCGACCGTGCTGGCGGCGCAGGATATCCTGCTCGACGCCGGCGTGCTTCAGCTCTTCCCGCTGACGGCGGCGGAGTTCACGTTCAAGTTCGATCCCGCCAAGCCGCAGGAGCGGCTGAAGTTCAACAATCTGCTGCCCTATGTCGAGAGTACGCGGGCGGCGCTGAAATACATGATGGAGTGGAAGAACTTCAAGAAACCCTGCATCATGCATCAGGACGACGAGTACGGGAAGAACGTGCTCGACGGCTTCAACCAGCAGCTTACTGCCATGAAGGTGCAGCCGGCCTCGATCACGAGCTACAAGCGCGGTGCCTCCGACTTCAGCGCGCAGATCGCCAAGATGAAGTCCGACAGCTGCGACCTCGTTGTGCTCGGCGCTGTGCTCCGTGAGCCCATCGGCGCGATGACGGAAGCCAAGAAGCTCGGCTGGGAGGTCACCTTTCTCGGCGCGACGCCGACCAACGTGATGGAGGTGCCCATGCTCGGCAAGGAGGCGGTCGAAGGCCTCTATGCTGCGTCCGGATTCGAGATTCCCTACGAGGACACCGCAAAGGGCAAGGTGAAGGACTGGCTGGTCAACTACAAGAAGATGTTCAGCACCGATGCCAACACGCAGGCCATCATTGGCTACAATGCGGTGATGACGTTCGCGTTTTACGCCAACAAGGCGGGCAAGGATCTGACCGGCCAGAAGATGCTGGACGCGCTGGAATCGGGCGACAAGTTCCTCGACATCTTCAACTCGCCGCCGACCAAATTCTCCAAGACCGACCACCTCGCCAACACCATCACCCAGGTGCAGCAGGTCAAGGGCGGCCGCTGGGTTCTGGTGAAGGACAATCTGATGTTTTGATTTCTTCGCCTCTTCCCGCATGCGGGGAGAGGCGGGAATTTGCGCAGCAAATCCGGGTGAGGGGGCTCTCCCAAGAATCTAACTGTCACCGGGTTCGCTGAAGTAGCCGCTCACCCCAACCCTCTCCCTGCGAAGAGCGGGAGAGGGAGAGCACACAGCCCTACGATCCTCCACCCGCGGTGCCTGAATTCACCGGGGCCAGTTCGTCTTCCCGGCAGCGCCAGCCATCGGCGGCTTTGACAAATGCAAACGTGCGCTGGATCCGCAGGCGGCGTGTGACGTTGAAGGCGTCCGTGGAGCGCTCCTTGTTGCCGACGCCGGGCTGCGGACGACCCGTTCTGGCATCCCAGCAGGTGCCCGTACAGGTCGTGGCGATCTTGCTGCAGGTGGCGAAGGGCGCCAGCACGGCCATCTCGATCTCGCCCGTGACCTGCGCCTCCTGCTCGCCCACCTGGCTGTCGAGTGCGTAGACGCGGTTGATGCGGAGGAAGTTGCCGCAGGAATTGGCCGCGTGGATTCGCGCGGCGCAGAAATCGACGGCATCGGTGTCGGGCGAGTGGGCTGCGACCTGCCGGCCGAACACCTTCTTCGGATCGCCTTTCGCCGTGCCAATCTCGTCAGCCTTGTGCTTCAGATAGCCGGCGAGACAGTCCTCCGCGGACTCGAGCTCCCCGAGCGGCACGTTCTCCTTGCCAACCAGATTGCATTTGCGATCGCGCTCCCGCGTCCACCGGCCGTATTCGGCGAAGGCAAAGCGCGCCGCGGTCGGATCGAGCTTGCCGATCAGGCCGAGAACCTGGCTGTTCAACTCAGTCTCGGCCAGCGCCAGCGACGGGTCCGCACAGATCAGCGCGCCCGCGGCGGTGTTGGCGGCGAGACAGTCGAAATCCGGATCGCGTACGATCGCTGCGCGCTCATCGGTCACCTTGAGAAGACATGCCTTCACCCGGTCGAAATCTTCGGCGCGGATCGCGGTCTGGCCGACGATGCCGCAACCGAGATTGCGCTGGCGGATCCAGATCGCGTTCTCCTCGATCCCAGGCAGGCGATCGGGCAGGCGGGCAAGCCGCGCCTCGATTCCCGTGCTCAGCTTCTCGGCGGCGGCGGCAAGCTCGGCATCACCGCAGAACAATTGATTGCCGGGATCGCGGATCTGCTGGCAGTTGTTCTTGGCAAACAGCGGCAGCCTGTCGGCGACGGAGCGGTCGGACGGGCTGGATTGCGCGAAGCCTGGAGCCGCCGGCAAGGCCAGCAGCGCAAGCATAGTCAGCACGATGAACCGCATTCCAGTCGCCCCCGCATAGCCGCGGGCATGCTAGCGTCCCGAATCGCGCGGCGAAATGGCTTTGTGGGGTAAGCGTACTTTTTACCGGCTACAACAAGATCAACGCGCCTCGGCGGCGATCATCGAGAACCGCACGGGCTCGTCGACATATTTCAACACGGCCGACTGGTAGAGCACGAACAGCGGCTGGTAGCTACGTGCAGCGTCGTCCTCGACCATTGCCATGCGACGGTTGTCGAGCATCAGCCAGTGGCCGTCGAGCCGTGCAGCGGCAATCGCATGCTCTTCGCCGGCCCTGAGGTCGCGCACCACGACGATGCGGATATCTTCGGCGGCAATGCCCGCGAGCTTAAGAGCGGCGAGCTTGGCAATGGCATAGTCCTCGCAATCCCCGGCGCCACGCGCGAAGGTCGCGAGCGGCGAGCTCCAGACGTCCTCAGAACCGTCATCGGCGGCGCGGATGCCGAGGTTGATGGCGCGATTGGTTTCGCCCAGCCGGGCGCGGCCGTCACGGCTGCGGGCCTGGTCGACGATCGCGAGCAGTTTCAGCGCAGCGGGCGAAGCGCAATTGTTCCGGTCGCCGTCGCACAGCGCGAGCTGCACCATGTCATCGTCGAGCCTGGACCTCAGCGCGAGCCATTTCTCTTGCAGGCTGCCGGCTGAGATGGCGAAGGCGAACACGCCGAACGGCTCGGCGGATTTACGCACGAGGACGCCGGCTCCCGGCGATAGTAGCGTGCCAGCGCGAAGCTCGGCGGCCGATCCGAGTAGGATCAATCCGCACAGCACAAGGATAGCGCGCCAAGCGCGCGAACGAGCAGCGGTCTCCATCTGACATCCCCTTCCGGCTTCGCCAGGTCCCCCTCGACCTGCACGTGCCGGGCTTTGTTGCTTTCGCGGAGATAGTGCGAGGCGGGCGGTTTTGTTCTGCTTAACGCGCCCGGCTGGGGTCCCAAAACCGGGCAACAGGCTGAAACGGGCCTGCTCATATTGCGTAAAATTTTACGATTCGCCCGCTAGGAGGGCGGCGGTTGCCGCGAAGAGGGACCAATCGCAGGCGGAAGTTGTCGTGGAACTGATTCTGCGCCCTATGGCTAACGGTTGGCTATTTCGCAAGTTCTGTTAGCTGGATCACAGATTTGGCCCCGTATTTGCCGCAGGGTGGTGCGGGGCACCACGAACAAAAGATGACAGAAGTATCTATTGCCAGATTTCTGCAATAGAATACATGAGGTTACTGAAAATGAGCGAAAATAAGCGCTACTTTACTTATGAGTATTTGAAAGATTACTTTGGCTTCCCTGCAGGTGCCCAGCCGTCCGAGAGCATCGACCGCTTGGTGATGCGAAATCACACAAGCAATAGGTGGTTTCGCTAAGGACTTGGTAATGATATGCAAGTTTAGGCAAGCGATACTTACTTAGATTTTAACTCCTTTTTTGGTGCCCGGATTGAATTACGCTGGCAAATTTGACGCCGCGATTTCCTTGGACGGCTTGGGTTCCCGATCGCCCGCCGATGGCCATGTCGATTCCTTTACTGCGAAGGCACACGGCCACGTGCCCAATGGCGCATTCGTGGTTCCCGACCCGAACCTGATCTTCAACGGCGATTTCAAGCGCGCCGGTCTCGATCTCGTGCTGTCTCATGATGGGCACGATTTCGTCGTTCACGATTATTTCAGGGGCGACAAGCGCGCGGCGATCGCCTCGCCCGACGGCGCGCACCTCACCGGCGACGTCGTCAACGCACTCACCGGCCATGTGCAATACGCGCAGGCCGCCTCAGGCATTGCCGCCGCGCAGGTCATCGGCCACGTCACCAAGCTCTCCGGCAGCGCGACCGCGGTCCGTAACGGCGTCTCCGTCATCCTGAACAATGGCGACAACGTCGAGAAGGGCGACGTGGTCTCGACCGGCGGCGACTCGACGCTCGGCATTACGTTCATCGACGGCACGGTGTTCGGCCTGTCCTCCAATGCGCGGATGGTGCTGAACGATATGGTCTACGACCCCAACGGGTCGAACAATTCCTCTCTGCTCAGTCTGGTCGCAGGCACCATCACTTTCGTTGCCGGTGAGACCGCTAAGCACGGCGACATGAAGGTCGACACGCCGGTCGCCACCATGGGCATCCGCGGTACGGCGGTGCTGAGCCAGATCAACTTCGTCGTTCCCGCTGGCGGCGGCGATCCGCAGCCGCAGGCAAGCTTCCAGGTGCTGGTCGAGCCGAACGGCACGACGGGCTCCTACATCCTGTTCGACAAGGTCACGCTGCTGCCGATCGCGACGGTCAACCAGGCCGGCCAGATGATCCAGATCAGCGGCGGCAACGTCTCGATCTCCAATGCGCTGATGTCGCCGGACATCCAGAAGCTGATCACGGACGTGTTCACGCTGAAGTTCACGGACAACAACAGCAACACCAAGCTGACCCAGAACTTCACCGACTCGATCACGCAGACCGGCAACATTGTCTTCATCAAGACGGATACCGGTGCCACCGCGACCGCGACCTTCACGCATCTCCCTGAGCCGGGATCGCAGGGGACCGGCCATAATCCGTCGACCAGCACCCGCATTCCCGGCCCGCCCGTTCGTCAAAGCCTCGATCTCAACGGCAATGTGAAGACGGCGTTCGAGATGATCGAGCGCGCGGGCACGACCGGCGACACAACTCATTACGATACCATCTCCGGTCGCATCACCTTCGTCGATCAAAACCTGGCCGATCTGCCAACGGTGAGCATAGACCTCGGCGATGCGCCGAACTTTGTCTACAAGAACGCCGGCCAGCAGGATGTCACCGGCGCGCTCTCTGCACTCCAGAAGCAGGACATCGCGGCAACGCAGATCCAGCTCAGCGTGGCCGCAGCCGCCGGTAACAACAACAACGGCTCGGCGGTCTGGACCTACACGATTCCCGACCACGTCTTCGACTTCCTCGCGGCGGGCGAAACGTTGACGCTGACCTACAAGGTCCGCGTCAACAATAATTTCTCGGTCAATCCCGAAACGTCGACCATCGACATCACCATCACGATCACCGGCACCAACGACAAGCCGGTGATCACCACCAGCGTTCCGACCATCATCTTCGAAGGCGGCACCAGCGTGCCGGGTGGCCCGCTCACCAGCGATGTTCCCACGTCGGGCACGCTGAGCTTCGACGACGTCGATCTCACCGACAAGCATACGGTGTCGGTGGCGTTGAGCAGCGCGACCCTGCCTGACGGCACCGTTCCGCCGGGGCCGCTTGCGGCGTTCCAGAGCGCGATGTCGGTCGCGATCGCGGCGGGCGCCGATAGCACCGGAGACGGCACCGGCACCATCAACTGGTCGCTGGCTGACCTGCCGGTCTATCTCGCCGACTTCATCCCCAAGGGTGAGGTGCTGACGCTGGTCTACACCGTGACGCTCAAGGACGCGCAAGGCGCCACCTCGCAGCAGACCATCACCGTCACGATCACCGGCACCGACGCTCCCGCCGTGGTGTGGATCGCGACCGACAAGCCCGGCGCTCCCTCGGGCGGCTTCTGGAAGGATGCGGCCAACTGGGCAACCGGCACGGTCCCGACCATCAATGACGACGTCATCGTCATCACCGACCAGCTGCATGGGCTGACGCCGTCCTATCCGGTGACGATCGACACGGCAGCCTTTGCCAAGTCGATCACGATGAACGACTACGACACCGCGGTCGGCCACAAGGCGCCGGAAGTCATCAACAAGAGTGCGTTGACGATTGCGGGCGAGATCAGCCTCAAGGCCGATTCGAAGCTCACCAATTTCACGGCAAGCACGATCTCGGTTGGTGGCAAGGCTGAGTTCCTGGACAGCAGCGTCCTCACCAATGCCGGCTACCTGACGCTCAAGGGCGGCGGCGATTTCGCCAACGGCACCACAATCACCAATTCCGGCACGATCGAGCTGTTCGGCGGCACGCTGAAGACGCTCGCCGGAATTAACAATGCCGGCGGCACGCTGAAGGCCGATGCCGGCACGACGCTGATCGTCGACACCGCCACCATCAGCGGCGGCACGGTCACCATCGCCGGCACGCTGGAACTCGACGGCAGCAGCGTCCTCAAGAACGGCACGCTGAACAATTCAGGGGCGGTCAACGTCAAGGGCACGGCGGATTTCGCCCACGAGACCGTCGCAAACACGTCCGGCGGCACGATCAAGGTGCTGGCGAATGGCTGGCTGACGATCGACCAGGGCTCCGGCGTCGCCAACACCGGCAACGTCACGGTGGACGCCACCGGCAAGCTGACGGTCAACGGCGCCACGATCAGCGGCACCGGCACGGTCACCGGCAACGGTGAGATTGATCTCACCGGCGCTGCGGTGCTGAGCGGCAGCATCCTGAACAACAACGCGGTCTTTAAGGTCAGCGGCACCGGCAACGTGCTGGACCACGAGACGGTCACGAATGCGAGCACCGGCACGATCGAAGTGCTGGCGAACGGCGCGCTGACGATCGACCAGGGCTCGACGGTCGCGAATGCCGGTAACGTCACGGTCGATGCCAACGGCAAGCTGACAGTCAATGGCGCCACGCTCAACGGTGCCGGGACTGTCACCGGCAACGGCGAGATCGACCTGACCGGCGCTGCCGTGCTGAGCGGCGGCATCCTAAACAACAACGCGGCCTTCAAGGTCAGCGGCAGCGGCAACGCGCTGGACCACGAAACGATCACGAATGCGACGACCGGCACGATCGAAGTGCTAGCGAACGGCGCGCTGACGATCGACCAGGGCTCGACGGTTGCGAATGCCGGCAACGTCACGGTCGATGCCAACGGCAAGCTGACGGTGAACGGCGCCACGATCAATGGTGCCGGTACGGTCACCAGCAATGGCGAGATCGATCTGACCGGCGGCGCGGTTCTGAGCGGCGGCATCCTGAACAACAATGCGGCCTTCAAGGTCAGCGGCACCGGCAACGCGCTCGACCATGAGACGATCACGAATGCGAGCACCGGCACGATCGAGGTGCTGGCGAACGGCACGCTGACGATCGACCAGGGCTCGACTGTCGCGAATGCCGGCAACGTCACGATCGATTCCGCTGGCAAGCTGACAGTTAACGGCGCCACGATCAGCGGTACCGGGACTGTCACGGGCAATGGCGAGATCGATTTGACCGGCGCTGCGGTGCTGAGCGGCGGCATCCTGAACAACAACGCGGCCTTCAAGGTCAGCGGCACGGGTAACGCGCTAGACCATGGAACAATCACGAACGCGGGCACCGGCACGATCGAAGTGCTGGCGAACGGTGCGCTGACGATCGACCAGGGCTCGACGGTCGCGAATGCCGGTAACGTCACGGTCGATGCCAACGGCAAGCTGACGGTCAACGGGGCGACGATCAACGGCACCGGCACGGTCACCGGCAATGGCGAGATCGATTTGACCGGCGCTGCGGTGCTGAGCGGTGGCATCCTGAACAACAACGCGGCCTTCAAGGTCAGCGGCACCGGCAACGCGCTGGACCACGAGACGGTCACGAACGCGAGCACCGGTACGATCGAAGTGCTGGCGAACGGTGCGCTGACGATCGACCAGGGCTCGACGGTTGCGAATGCCGGTAACGTCACGGTCGATGCCAACGGCAAGCTGACGGTCAACGGGGCGACGATCAACGGCACCGGCAC
>NZ_JBVVOU010000038.1:0-50599 GCF_055807635.1 Bradyrhizobium sp. Kon56 | reverse complement strand
GTAAGTCCGCCCCATGGCAACACCTCCAGATGGAAGTGTTGCACTTCGTTTGTGAACTCAGGGGACCCATTACCCCAGGCAGAGATTGTGGCGCGAGGCTGGCAACCACGCGTTTCCGCAAAACGTCTCCCTGGGGTCATGGGTCATGGATCGGCGCTCGCTTTGCTCGCTTGTCCAGGACGACACGGGAGTGCGAACGCAAAGGCCCGAAATACGTTCCCGGCGCATCCGCTCGCCCTAATCCCACCCCCGTATTTTCCGTACATTGAAATTACACGCTTTTTTGCCCCGAATGTTTCGTGGCGGCTAATTCGACGAAACAATTTGTCGGCGCACGAAACCATTTTCCGCTTTTCGTGCAGACGTCCCGAAACGTTGGCTCATTAACACTTTGGTCCAAGGAAACGCCGCTCGGTTGCGGCGCTACGGGGAGCCAAGTCAATGCCGAACGTCATCGCCATCAACGCCCAAGCCAGCCAGAGCATCATTGCCGCTCAGGCGACCTCGGACGACATGCTTCTCGAAAGCATTGCCGACGGCAACCGGACGTCCATGCACATCCTTTATTGCCGGCACAATGTGCGCGTCTACCGCTTCATCCTGCGGATCGTGCGCGACGCGACCACGGCGGAAGACCTGGTCAGCCAGGTGTTTCTGGACGTGTGGCGGACCGCCGGCCAATTCCAGGGCCGCTCGCAGGTTTCGACCTGGCTGCTCTCGATCGCTCGCTTCAAGGCGCTGACTGCGATGCGCCAGCGCCGCTTCGAAGATATCGACCAGGAAGACGTGCGCCAGATCGCCGATGGTTGCGACACGCCGGAGACCTCGCTCGACCGCAGCGACACCAGCGCCATCCTGCGCGCCTGCGTTCAGAAGCTGTCGCCCGCGCATCGCGAGATCATCACGCTTGTCTACTACCACGAGAAGTCGGTGGAGGAGGTCGGGCAGATCATCGGCATCCCCCAGAGCACGGTGAAGACCCGGATGTTCTACGCCCGCAAGCAACTCGCCGAATTGCTTAAGGGCTGTGGCGTCGAGCGCTTCGCCGCCTGAAATTCAGATATTTCAATGGGATAGGACACAAGTTTAGACCCTACCCCGGACACGGAAGTGTTACCGCCGACGAAACAATTGAAACAAAGCACAACATCAGGCGGAAAAACTTCCCTCCTATAAAGCTCACATACGGTTTCGTTAAACCTCCCAAGACCTCCAACGACCCGGACGGGATGCCCCCCTCCGGGTCGTTTTGTGTTTGGGGCAGACAGCTGCGGCAGCAGCACTCCCGTCACGAAGGCGTGACGCGGCGTAACGACTGCCTCGCTCATCCCGAACTGCCCTCGTGACCCTCTCCACGAGTGCCCCATGCTCGAACTTCTCTTCGCTGCCCTCGCCGGCATCCTCACCATCGCCGCGCCGTGCACGCTGCCGATGCTGCCGATCCTGCTCGGCGCCTCAATCGGCCGCAGCTCGCATCTTCGTCCGGCGATGATCGCGCTCGGCTTCGTCATCTCGTTCTCCGCGACCGCGCTGCTGCTCGGCGCCATCACGCGGCTGTTTAATTTCGATCCGAACGTGCTGCGCGAAGCGGCCTCGATCCTGCTGCTCGGCTTCGGCCTGTTGATGCTGTGGCCGGCACCGTTCGAATGGCTGTCGATCCGGCTCAACGGCTGGCTCGATCTCGGCAACTCCAGCGCCACGCAGCGCGAGGGCGCACTCGGCGGGCTCGTGCTCGGCACCACGCTCGGCCTGGTCTGGACGCCCTGTGCCGGCCCGGTGCTCGGCTCGATCCTGACGCTGGTCGCAACGACTGAGAAGGCGACCTGGGCCGGCACGCTGCTGATCGCCTACGCCATCGGCGCGGCGATTCCCATGCTGGCGATCGCCTATGGCGGGCAAGCCGCCACCACGCGGGTGCGCAGTCTCGCGCGCATCTCGCCGCGGCTGCAGCAGGGCTTTGGCGTCGTCGTGATCGGCTTCGCGCTCGCCGCCTATTTCCAATACGACACGCTGATCGTGGCGTGGCTCACCGGCTTCTATCCCACCGGCCAGATCGGCCTGTGATCATCACTCATTTTCACCGGAGGATCTTTCCATGACTTTCAAACTGCTCGCCGTCTCCGCCGCACTGATCGGCATCGCCGTAACAGGCGCCGTCATCCCCGGCATCTGCGACGAGGCCGCGCGCGCTGTCCCTGTCGTCACCGCCGCCGCCAGCCAGGACACCGCGCCCGACTTCGCCGGCATCAACAACTGGTTCAACTCGAAGCCGCTTAATATCGCCGATCTCCGCGGCAAGGTCGTGCTGGTGGACTTCTGGACCTATGGCTGCGTCAACTGCGTCAACACATTGCCGCACGTCACCGATCTCTATGCCAAGTACAAGGACAAGGGCCTCGTCGTGGTCGGCGTGCACACGCCGGAATTCCCGTTCGAGCGCTCGGCGTCCAATGTGCAGGCCGCCCTGAAGCGCCACGGCATCACCTATCCGGTGGCGCAGGACAATGATTCCAGGACCTGGAACGCTTACCGCAACCGATATTGGCCGGCGCAGTACATCATCGACCAGGACGGCAAGATCGTGTTCCAGCACGAGGGCGAAGGCCGCTATGACGAGATCGATCGCACCGTGGCAAAGCTGCTGAACGCCAATAGCTGACGCCCGGCACGGGTCGCGCCCTTGTTGCTTGACTCCACGGACCCGTCCGTGGAGTTTCGCGGGCCACGTAATCAGCCGCCCGCGATGGACGACGCCACTAACAGCACCGACATTCGCCTTCGTGAAGGCGCCTCGATTGCGCAGCGGCTGGTCATGTCCGGCTTTGCGGCCGCCGTTGCGCTGTGCTTCACGCCGGGCCTGTTCACCCATGACATCCTGGAAGTGACCATCTCCGTGGTCGCCCTGCTGGTGGGAGCCGCGTTCGTCGGAATCATCATGCTGGCGCCGGCGGTGGTGTGGATCATCACGCCGGACGAGATCTTGATCGGCGAGCAGCGCCCGTTCGGAAGACTGCGGACGCGGATCGTCGCCAAGCACGACATCAGGGGATTGCAGGTTCCCGGCAGCAAGAGGGCGAAAGCCCGCTTCCAGCTCGCCTTCACCTTGGCCTCCGGTGAGCGCCTGACATCGCCGCCGATCTCCGACGTCACCCATGTGCACGACACGGTGGCGCGGATCGCCGCGCAATTCGACGTCCCCGACGTCGAGTCTCCGGTCAATCCGCTCGATGCCAGCAATCCCGAGATGCGTCTCGGCGACCCCCTCGAGCCGTTCTCGAAGAGAGACATCAGGATCATCGCACTGATCGTCGTCGCATTGTGCGCCGTTCCCTACGCCTACAGGCTCTGGCGTGGCCTGTCGCCCGGGTCGGTCGACATCGTGCTGCTGCCCGTCGGCGCGCTCGCCGCTTTTGGCGTTTCCCGTTATGCCAACCTTGTGACCGGCGCGTTCTGGATCATCCGCCAGGGCGATATCCGGATCGAACGCCTGTGGGGCGACGGCACGTTGCGCGCCGACCACATCGAAGGGCGCGACGTCAAGACGATCACGGTCGAGCGCCGCGGCCGCTCCGAGGACGAGCACTGCATCGTCGTGATCCGATTGCAGTCAGGACAACGGTTTCGCAGCCCTCGCATCGGTTCGAGGCCTGAGGCCCGGGCCGTGGGGACGGAGATCGTCCGGCGGCTCGGGATCGCGGCTGAGAATAACCAGATCTGACAGGCCGCGCGCGGTGAGGATGCTGCGACCACTGCTTTTCGCGCCATCCCCCGTTTGTGGCATTGCGCGCGGTCCGTCAAAAAACCAAAGCATTCTCGTGACATATGGTCTAAGGGTGCCTTGAACTTGCCATGAAGATGGCCCTGAGATTTGATGGTTCCAGATGATTTGGCTTTGGCCGCGGGGAGAGCTTGAAATGACGGATTTTCGTCGCCTGACCGGGATGTTTGTGGCTGCGATCGGCCTGATCCTGTCCGCGCCCCACGCCTACGCCCAGCAGCCCGACCGCGGCGACGAGCCGGGCCTGGTCGCCGACGATGCCTATGAACTCGATCCGGAATGGCAGAAGCAGGTCGTCTACTTCCGCACCACCGAAGCGCCCGGCACCCTCATCATCTCGACCGCCGAACGGCATCTCTATCTGGTGCAGCCTGGCGGTCGTGCGATCCGCTACGGCATCGGCGTCGGCCGCGACGGTTTTCAGTGGCAGGGTCTGGTGAACATCACCAACAAGAAGGAGTGGCCGGACTGGACGCCGCCGCCGGAGATGATCCAGCGCCAGCCTTATCTGCCGCGCTTCATGGCCGGCGGCCCCGGTAATCCGCTCGGTGCGCGCGCCATGTATCTGGGCACCACGGTCTACCGCATCCACGGCACCAACCGGCCCGACACGATCGGCACCAAGGTCTCCTCCGGCTGCTTCCGACTCGTCAACCGCGACGTCGCCGATCTCTACGATCGCGTCCCTGTCGGCACCAAGGTCGTCATCCGGCAGAAGCCCGAACTCTGATCTCCTCGCATTAGCGAATATTCCTTTTCCCGATTTTTCGAGAGAGCAACATGATGCGCACTTTTCGTGGCGGCCTGCTGATCGGGCTCGCAGTCGCCGTGCTGGTCGCCGTCCTGGCCATCATCTATGAATTCTACGACACCCGCACGTTGAAGCGCACCGTCCGCCGCGGCGAAGTGCTGTGCGGCGTCAACAAGGGCCTGCCGGGCTTCTCGATCCCCGACGACAAGGGCAACTGGACCGGCTTCGACGTCGATTTCTGCCGCGCGGTGGCTTCCGCGATCTTCAACGACCCGAGCAAGGCGAAATTCGTCGCGCTCGATGCCAACGAGCGCTTCAAGGAATTGCAGAGCCGGAAAGTGGACATCCTCTCGCGCAACTCGACCTGGAGCATGGCGCGCGAGCTCGACTACGATCTCTATTTCCCCGCGGTCGCCTATTACGACGGCGCAGGCTTCATGCTGCCGCGCGCGCGCAACAAGGAGACCGCGCTGGACCTGACCGGGAGCAAGGTCTGCGTCCAGACCGGGACCACCACGGCGCTCAATGTCGCGGATTACTTCCGTGCCAACAACATGAAGTATGAAGAGGTGAAGTTCGACAAGCTGGACGACGTCGTGAAAGCCTACGACACCGGCAAATGCGACACGCTCTCCGCCGACGTCTCCCAGCTCTACGCACTGAGATTGAACCTGTCGAAGCCCGGCGACAGCATGATCCTGCCGGACATGATCTCCAAGGAGCCGCTCGCCCCCGTCGTACGCCAGCGCGACGACGACTGGATGATGATCGTGAAGTGGACGCTGTACGCGATGATCAACGCCGAGGAGCTCGGCGTCTCCTCGGAGAACATCGACGAAGCCCTGAAGTCGAAGAAGCCGGAAGTGATGCGGCTGGTCGGCACCGAGGGCAATTACGGGGAGCAGCTCGGCCTGACCAAGGATTGGGTGGTCCGCATCATCCGCCACGTCGGCAATTACGGCGAGATGTACGAGCGCAACATCGGCGAGAAGTCGAAGCTGAAGATCCCGCGCGGCATGAACCAGCTGTGGAATGCGGGCGGCGTGCAGTACGCGCCGCCGGTGCGGTAAGAGGTCTTTGTCGTCCCGGCCTAGTGCGCAATTGCGCACGGGGGGCCGGGACCCATAACCACCATCGGAAATTGTAGCGGCAGCTAGCAACTCCGAGTCTTTCTCAAACTGCTCCCTGGGGTTATGGGTCCCGGCCTTCGCCGGGACGACACCTCTATTCGAGGCGCAGCTGTGCCCATTGGTACCCTCGCCTCAATACCCCCGCGCCCTTGCCAGCTGCTCGGTGTGGTAATTGGCGTCGCCGAACAATTCCTCGCACACGCGCGCGCGCTTCATGAAGAAGCCGATGTCGAACTGGTCGGTCATGCCCATGCCGCCATGCATCTGCACGCCTTCCTGCACCGCGCGCGTGGCGGTGGTGCCGGCGCGGGCTTTCGCCACTGCGACGGCTGACGCCGCCTTGGCGACGTCCGTATCGAGCGCTTGCAGCGCCTTCATCACGGCGGCGCGGGTGATCTCGATATCGACATAGAGTTCGGCGGCGCGGTGCTGCAGCGCCTGGAATTCGCCGATCAGCTTGCCGAACTGCTTGCGGCTCTTCAGGTACTCGACGGTACGGTTGAACACCTCTTCGCTCAGACCCACCATTTCGGAGGCCACTGCGCCCCGCCCGATATCGAGCACGCCGTGGAGCAAGCCGGCTCCCTGGTCGACTTCGCCGAGCACGCTGTCGGCATCGACCTCGACATTGGCAAGCTCGATCCGCGCCGCATTGTGCGCGTCGACCATGATGGTGCGCTCGATCGCAACGCCCTTGGCCTTGGGGTTGACCAGGAACAGCGTCAGCCCCTCGCGCTCGCCGGCCGAACCCGCCGTACGCGCAGCGACGATGAGGAGATCGGCAACGTGACCGTCGACCACCAGCGCCTTGGCGCCGGAGAGTTTGAAGCCGTTGCCGGCGCGCACGGCCTGGAGGCAGGTCTGAAGCGGGCGGTGTTTTGCGCCCTCGTCGATCGCGAGCGTCGCGAGCAGGGAGCCGTTGGAAATCTTCGGCAGATACTCCGACTTCTGCGCGGCATTGCCGCCACGGTTCAGTGCCGAGGCCGCGACCACGCTGGTCGCGAGGAAGGGCGAGGGCATCAGCGTGCGGCCGATCTCCTCCATCACCACCCCGGCCTCGACATAGCCGAGGCCGCTGCCGCCGAACTCTTCCGGCACCAGCAAGCCGGCAAAACCCATCTCGGCGAAGGAATGCCAAAACTCCCTGGAGAAGCCGATGGGGTCTTTGCTATCGCGCAGATGCCGCAAATGCGACACCGGCGCCTTGTCGCTGATCAGCCCGCGCGCGCTGTCGCGGAGCATCGATTGTTCTTCGGTGAGGACGAGGGCCATGTGCAATGTCTCTAACGTCTGGCGGAATGCATGTCTGTTGTTGTCATTCCGGGGCACGCGAAGCGTGAACCCGGAATTTCGAGGTTCTCAGGTGCGCAACCGCGCACCTTAGTTCGGTCCTGCGGACCGCCCCGGAACGACGCTGGGGTTACGCCCCCGGCAAATCGAGGATGCGCTTGGCGACGATGCCGAGCATGACCTCGGTGGTGCCGCCCTCGATCGAGTTGGCCTTGGTCCGCAGCCAGGCGCGCGGACGCGCTCCTTGTTTCGAACGCTCGCTCTCCCATTCCAGCGCATCGACGCCGCCGGCCGACATCAGGATCTCGTAACGGCGCTTGTTGAGCTCGGTCCCGTAATATTTCATCGCCGACGAGAACGCCGGATGGGCCTGACCGGCCTTGGCGAGATCGACCGCGCGCTCGGCGCAGGCGGCAAGAGCCGCTTCGTCGACGTCGAAGCTGGCGATCCGGCCACGCAGCATGGAATCGTCGAGCCGTCCCTGCGCATCGGTGCCGAGGGAATCGGCCGCGATCTGGCCGAGCGGACGGCCGACGCCGCGCTCGCCCATGCCTGATATCATCGCGCGCTCGTGCTGAAGCAGATATTTTGCGACGTCCCAACCGCGGTTGACGGTGCCCACCACATGCGATTTCGGCACGCGGACATTGTCGAAGAACGTCTCGCAGAACGGCGAGTAGCCGGAGATCAGCAGGATCGGCTTGGTCGTCACGCCCTTCGAGGTCATGTCGAACAGGATGAAGCTGATGCCGTCGTGCTTCTTTGCGGCGGGATCGGTGCGGACGAGGCAGAAGATCCAGTCGGCGTAGTTGGCGTAGGACGTCCAGATCTTCTGGCCGGTGATGACGAAATGATCGCCGTCGCTCTCGGCGCGGGTCTGCAGCGAGGCGAGATCGGAGCCGGCGTTCGGTTCGGAATAGCCCTGACACCAGCGGATCAGGCCCGCGGCGATCTTTGGCAGATGCTCCTTCTTCTGGGCATCGTTGCCGTATTTCAGCAGCGCCGGCCCGAGCATCCAGATCCCGAAGCTCGACAGCGGGGGCCGCGCGCCGATCCTGGCCATCTCCGCGCGCAGCACCTTGTGCTCGGCGGCGCTTAAGCCCCCACCGCCATATTCCTTCGGCCAGTCCGGTACGGTCCAGCCCTTGTCGCGCATGCGTTCGAACCAGATGCATTGCGGCTCGGACGAAAATTTTGCGTTACGTCCACCCCAGAACACGTCGGCGTCGGACGTCGCGGGCTTGCGCATTTCCGGCGGGCAATTGGCTTCCAACCAGGCGCGCGTTTCGCTGCGGAATGTTTCGAGATCGGCGGTCTCAGTCTCGCTGGCCCTGGAGTCAGTCATGGGTCGTTTCCATCAATCTATGTCGGTTTGTTGGGCGCGACTCTGGGCCAAGCTCCCGCGGAATTCAACCACTTCCGTGTCACGCATCCGCTATAGTCGCCGCCACGGCGAGCTTGAAAACAAAGAGGAAACAACAATGCGCCTGAAGCTTCTTTCGCCTGGCGAAATGAACGAGAGCCAGCGGCAGACCTATGACGAGTCGATTGCCGGCAAGCGCGGCAAGCCGCCGGCGCCGATGATGGCCTGGCTCAACAGCCCCGACATGGCCCGTCACGCCACGCGGCTCGGCGAGGTCCTGCGTTACGATACGATATTTCCCGCGAAACTTTCGGAGATCGCGATCCTGGTGACGGCGCGGCACTGGACCGCCCATTACGAATGGTACGCGCACAAGCGGCTGGCGCTTGCGGGCGGCATGGACCCTGACATCATCGACGCGATCCGCGACCGCCGCACGCCCGTCTTCGACGATCCCAGGGCTAAGATGATCTACGACGTCGCAAAATCGCTGCATGAGGGCCACGGCGTCGAGAAGGGCCTCTATGACGAGGCGGTGAAGCTGCTCGGCGAGCGCGGCGTGGTCGAGGTGATTGGTCTCTGCGGCTATTACACGCTGGTGTCGATGACGCTGAACACGTTTGAGTTCGAGCTGCCGGAGGGCGAGGTGCGGGAGCTGTCGTAAGTTGCCTATCCGGAAACGCTGGGTTTCGGGATCGGCCGGTAGCACTGTCCCGAGGCCGGACTTATGTGGAGTTAATCAACGGAGCAGCCGCATGTCGCAAAACCAAGCCGTCGCCGCCGGCACCAGGATCGGCCACGTCCATCTCAAAGTCGCCGATCTCGATCGCGCGCTGGGCTTCTATTGCGGCGTGCTCGGTTTCGAGCTGATGCAGCGCATGGGCTCGGGCGCGGCCTTCATCTCGGCCGGCGGCTATCACCACCACATCGGGCTCAACACCTGGGAGAGCAAGGGCGGCTCGCCGCCGCCGCCTGATGCGACCGGGCTCTATCACACCGCGATCCTCTATCCGACGCGGCCGGCGCTGGCGGATGCGTTGCACCGCGTGCTCTCGGCCGGCATTGCGCTCGACGGCGCCAGCGACCACGGCGTCAGCGAGGCGCTGTATTTGCGCGATCCGGACCAGAACGGTGTGGAGCTGTATTGGGACAAGCCGCGGGAGCAATGGCCATTCGGGCCGGACGGCAAGCTTTCGATGTTCACGAAGCGGCTGGATGTGGAGGAGCTGCTGAAGCAGCGGGAGGCCTAGTCCGCACCTCGCCACTGCACGAGCCTCAGGACCCATCCGGCCGCATAGAGCCCGACGCCGAACACGGCATGCGTGAGTAGCGTGTTGAGACGCGCCACGTTGGGACGTGGCGCGCGATGGGCAGCAATGCCGAGGCCCATGCCCGGCTGCATGATCAGGAAAGGTGCCGCCGCGCTGCCGATTCCGACGATCAATGCGGGGCCGACACGCGGGGAATGCAGCCAATCGAGCCCCCAGATCGCCAGCAAGACGGCCGCGAACGCAATGCCGATCAGGTAGTGCGCGGCCCACCCAATCAGGCGCTCGCGTGGAGCCGGATCGGGTGCCGCGATCTTAAGATGCCGATACTGTCCGCGCGCGAGCAGGATGAGCCAGCGACCTAGGAGTCCATAGTCTAGCGATGGGATTCCAAGAACATGCGCGCGGAGAACTGCCCAACCATCGATCACGGCCGTTGCACCGGATCCGATCAAGGCGGCGCCGACCAGAAATTCAATCATTTCACCCATTCGAGACCTCGCCTGCCGCGTCGGCTGAAGCCCGCGCCTGGATCATCCAGCATGCGGCGGTAAAACGGATCGCATCTGCCTCCACGTAGGGGGCGAAGGCGGGCCGCACCGCATCCACGACCCTTTCGCGCAATCCCCTGTCGGCGTCCTGCAGGATCGTTCCGACGGGTCCCAGCCAACCGACATAGCGAGCGAGTTCGCTGGCAGGAAAGCGGCATGGAATATCCACCGGCCGGATGTCGATCTCGGTCCAGCCGCTCTCCAGCAGGATGGTCCTGACCCGATCTTTGTCAGCGAAGGCGAACTGCCCCGGACCGCCGGATGGACGGGCAGGCATATTCGGCAGAAGGGGCGCGGCGGCTCGTTCGGCCGCCGTCATGAACGGATTCTCCGCTGCGCCCCGCCATGCAACGACGGCGAGCCCGGCGCCTTCGGCGGCAGCGCGCCTCAGATTTGCGAAGGCCGCAACGAAGTCTTCGAAGAACATCACGCCGAGACGTGAAATGATCGTATCGAAGCTCGCCGGGTCGAATTTATGGTGCTGCGCATCGGCGCAGATAAAGCTGGCCGAGGTGCCTTCGCGCTCGGCGCGGGCCAGCGCCGCCCCGATCATCGGCGCGGAGATGTCGATGCCGACCACACGGCCGCCTTGCCCGAGCTTTCGCGCGACCGCAACGGTCAGACCACCAGTGCCGCAGCCGACGTCCAGGACGCGACGATTGGAGCCGGCAGGAACGGCCTCGCACAGCGGCCTCTCGAATTGCTTGAACATCTCATCCAGGATGTCTTGGGTCTCGACCCAGGCGCGTCCGGCGGGACCATTCCAAAGCCTCATCTGCTCAATCGCCTTCTGCATAGCGTCCATGATGGTTTCCCCTTTCGTCTTGCCTTGGCGGCGTTGGACGCGGCATACTGCCAGTTCAAGTGAACTTGAGGTCAAGAGGCGTGATGACGATCGATATCGCCGAAGTCGCACGGCGCTCCGGTGTTCCGGCGTCGACGCTGCGATTCTATGAGGAAAAGCGGTTGATTGCCCCGATCGGCAGGCGCGGCCTGCGCCGGCTGTTCGATCTGGAGATCCTGGATCGCCTGGCGCTGATCGCGCTGGGGCGCGCGGCGGGCTTCTCGCTCGATGAAGTTGCCCGGATGTTCGCACCCGACGGACGGCCGCGTATCGACCGGCGGAAGCTTGCCGCCAAGGCCGACGAGTTGGACCGAACGATCCGCAAGCTTATCGCGATGCGCGACGGCCTGCGCCATGCCGCGGCCTGTCCGGCGCCAAGTCACATGGAATGCCCGCATTTTCGCCGCCTCATGCGGGTCGCGGCATCGGGAAAGGCGAGGTCGCCCAAGCGGGCACCGCGCGCGCCGCGATCAGACTGAAGGGGTCGATCGCCTTGTGTGCCCCCGCACCATGATCAACGCCGCCGCCAGCAGCTCCAGCGCAATACCCAGATAGAACGGCAGCTCATAGCCACCGGAGAAATCGCGCAGAAAACCGACCACGCCGGGGCCGAACGCATAGGTCACCTGGTTGATCGCGGTGTTGAGGCTGATCAGCACGCCGAACGAGGCGGAATCGAATTCCTGCTGCACGATCAGCGACGGCAGCGTGATGAGATTGCCGACCGAGAAGCCGAATAACGCGCAGGCGGCGATCAGCACGTAATCATTGTGCAAATTGATGACGACGAGAAGCGCCACGGCCTGGCTCAGAAACGACAGCGCCGAGGCGAGCCGCTGGTTGAGTCGGTCGATCACCAGCGAGAACAGCACCCGGCCGATCACCGCCATCGCGGTCAGCACCGCAACCGCGACGGCCGCGCGCTCGCGCCCGATCACGGGATCGAGGAACGAGATCAGGTGGACGATGAAGCCGACCTGCGCGAACAGCACCAAAGCAAAGGCAATGGTCACGGTGAGGAAGCCGACATCGCGCAACGCCTGGCTACGAATCTGCGCCGACGATTGCGGCTTCGTTTTCGTCGCGGCGCGCCGGCCATGGAGATCGGGCGGGCGGCCGACGACAATCAGGATCACCGGCACGAGCAGTACCAGCATGGCGCCGGCGACGATAAACATCGCGCTGGCGAAGCCGACATGGCCGATCAACGTCACCAGCAGCGGCACGCCGACGATGCCGCCGAAGCTTGCGCCGTTCAGCGCGAGGCTGATCGCCATGCCGCGCTTCTGGTCGAACCACAGGCTGATCGTGTTGGTGATCATGGCCAGGCTCGTGCCGGCCCAACCGAAGGCGAGCACGGCGTTCGCGAGATAAAGCTGCCACGGTTCGCGCACCGCGCCGATCGCGACCGCCGCGGCCGACATCGCCAGCGTCCCTGCGATCAGGCCGAGGCGCGGGCCGTACTTGTTGACGGCTTCGCCGACGAAGACGACGAGCAGCGCGCCGAACAGATAGAAGAACGTCGTGGCCGACGAGATCAGCGAGGCCGACCAGCCGTGCGCACGCTGGAGCTCGGCGACATAGACGCTCTGGCCGTAGAAGCCGAGCCCCCAGCCGAAGGTCGCGAGCAGGAAGCAGACCGCAACGATGCGCCAGCCTTCGTAGCGGAGAGAGGATTCGTCGACGCATCCGTCGTGTCGGGGGTTATCGAGCATTTGCGCTTGTCCTTGGTTTCCCCCGCGAGCGCCGTGTTTCACGCTCGCCTGTTCATGACGAGCATCATGTAACGATCCAAGCCTCAGAAATCACTTCGACCTGGCTCGAACTATCAACGCTGCTGACAGCCTCCCGCCATCTCAGATCGCATCCGGGAACTCGCCCATGGCCGCGTCGAGCCGCGCTTTGCGGCGACGGGTCCAGGACGCCAGCGAGAGCACGGCGAGACCGAGCAGCACCGGCGGAAACACCACCATGTTCACCGCGGACCAGCCGTAACTGGCGAGCAGTTGGCCGGACGAGAACGAGCCGATCGCCATCATGCCGAACACCAGGAAATCGTTGAAGGCCTGCACCTTGTTGCGCTCCTGCGGCCGGTGCGTCTCCAGCACCAGCGCCGAGGCGCCGATGAAGGAGAAGTTCCAGCCGACACCGAGCACGATCAGCGTGGCCCAGAAATGCATCGCGGTGATGCCGGACAGGCCGATGCCGGCCGCGCCGGCCTCCAGCAGCAGGCCGGCGGCAACGACCTTGCGCGCGCCGAAGCGGGCGATCAGCGCGCCCGTGAAGAAGCTCGGCCCGTACATGGCGACGATGTGCCATTGAATGCCGAAATTGGAATCTGAAACGCTCAAGCCGCACAGCTTCATGGCAAGCGGCGCCGAGGTCATCACCAGGTTCATCATGGGGTAGGAGATGACGCCGCACAGCGCCGCTGCGATGAAGCGTGGCTGGGTCACGATCTCGAGCAGCGGCCGCCCGCCATGAAGATCGGCCGGCGCCGGTTTCGGCATGTCGACCCCGGCGACGATGCCCATCGCGATGAGCGCGACAGCCGCCTGGACCAAGAAGCTGAAGGCGAAGAGATAAGGCTGCCAGACATCCATGGTCCATTGCACGAGCTGCGGACCGAGCACGCCGGCGAACACGCCGCCCGCCATTACCCAGGACACCGCCTTGGGTCGGTACGCCGCGCTGGCGCCGTCGGCGGCAGCGAAGCGATAGGACTGCGCCACCGCGCCGTAGAGGCCGCCGAGAAAAGTCGCCAGACAGAACAACGGAAACGAAGCGTGCAGGATCGCGAAGCAGCCGAGCAGGCCGGTGAGCGTACCCAGGCCCGTGCCGATGATGAAGGCCCAGCGGCGGCCGAAGCGACTCGATATCGCGCCGGTCGGCAGCGTGCCGGCCGCAAGCCCCAGCACGTACATCGACAGCGGTACCGTCGCGAGCGACATGTCGGGTGCAAGCGTCGCACCGACGATGGAGCCGGTGGCGAAGATCACCGCCGAATTGGCGCCGGTCAGCGCCTGCGCGGCGGCAAGGCGCACCACATTGGCGCGCACGCGGGCGTCGGCGGCGACCTCATTGGCTGCAGTCACATCCAGCATCGGCATTTCCGCCCCAACGGGCTTTTAAGTGCTTTCAAGGGCTCGCTTGATTCCCGGCACTATGGCGGGACGCGGGAGGGCGGGCAACCGGCGCAAACGGGCGCAGGCCATGTCTCTGACGCAATCGGGCCGATGATAATGGGCCGCGCACTTGACGGCTTGCGCTCGATCAAATCCTATCCGCCACGACCTTCCGGAGTTTCGTTCATGTCCGTCGACGACAGGCCTACGCTCAGCGCTCCTGACGACGATCCCTGGCTCTGGCTGGAGGAGATCGAAGGCAAGCAGGCGCTCGATTTCGTCACGCGGCAGAACAGCCTGACACTCGACGCGTTCGGCGGAGCGGCCTTCGCGCGCGATCGCGACATCCTCGCGGCGATCTACGATCGTCCCGACAACATTCCCTATGTCAGCCGCCGCGGCACCGAACTGCACAATCTCTGGAAGGACGCCACCAACCCGCGCGGCCTGTGGCGGAAGACTTCCCTCGCGGAGTTTCGCAAACCGCATCCGACGTGGGAAATCATGCTGGATGTCGACCAGCTCGCGGCACGCGAAGGCGAGGACTGGCTGCTGAGCGGCATCACCACGCAGCCGGGAAGCGCGCGCGCCATTTTGGGGCTGTCGCGCGGTGGCAGCGATGCCGTCACCTTGCGGGAATTCGACCTCGACACCAAGAGTTTCGTTGCGGACGGATTTGCGCTGTCGGAAGCCAAGGGCGGCGCCGATTGGCTCGATGCCGACACGCTGCTGCTGTCGAGCGCCCATGGCGAAGGCATGGCGACGAGCTCGGGATATTCCCGGACGGTTCGCCTGTGGCGACGCGGCCAGCCTGTCGATCAGGCGCAGGTGATCATCGAGACCACGGCCGATCATATGGCGATCTCCGGCATCGTCGACGACACCGCTGCGGCCCCGCGCAGCTGGATCGTCGACCAGATCGACTTCTTCAATCATGCGCTCTGGCTGCGCGATGCAGACGGTGCGACGACGAAGCTCGATCTGCCGACCGGCATCTGGTTGCAGGCGCATGGCGACTGGTTCGCGATGAAGCTGCGCGAAGCCTGGTCGATCGAGGGCAAGACCTATGCCGCCGACACCGTGCTCGGCATGTCGCTCTCGGCGTTCCTCGCCGGCAGCCGCGATTTCGCGGTGCTGTTCGAGCCGGAACCTCGCCGCGCCCTGCAAGGCCTGTTCTGGACCGGAGGCAAGCTGGTGCTGTCGATCCTCGACGAGCTCCAGCCGCAATTCGAGATCTGCACGCCGTCGGCCACAGGCTGGAGCCGCGCGTCGCTCGGCGGCCTGCCGCAGATTGGCGTCGTCGACATCTGGCCGCTGGATCGCCATCCCTCCGAGAGCAATGGCGACCTGCTTGCCAATGTGCAGGATCCGCTGACGCCGCCGTCGTTGCTGCTGATCGAGCGCGGCGTCGCGAGCCCGACCGTGTTGAAGCAGGCGCCGAAAACATTCAACGCCGACGGCCTCGTGGTGACCCAGCACGAAGCGATCTCGACCGACGGCGAACGCATCCCCTATGTACAGACCGGCCCCGCCGGCGAGACCGGCGATGAACCGGTCTATATGAGCGCCTATGGCGGCTTCGCCCATTCGGTGAAGCCGTATTACAACCCGTCGCTCGGCAAGCTGTGGCTGGAGCGTGGCGGCACCACGGTGCAGGCGAATTTGCGCGGCGGCGGCGAATTCGGCACGCGCTGGCACGATGCCGGCCGGCTCGCCGGCAAGAAACTGTCGCACGACGATTTCGCCGCCGTTGCCGCCGATCTCGTCCGCCGCGGTGTGACGACGGCAAAGCGCATCGCCGCGCAGGGCGGATCGAACGGCGGCATCCTCATCACCAACATGCTGGTGCGATACCCCGAACGTTTCGGCGCGCTGTTCTGCACCATCCCGCTGATCGATATGCGCCGCTACACCAAGCTGCTCGCCGGCGCGAGCTGGATCGCGGAATATGGCGATCCCGACAAGCCCGAGGAGTGGGACTGGCTCAAGTCCTACTCCGCCTATCACAACGTCAAGGCCGGCCAGCCGTATCCGCCGATCCTGATCGCCACCACGCGGCGCGACGACCGTGTCCATCCCGGGCATGCGCGCAAGATGGCGGCAAAGCTCCAGGCCATGGGCTACGAGGCCTGGTTCTACGAGCCTGAAGCCGGTGGCCACGGCTACGGCAAGGACAACAAGGAGCGCGCCGGGTTCGAGGTGATTGGCTTTCGGTTCTTAAAGGACAAGATCGGGTGGAAGGACGAGGGCTAGCGTTTGCGGCGCTGACATCTCCGCACGGTCATGGCCGGGCTTGACCGGGCCATCCACGCCTTAGCTGGTGCACGAAGAACGTGGATGCCCGGGACAAGCCCGGGCATGACGACCTCCTATCGCGCGAATACCAAGGTCAGATTGTTCGCGGGCATGTCCATCGTATCGACAAGGCGAAGACCAACGCCGCGGGCAAGCGCCTCGACATCGGCGATGTCACGCACGCCCCAGTCGGGATTGCCTTCACGCAGGGAGGTGTCGAACACGGCATTGCTGAGCGCGATGTGCTTGCCGCCGCGCTTGAACGGGCCGTAGAGGAACAGCTTGCCGTCGGCCCGCAAATAGCGGCCGGCGCCGGCGAACAGACCCTCGGCGACGCTCCATGGCGCGATGTGGATGACATTGGCGCAGAACAATGCGGCAAGACTCGACGGCCCCTGCCCGCTTTTCATCTCCGGGCACCAGTCCGGATCGGTGAGATCGATCCGCAGCGGCGAGCGGATGTTTTTGAGGCCTGAATGAACCCGCCAGGCCTCGATGCTCTTGAGGTGGCGCTGGTTGAGATCGCTGGGCCACCAGATCAGGCCGGGCGTTTGACGGGCGAAGTAGACCACGTGCTGGCCGGTTCCGCTGCCGAGCTCGACCACGTTGCCGGTGCAGCCGGCGAGATGCCGTTCCAGTGCCGCCCAGAGCGGCTCGTGATTGCGATGAAATGCCGGCGCATCGAGCCGCCCATCCGACTCGACCCGACCGCCATCCCTGCCGAATTCGACGACATATTCAGCCAAGTGAGGTCCCCTTGAAAAAACGAGAACGCGATGAAAACAGGTTGAGAGCCCAACCGCTCAGGAAACAGCCGGCCCGCGCCACGGCCCCTAACTCTCGGACCAAATCGGCTGAACAAATAATCTCTTTAGTTGCAATCGGGAAGATATTAACTCCATTTTGTCGCGTGGATAGTCTTGATTGTCAGGCGGCGCCCTTTGTGCTTTGGAACGCTTCTATTTCGTAATCGAGACCATCGCATAACGCCTCGGAATAACGCCTTGACCGCCTTTTCCCGGACGCCCGTTCTGTTCATCTTGCTGGCCATTGCAGCCGGCCTCGCCACCCCGGCGTGGGCGCAGTCCGCTGTGGCCGACGGCCAGAAACTCGCTTTCGACCGCGGCAAGGGCAATTGCCTGACCTGCCATGTCATCAGGGGTGGCGACCTGCCGGGAACGATCGGGCCGGAACTGAAGGACCTCAAGGCCAAGTACCCCGATCGCAACGAACTGACCGCGATCATCTTCGACGAGACCAAGCGCAATCCGCAGACCATGATGCCGCCGTTCGGCCGGAACCGGATTTTGACCGAACAGGAGATCAGCGCGATCGTTGATTTCCTGCAGACCCTGTGACTTCAGGCATGCCACGAGATTTGGTTGGGAGACCAGAGATGACCACACTCACCGGCCCAAGCGCGACGCGGCGCCTGATCCTTCAGGGCGCAGCCTCGGTCGCGTTGCTCGGCCTCGGCAATCTGCCGTTCGGCGCCGCGCCCGCGCGCGCCGCGGCCAACGACAAATATCCGGAAGAGGCGTTCAAGCAAAAGAGCGAGGCTGACGCCATCAAGGCGCTCTACGGCAAAACCGCCGAGCCGTCCGACAAGGTCAAGCTGGACGCCCCCGAGATCGCCGAGAACGGCGGTGTGGTGCCGATCTCGGTGACGACGACACTCGACAAGGTCACCTCGATTTCATTCTTCGTGGCCGAGAATCCCAGCGCGCTGGCCGCCAGCTACAGGATTCCCGAAGGCACGATCCCTGCTGTCGCCAACCGGCTGAAGATGGCCAAGACCACCAACGTGGTCGCGATCGTGGAGGCCGACGGCAAGCTCTACAGCGCGACCAAAGAGGTCAAGGTCACCGTCGGCGGCTGCGGCGGCTAAGCGAGGAAGATCGAGATGGCATCCAGCATTCGCGTCCGCGCCACCACCAACGGCGACATCACCGAGGTGCAGGCGCTGATCCAGCACCCGATGGATACCGGCTTCGTCAAGGACGCCAAGGGCGAGCTGATCCCGGCGCATTACATCCAGCAGCTGAAATTCGAATGTAACGGCAAGGACGTCTTCGTTGCCGATTGGGGCACCGCCGTCTCGAAGGACCCCTACGTCAAGTTCAGCTTCAAGGGAGCCAAGAAGGGCGACGATCTCAAGGTCTCCTGGACGGATAACAAGGGTGCGTCGGACACGACCACTGCGAAGATCTCGTGATGAAGGCCCGCACCTCCATCCTGCTTGGTTCGTTGAGCGCCGCGCTCGTCGCGTTGGCCCTCACCTCTCCACGCGTGGTGGCGGCCGACAAGGTCGATCCCATCGCCGATGCCAAGGCGTTCCAGAACTTCTTCTTCCAGAAATTCCCTGATGTGAAGCACGAGGATTTCGTCAACGGTCCTTATTCCATGAACGAGGACATGAAGCGGCAGTGGCAGGAGAAGGAGGAATTCCCGCCCTACGAGTTTGCGCTCGACGCCGGCAAGGAGATGTTCGCCACCCCGTTCAAGAACGGCAAGACCTATGCGGACTGCTTCCCGAACGGCGGCATCGGCATCCGCCAGAACTATCCTTATTTCGACGAGAAGGAAGGCAAGGTCGTCACGCTGGAGCTGGCGCTCAACCGCTGCCGCGAGGCCAATGGCGAGGCGCCCTATTCTTACGTCAAGGACGAGATGGCCTCGCTCACGGCGTACATGGCCTTCACCTCGCGCGGCAAGCCGATGGACATCAAGATCCCCGACGATCCTCGCGCGCTCGCGGCATTCGAGAACGGCAAGCGCTATTTCTACACCCGCCGCGGCCAATTGAATTTCTCCTGCGCGAGCTGCCATGTGCAGAGCCCGGGTGAGCGCATCCGCGCCGAGATCCTGGCGCCGGCGCTTGGCATTCTGAACGCGATGCCGATCTACCGCTCCGAATGGAGCGGCATGGGCACCACCAGCCGCCGCTTCGTCACCTGCAACAGCCAGACCCGCGCGGTTCCGCTGGAGCCGCAGGCGGATGAATATCGCGACGTCGAATATTTCCTGTCCTACGTCGCCAACGGCCTGCCGATATCGGGACCGGGAGCGCGGCCATGAAGCTGTCACTCCCTTTCGTCCGGCTGCTTGCCTTGCTGCTTACCCTCGGGCTCGCGCCGGCGGCGCGCGCGGCAGATGAGGCAGACTACAAGGCGGCCTTTGCCGCCGCCGAGGCCGCCTCCAAGGAGGCCGCCGGCATGCGCAACCAATGGACCGTGACCGTCTCGACGCTGGCCGCCGCAAAGAAGGCGGCCGATGGCGGCGATTTCGACCGCGCCGTGGCCGCAGCCAGGGAGGCCGAGGCGCTGGCGAAGGCGTCGATCTTCCAGGCGATTTCCGAAAAAGAAGCCTGGAAGGCGATGGAAATCCGTTAGACTGTTCGCTTGTGCAACAGCCTTGCGACCGTGAGAGGGCGCGGAGAATTTCTGGATGGCGATCCGCCGCCGCGATTTCCTGAAGAATGCAGGCCTTGCTGCCGCATCGCTGAGCCTGCCGCGGCTTGCGCTCGGTGCTGAGGCTGCGAGCATTTACGACCTCGAACGGTTCGGCAATGCGCGCATCCTTCACCTCACCGACACGCATGCGCAACTCAATCCAGTCTATTTTCGCGAGCCCAGCGTCAATATCGGGATCGGCGAGATGGCGGGACGGCCGCCGCATCTGGTCGGCCGCGCCTTTCTCGACCGTTTCGGCATCAGGCCCGACAGCGCGGATGCCTATGCCTTCAGCTGCTTCGAGTTCGAGAAGTCCGCAGGCCGCTTCGGCAAGCTCGGCGGCTTCGCCCATCTGAAGACGCTGATCGACCGCTTGCGTGGCGATGTCGGCGAAAAACGCTCCGTGCTCGTTGACGGCGGCGACCTCTGGCAAGGCTCGGGACTTGCCAACATCATGCAGGGCCGCGACATGGTCGAGGCCGCAAACCTGCTCGGTGTCGAGGCGATGACCGGGCATTGGGAATTCACCTATGGCGAGCAGGCGCTGCGCGACAATCTCGCGCGCTTCAGGGGCGAGTTTCTGGCGCAGAACGTTTTTCTCACCGAGGAAGCCGCATTCAATGATGCCCCGGCCTTCGACAAGGCGACGGGACGCGTGTTCAAGCCCTCCGTGATCAAGGAGCTCGGCGGCCATCGCGTCGCGATCGTCGGCCAAGCCTTCCCTTACGTGCCGATCGCGCATCCCAAACGGTTCACGCCGGACTGGTCCTTCGGCATCCGCGAGGAAGAGCTCCAGAAGCATGTCGACGGCCTGCGCGGCACCGACAAGGTCGATGCGGTCATCCTGCTGTCGCATAACGGCATGGACGTCGATCTCAAGCTCGCAAGCCGCGTCACCGGTATCGACGTCATCCTCGGCGGCCATACCCATGATGCGATCCCGCAGCCCATCGCCGTGAAGAATGCGAGCGGCACGACGCTCGTCACCAATGCCGGCTCCAACGGAAAATTTCTGGCCGTGCTCGATCTCGCGCTCGACAAGGGCAAGGTCGGCGACGTCAAATATCATCTGCTGCCGGTCTATTCCGAGCTGTTGAAACCCGATCCCGGGATGGCCGAACTGATCGGCCGGTTGCGGGCACCCTTCGTCACCGACTGGTTGGAGAAGATCGCGACGCCCGATCGCCTGCTGTATCGACGCGACAATTTCGCCGGCCCGGTCGACGAGCTGATCTGCAGCGCGCTGCGCACCGAGTTCGACGCCGAGATCGCGCTGTCGCCGGGCTTCCGCTGGGGCGTCACCGGACTGTCCGGCCAGGCACTGACGATGGAGGATTTGCTCGCGGAAACCGCGATCAGCTATCCCGAGACCTATGTGCAGGAGATGACCGGCGCGGAGATCAAGGACGTGCTGGAAGACGTCTGCGACAACCTCTTCAATACCGATCCCTATTACCAGCAGGGCGGCGACATGGTGCGCGCCGGTGGGCTCAGCTACACCTGCACGCCGACGGCGACGATCGGCAGCCGGATCTCGGAGCTGAAGCTCAATGGCGGCAAGGCGCTCAGTGCCAGCCACCGCTACAAGGTCGCGGGCTGGGCCTCGGTCAACGGCCAGCAAGGCGCGCCGGTGTGGGATGTGGTGGCAAAATATCTGCGCTCGGGCCGGATGTTTCAGGAGCGGCTCGGCTCCGGCGTCACGCTAAAGGGCGTCGAGGGTAATCCGGGCATCGCAGGACAGGGATGATGCGGTCGCAAACCCTATCCGCGATGCTGCTGGCGCTGTTCGCCTGGGCGGCGATGCCACCGGCTTTCGCGCAGCAGGTGCCGCTCCAGGACAAGCCGTTCGCCGAGCACAAGATCGTGCTGCAGCTCTCCGATGGCGATGCCAGGAGGCAAGCTCTGGTGCTCAGCGTCGCCAACAATTTGCTGAAGGCCTACGACCCCGACAAGGTCGCAATCGAGGTGGTGGCGTTCGGTCCCGGCATCGACCTCCTGTTCACCGGCAGCGAGCGCCGCAAGCAGGTCGAGAGCCTGATCGCGCAAGGCGTACGCTTCGACATCTGCCTCAACACTGTCGACACGATCGAGCGGGAGACCGGCAAGCGGCCGGAGTTCATCCCTGCCGCTACGCCGGTGCAGGTCGGGGTCTGGCAGATCCTGTTCCTCAGCGAGAACGGATACACGGTGGTGAGGCCCTGAGCCTTTTGTCGGGGCGCAGCGTCGCGGCATACTCGGTGTCATCGCCGGCGAAGGCGGGCGATCCAGTACTCCGAGACCGCGAGGGGTACGGGAGGGCGCGGCGTACTGGATTCCCCGCCTTCGCGGGGAATGACAGCGGTGGCTAGGTGACGCCCACCCCGCCCGTCACAGGAATAAAAATCTTCCAAATTTTCTTGCTTACACAGTGAATTGCTTCTCTTGTAAGCCCGAAATGTAGTAGAATCTCGGGGTAGTTCACGCCGGGTCTTGCCATGATCTTCCGCCAGCTCTTCGACAGTGTTTCGGGCACCTACAGCTATCTCCTGGCGAGCCGCGCCGGCGGCGAGGCGCTGATCCTCGATCCCGTGCTGGAGAAGGTCGACCGCTACTGCCAGCTCCTGCGCGAGCTCGATCTCAAGCTGGTCAAGGCCGTGGACACCCATCTGCACGCCGACCACGTCACCGGCCTCGGCGAGCTGCGCGACCGCACCCATTGCATGACCGTGATGGGCGACCAGACCAAGGCCGACGTGGTGGCGATGCGGGTTGCCGACGGCGACAAGGTGACGATCGAGGGCCTGTCGCTCGACGTGATGTACACGCCCGGCCACACCGACGACTCCTACTCCTACTTGATGGGCGACCGCGTCTTCACCGGCGACACGCTGCTGATCCGCGGCACCGGCCGCACCGATTTCCAGAACGGTTCGTCGCGCGCGCAGTACGATTCGATCTTCAACCGCCTGCTCAAGCTGCCCGACGAGACCATGGTGTTCCCGGCGCATGACTACAAGGGCGACACCGTCTCCACCATCGGCGAGGAGAAACGCTACAATCCGCGGCTCCAGGTGCGCTCGGTCGACGACTATATCGAGCTGATGGCCAATCTGAAGCTGCCCAATCCGAAGATGATGGACGTCGCGGTGCCCGCCAACATGCATGTCGGCCTGCACCAGGAGGAGCTGGAGAAAGAGGGCCGCGTGCTCCGCGCCGTCGAGGCGATCCGCAGCCTCGGCCGTCCCGATATCCTGCTGGTCGATTTGCGCGAGACCAATGAGCGGATGAAGCACGGCATGCTCGAAGGCGCGCTGCATACACCCTATCCGTCCGTTGAGGACAGCCTCAAGCCCGGCGGCATGCTGCGCGAGGTCGCGGCCGCCACCGGTCGCCGCGTCGTGTTCTTCTGCGCCTTCGGCGAACGCTCTGCGATGGCTGTCGCCGCCGCCAAGGAGGCCGGGCTCACCAACACCGCCCACATCGCCGGCGGCATCGATGCCTGGAAGAAGGCCGGCGGGCCGGTGGTGCACTGACCGCCTTGAGATAAGTCAGGAACTGCACATATCTTCCGGATAGGTTTGGGCGCAGCATCACTGTCCGGGACCAGCCATGGCCAAGATCGGCAAGCCGAGCGCGCCGCCCAAAATTGCGGACGACGCGCCAGCAAAAGACAAGGCGAAGAAGCCTCAGCCTCCGCGCGACACCGAAGACGATGATTACGAAGACGGCGACATCGCGACACCAAAGCGCGACCGCTACGGGCCGGACGACGAGCCGTTTTGAGGGGCTCGTCTCTTGCCACGCTCTCAACTGTCGTCCTGCCCCGCGCTACTGCCATGCGCCTGCGTTCATGGACAAATAACCGCTCTGCCCGATAGTTTGCGCGTCTCCAAAGGACGTGAAAAGGAACTGCAATGGTCGACGTTCTCGCCGCACCGCAGCAAGGCAAGGCGGACAGCGCGCTACGCACGCTGACGGGAATTTCGATCGCGCATTGGGTCAGCCATTTTCATCTGCTGGTCCTGCCGATGCTGTTTCCCTTCCTCAAAAATCAACTCGGCGTCGGCTACGTCGAGCTCGGCTTCGCGCTGACCGTGTCGGCCGTGGTGTCGGGGCTGACGCAGGCGCCGACCGGCTATCTCGTCGACCATTTTGGCGCGCGAAAGATTTTGCTGGGCGGCCTCACCCTCGGCGGCCTCGCGCTGATCCTGCTTGGCCTGCATCTCAGCTACACCTCGCTGATCGCCTGCGCCGTGCTGCTCGGGCTCGCCAACAGCGTCTACCATCCCGCCGATTACGCCATCCTCGCCGAGCACATGGACGAAGCGCGGATGGGCCGCGCCTTCTCGATCCATACCTTTGCCGGCTATTTCGGCGGCGCGGTGGCGCCGGCGATCGTCGCCGCGATGGTCATCGTGTCAGGCGGTGTCGGTGCGCTGATCGCATCGGGCGTGATCGGCGTGCTGGTCGCGGTGTTGCTGGTGACCATGAACATTCCCGATGCCGGCGCGCACAAGACCAAGCCAGGCACCGAGAACGCACCCAAACAGGCCGTGATCACGCCGGCGCTGATCACGCTGACGGCACTGTTCATGCTGCTCAGCCTGTCGGTCGCCGGCATCAACAATTTCGGCGTGGTGGCGCTGATGAGTGGCTATGGCGTCACCTATTCCGCGGCCAATGTCGCGCTCACCGCCTTCCTCGGTGCAAGCGCCGCCGGCGTGCTCGCGGGCGGCTTTCTTGCCGACCACACCGAGCGCCACGGCTATGTCGCCGCCGCCGGCTTCGCCGCGAACGCGGCGATCGTGCTGCTGATCGCGCTGGTCACGCTGCCGGGCTGGGCGCTGACCGCCACGATGGCGGCCGCGGGATTCCTCTCCGGCGTGATCGCGCCTTCGCGCGACATGCTGGTGCGCAATGCAGCACCTCCCGGCGCGGCGGGGCGCGCCTTCGGCATCGTCTCCACCGGCTTCAATCTCGGCGGCATCGTCAGCCCGCTGTTGTTCGGCTGGATTATGGACCAGAGCGCGCCGCATTGGGTGTTCGGCGCATCCGTGATCTTCATGGTCGCGACGGTGGTGCTGTCGCCGTTCACGGAGCGGAAGCGGCGGCCGCAAACCTAGTCGTGGTCCCGGCCTGAAGCGCAATTGGGCGCCAGGCCAGAACGACGATTGTAATTGGGTTTGGCGGAGCCCGTCCCTTACGTCGGCGACACCGCGCTCTTCAGCGGCGCTGCCTGCGGAGCAGCTCCACCGGTCAGCCTGGCCTTTTCCGTGTTGGGCCAGAGCAGGAGCAGCCCGAGCGCACCGGAGCCGACCATGATCGCGGCGTTGATGGTGAAGCCGGTCATGTAGCCGTCGAGCATGCTGCCGGCGCGCTGGATTACGCTGCCCATCACGAGCGGCGCGATGATGCCGGAAAGCGTATAGAGCGCACCGTAGATCGCGAGAACCGCGCCGCGCTGCGACGTCGGCGTGAACTCGCCGAGCATGGGCGGGCAGACGACGTAGATCGCGCCGCACAGGCCGGAGCCGACCACGAGCAGGGCGATCTGGAGGCCGGCACCTTGGACGTGCGGCATCATCGCGAGGATCAGGCCGCCGACGATCAGCGGCACAGAGCCGAGCACGCCGCGGGAGATCCGCGACGTGTAGCCGCGTGCCAGCATCACCTGCGAGATCCAGCCCGTGAGAATGACGATGGTCGCCCCGAACACCCAGGGCAGGATCGAGACGAAGCCCGCCTGAGACTGCGAGAAGCCGAGGCCCTTGACGATGAAGGGCGTGAACCAGGTGAGCCCGAGCGACAGCGCCCAATAGGCGCCGAAGGTCGCGGTCACACAGCCGATGAAAGTGCGCGATGTCAGAAGCTGGAGATAGGGTATTTTCGGTTCGATCACGGCCGATGCGTGGGTGTCCAGCGGGCCTTCCTTGCCGAGTGCGAGCCAGGCGGCGACCCAGATCAGGCCGACGATTCCGAGGGCACCGAACGCGTAGTGCCAGGAATGGTTGACGATGATCCAGTTCAGCGCCGGGACCGCCAGGATCACGCCGAAGGCCGAACCCTGCGACAGGATTGCGGTCGGCATCGTGCGCTTCTCGTCGGGGAACCACTTGTAGATCGCGTGCATCGCCACCGAGGCCGCCGGGCCTTCGCCGGCGCCGAGCACGATGCGGCAAATCAGGAGTGTGGTGAAAGAGACGGTGCCGACCATCGGAAACTGCGTCAGCGCCCAGATCACCGCGAGCGTCAACAGCACCCAGCGGGTCGGTACCTTGTTGACGATGAAGCCGACCACGATCGCCGAGATCGAGAACAGGAAGAAGAACGACGAGCCGAGCAGACCGAACTGCTCGGGCTCGAGCTTCAGCTCGGTCATGATCGGAACGCCCGCGAGACCGACGACGATCTTGTCGGCGAAGTTCACCAGCATGAAAAGAAACAGGAGAAATGTAACGGTCCAGGCGCCCTTTGGCGTTTGCTTTTGCGTTTCCTTCGACGTTTCCTTGGACATCCCCGTCATCTTGCCCGCCGCGGGCTGCGTTGCCTGAGCGCTCATCGTTCTCCCCGTCGTCCCTTTTTGGCACTTTTTTGATGTGGTCCTCTTAGGAGCTAACAACGGCTTCAATACCAACGCAACCCGGCATTTCCGCAGCAAGTGTGCTACGCAGCAATTCCGCTAATTCCGTCCGGCGCCATTCATCGTGCTGAGCATCCGAAACCTCTCCAAGACGTTCTCTTCGGCCGGTGAGCCGGTCCATGTCCTGCGCGGCGTCGATCTCGATCTCAAGGCCGGCGAACGCGTCGCACTGACCGGCGAGTCCGGCAGCGGCAAGAGCACACTGCTGCACCTGATCGCAGGGCTCGATGCCGCCGATGGCGGCACGATCCGACTGGAAGACACGGAGGTCACCAAATTGTCCGATGCGGGACGCGCGGGCCTGCGGCGCGACCGGATCGGCCTGGTGTTTCAACAATACAATCTGATCCCGAGTCTGTCGGTCGGGGATAATCTGGTGTTTCAGGCACGGATCGCCGGCCGGTACGACGAGGCTTGGTACAAGGAGCTGATCGAGCGTCTCGGGCTTGGCGGCCTGCTCAAGCGTTATCCAGAACAATTGTCGGGCGGACAGCAGCAACGGGTCGCGATTGGCCGGGCCCTAGCGACGAAGCCGTCGTTGCTGCTAGCGGACGAGCCGACCGGCAATCTCGACGAGGCCACCGCCGAGGACGTGCTGGCCTTGACGCGCGACCTCGTCACGCGCACCGGCTGCGGCTTTCTGATGGTGACGCACAGCCTGCATCTGGCCGCGACACTCGATCGCCACGTCAACCTGCATGCCGGGCGGATCGCATGAGGCGCGCGCTCTGGGTCCTCGCCGTGCTGCTCAGCCATTGGCGGCGCCACAAGATGCAGTTCGCGACGCTCCTGATCGGGCTGATCGCGGCGACCGCGCTGTGGAGCGGCGTGCAGGCGATCAACCAGCAGGCCCGCAACGCCTATGACCGCGCCGCGGCAACCTTCGGCGGCGCGCGCACGCCGATGCTGGTCGCGCCTGATGCCGCGACCTTTCCGCAGGAGCTGTTCGTCAAGCTGCGCCGCGCCGGCTGGCCGGTCTCGCCGATGCTGGAGGGACGGGTCCAGGTCAACGGGCGCTCGGTCCGGCTGCTCGGCATCGAGCCGGTGACGCTACCGGTCGATGTCGGCAACGCACCGCGCCTCGGCGCCGCCGATCTGAGCAGCTTCGTCGCGCCGCCGGGCCAGACGCTGGTGGCAAAGGAAACGTTGACCGACTTGCAGGAGCGGGAAGGCGCAGCGCCGCCGATCAGCAACGGCGCAATACTGCCGCCGCTGCGCGTGCTGCCGCAGCTCGTGCCCGACGTGCTCGTGGTCGATATCGGCGTTGCGCAGCGGCTGCTGAACAAGCCGGACCAGATCTCGCGGCTTCTGATCGGCAAGCCCAAGGGCAAGCCCGCGCCCTTAGCGAGCGTCGTCGGCGACCGCTTACAGCGGGTTGAGCCGGATGCGGAGACCGAGCTGGAGCGTCTCACCGACAGCTTTCACCTCAACCTCACCGCGTTCGGCCTGCTGTCGTTCTTCGTCGGTCTTTTCATCGTCAATTCAGCCGTCGGCCTCGCCTTCGAGCAGCGGCTGCCGATGCTGCGCACGCTGCGGGCCTGCGGTGCCTCGGCACGACTGGTCAACACCGTGCTGGTGGTCGAGCTCCTGGCGCTGTCGCTGGTCGCAGGCCTGATCGGGCTCGCGTGCGGCTATTTCATTGCGGCCGCGCTCTTGCCCGACGTCGCAGCATCCCTGCGAGGGCTCTACGGCGCGCAAATCCCGGGGCAGCTCAGCTTGCGTCCCGAATGGTGGCTCGCCGGGATCGGCATCAGCATTGTGGGCGCGCTTGTTGCCGCGACGACCAGCCTGATCAAGGCTGTCAGGATGCCGGTGCTGGCGACCGCGCAGCCGCGCGCCTGGCAACAGAGGCAGAGCCGTTGGCTGATCCTGCAGAGCGGGGCTGCCTGCGCCGTGTTCGCCGTCGCGCTGTTGCTGCTCCAGTACGGGCAATCGCTGATCGCGGGCTTTGGCGTGCTGGCAGCGCTGATGCTCGGCGCGGCGTTGATCTTGCCGGCCTTCCTCGACATCATCCTGCGGACCGGGCAGCGTTTGGCGCGGAGGCCGCTCGCGCTGTGGTTCTGGGCGGACAGTCGGCAGCAGCTCTCGGGTTTGTCGCTGGCGCTGATGGCGCTGCTGCTCGCGCTCGCCGTCAATGTCGGGGTGTCCACCATGGTGGAAACGTTCAGCCGCACCTTCATCGGCTGGCTCAACGGGCGGCTCGCAGCCGACGTCTACATCAGCGCCTCCGACAATGCGAAAGGCGTCGCGATCCGCAACTGGCTGAAGGAGCGCAGCGATGTCCAGGCGATCCTGTCGGGCGGACGTGCCGAGGCGCAGGTGCAGGGCCAGCCGGTGGAACTGCTCGGCCTGCCCGATCACGCGCTCTATCGCGAGCGCTGGCCGCTGCTCGAAGCCGCACCCGGTGCCTGGACACAACTCATACCCGGCAATGCCGCTTTCATCAGCGAGCAGCTGAGCCGCCGCCTCAACGTCCGCGTCGGCGACGTCGTTGACGTCCCGGCGCCGGGCGGGACCTGGGAGCTCGACATCGTCGGCATCTATGCCGACTACGGCAACCCCAAGGGACAGCTGGCGGTGAATGTCGCGGCGCTAATCCGGCATTTTCCGCAGACGCCGCAGACGCGCATCGGTCTCATCGTCGCGAAGGAGAATATCCCCAGCCTGATCACGGCGCTGCAGAAGCAATTTGCCCTCGACGACCGCAGCGTCGCCGACCAGGCGACGGTGAAGGCGGAATCGATCCGCATCTTCAACCGCACCTTTGCGGTGACTTCGGCGCTGAACGCGTTCACGCTCGGCGTCGCCGGGATCGCGCTTCTGACCAGCCTTCTCACGTTGGCGAACTCCCGCCTGCCGCAGCTCGCGCCGCTCTGGGCGATCGGCATCACGCGGCCGCGCCTTGCCGCGATCGAATTGACCAAGACGCTGTCGATCGCGCTGTTCACCTCGCTCCTGGCCGTGCCGCTCGGGCTGCTGGTGGCGTGGTGCCTGATCGCGATCGTGAACGTGAAGGCGTTCGGCTGGCGGCTGCCGTTCCACGTGTTTCCGCTGCAACTGGTCGAACTGGTCGCGATCGCGCTGTTCGCCTCGTTGCTTGCCGCGCTGCCGCCGATGATCCGACTGGCCCGGATGCAGCCGGCGGGCCTCGTCAAGGTGTTTGCCAATGAGCGCTGACAGGATCTCCCGGCGCACCTTCGCGGGCGGGATCGCCGCGCTCGCGGCTGTCAGCCGCGCGGGCGCGCAAGGTTATGCCGGGCTCGGCGAAACGGCCGACGGCTTTGCGAAGGTCACACCGGGGAAGACGTTCGCCTTTCCCGGCGATCACGGGCCGCATCCGGAGTTTCGCATCGAGTGGTGGTATCTCACGGCGAATCTCGTCGATGGCAGCGGCGCGGCTTGCGGCCTGCAATGGACGCTGTTCCGGCAGGCGACGCAGCCGGGGCCGCAGGGCGAGGGCTGGGCCAATCAACAGGTGTGGATGGCGCATGCCGCGGTAACGCGCGCCGACACCCACCGCTTCAACGAGCTGTTTTCCCGCGGTGGTGTGGGACAGGCCGGCGTCACGGCGAAACCGTTCTCGGCCTGGATCGACGATTGGGAGATGAACGGATCCGAGCGCACCGAAGATCGCGCTTTAGCGCCGCTGACGCTGAAGGCCTCGGGCGCCGACTTCAGTTACGTGCTGACGCTCGAGGCCGATCGTCCGGTGGTGTTGCAGGGCGCCGGCGGCTACAGCCGTAAATCGGAGCGCGGTCAGGCCTCCTATTATTACAGCCAGCCGTTCTATCGCGCCCGCGGCACGCTCACCATCGACGACAGGCCCGTCGATGTTTCCGGCCAGGCCTGGATGGACCGCGAATGGAGCAGCCAGCCGCTCGACGCCGACCAGACCGGCTGGGACTGGCTGTCGCTGCACCTGTCATCCGGTGACAAGCTGATGCTGTACCGGCTTCGGCAGAAGGACGGCAAAGATTATCCGTTCGGCAACTGGATCAGCGCGACGGGCGAGACGCAGATGATCGCGGGCGACGACATCCAGATGATGCCGAAAGCGACGGCTGAGGTCGCGGGACACAAGCTCCCGGTGGAATGGCAGATCGCGATCCCCTCGCGGTCGTTCTCGATCCAGTGCAAGCCGCTCAATCCACAGGCGTGGATGGGGACCGGTTTTTCCTATTGGGAAGGGCCGATCAGCTTTGCCGGTACGCATGACGGCGTTGGCTATCTCGAGCTGACCGGGTATTGAACCGGGACCTCTTCGAAGGGACTAGCGATGCATCACCTCACCGCCCTCGTCACGCTGCTGGCGATCCTGTTCTACTTCTTCACCTCCATCAACGTGTCGCGCTCGCGCACCAAAACCGGCGTCAAGGTGCCGGCAATGTCGGGCCATCCGGATTTCGAGCGCGCGTTCCGGATCCAGATGAACACGCTGGAATGGATGCCGATCTTCCTGCCGTCGCTCTGGCTTTTCGCGATTTACATCAGCGATTCTGGCGCAGCGGCGATCGGCGCGGTCTGGATCGTCGGCCGCATCGTTTACTTCATCGGCTATTCGAAGGCCGCCGCAAAACGCGGCCCGGGATTTTTTATTCAGGGTATCGCGGCCATTGCGCTGTGGGCGGGGGCGCTGGGAGCGGCGGTGCTGCGGCTGGTGTGAGGCAGCCGACATACGGCCACTTGCCCCGCCGTCGTCCTGGCGGAGGCCTGGACCCATAACCACAGGACACGGTTATGGGCACGATGGCGGCGACAGCTTGTTTCAACAAGCGGCTGTCGGGGTAATGGGTCCTGGCTTTCGCCAGGACGACATAGAGATCCTCACTTCGTCAGCGGGCAGCCGCTCTCCTTGGCAGTGAAGAACGCCTTCTCGCCGGGAACGACCGCGAGCTGCTTGTAATAGTCCCAGGGCTTCTTCGATTCCGCGGGCTTCTTGACCTCGAACAGATACATGTCGTGGACCATGCGGCCGTTCTCGAGCACCTTGCCGCCTTGCGCGAAGTCGTCGTCGACCGGCAGCTCCTTCAGCTTCTTGGCGACCGCATCCGGATCCTTGGACCCGGCGGCCTTGACCGCCTTGAGATAGCTCAGCGTCGCCGAATAGGTGCCGGCCTGGATCATGTTCGGCATCCGGCCGGTGCGCTTGAGAAAGCGTTCGCCGAGATGGCGCGTGCGGTCGTTGATATCCCAGTAATAGCCCTCGGTCAGCACCAGGCCTTGCGCGGCCTGCAAGCCGAGGCCGTTCACTTCGGCGAGCGTCATCAAGAGGCCCGCGAGCTTCTGGCCACCGGAGACGATGCCGAACTCGGACGCCTGCTTGATCGAATTGGTGGTGTCGAGGCCGGCATTGGCAAGGCCGACGATCTTCGCCTTCGAGCTCTGCGCCTGGAGCAGGAAGGAGGAGAAGTCCGAGGAGTTGAGCGGCACGCGCACCGAACCGAGCACCTTGCCGCCATTGGCGGTGACGATCTCGCTGGTGTCCTTCTCCAGCGCGTAGCCGAAGGCGTAGTCCGCGGTGAGGAAGAACCAGCTGTCGCCGCCGGCCTTGGTCAGCGAGCCGCCGGTGCCGACACCGAGCGCGCGGGTGTCATAAGCCCAGTGGAAGCCATAGGGCTGGCAGGCATCGCCGGTGAGGCGCGAGGTCGCAGCGCCGACGACGATGTCGATCTTCTTCTTTTCCTTGGAAAGCTCGTGGATCGCGAGCGCGACCGATGAGGTCGTCAGCTCCGTGATCATGTCGACGTTCTCGACATCGTACCAGCGGCGCGCGATCGAGGTCGCGAGATCCGGCTTGTTCTGGTGGTCGGCGGTGACGAGCTCCACCTTCTGGCCCAGCACCTCGCCGCCGAAATCCTCGATCGCCATCCGGGCGGCCTCGACCGACCATTTGCCGCCGTAATCGGCGTAGACGCCGGACTGGTCGTTGAGGATGCCGATCTTGACGCCTTGCGCAGAGGCCGGCGCGGCCAGCAGCAAAGCCGAAAATGCGTCAGCGGCCAAAAGTGCTGATTTCATCTGTTAGCTCCCAGCAGTTTTCTGTTTTGAAATCGCGCGGATACTAGTGAAGAACCCCGGCGGTGCCCATCCATTGCATGTTGGTCGTTAGTATGAAGGGCGTGCCAAGCAAACGGCGTCGTCCCGGCCTAGTGCGCAATTGCGCACGGGGGCCGGGACCCATACCGCGGAATCCCTCGGTTGCGGTCGGTAGGAGTACCGAACGACGAATCTTCACTAAACCACGTTCGAGGGTTATGGGTCCCCGGCCTTCGCCGGGACGACAGCGTGAATATTGAAGGGTCGGTGGCGCGCCATTTGGTACTTATCAGCCCACCGCCTTCGGCTTCCCCTCGTTCTTCCCCTCGGCCAGGTTCCGCACCACCACATAGAAGATCGGCGTGAACAGAAGCCCAAACAGGGTGACACCGATCATGCCGAAGAACACGGCGACGCCGACGGCTTGCCGCATCTCCGAGCCCGAGCCGGACGAGATCACCAGCGGCAAGACGCCGAGGATGAAGGCGAAGGACGTCATCAGGATCGGCCGCAGGCGTAGGCGGCAGGCGTCGATCACGGCCTCCAGCCGCGGCTTGCCTTCTTTCTCGATGTCGCGCGCGAACTCGACGATCAGGATCGCGTTCTTTGCCGCCAGCCCCACCAGCACGACGAAACCGATCTGGGTGAGGATGTTGACGTCCTGCCCCATGATGCGCACGCCGATGGTGGCCGCCAACAGGCACATCGGCACGATCAGGATCACCGCGAACGGCAGGGTCCAGCTGCCGTATTGCGCGGCGAGCACCAGATAGACGAACAGCACGCAGATCGGGAATACGTAGAGACCCGCATTGCCGCCCGTGATCTGCTGGTAGGACAGATCGGTCCACTCGAAGCTGAAGCCGCTCGGGAGTGTGTCGTCGGCGAGCTTCTTGATCGCGTTGAGCGCGGTGGTCGAGCTGGTGCCCGGCGCCGGCTCGCCCTGCAGCTCGGAGGCCGCGTAAAGATTGTAGCGCGCGACGCGGTCAGGGCCGGAAACGTCCTTGAACTCGACCACGCTGCCGAGCATCACCATGTCGCCGGAGGCGTTGCGCGTGCGCAACCGCGAGAGATCGCTCGGCTCTTTCCGGAACGGGAAGTCGGCCTGCGCGGTGACGTGGTAGGTGCGGCCGAACAGGTTGAAGTCGTTGACATAGGTCGATCCGAAATAGGTCTGGATCGTGTCGTTGATGCCGGCGATGGGAACGCCGAGCTTCTGCGCCTTGGTGCGGTCGATGTCGACGAAGAGCTGCGGCGTATTGGCCGAGAACGGCGAGAACACGGAGGGAGCGAGCAGCGAGGGCGATTTGCGCGCCGCGGCGACAAGCTCGTCAGTAGCCGCGGCGAGCATCTCCGGCCCACGGCCCTGGCGGTCCTGGATGCGGATGGTGAAGCCGCCACCGGTGCCGATGCCGGGCACGGCCGGCGGCGGAATCACGATGATGAAGGCACCCTGAATCGCGGCCAGGCGTTTGCGCAGCTCGACCGTGATGGCGTTCGCAGACAATCCTTTCTTGATCCGCGCCTCGGGCTCGTCGAACACTGGGAAGAGCGCCGCCGCGTTGCCGGCCTGCGTCCGCGTCGCGCCGGAGAAGCCGGCGAAAGCGGCCACGCGGATGATACCCGGCGTATCCAGCGCGATCCGCTCGATCTCGCGCACGACCTCGGTGGTGCGCGCCAGCGAAGCGGCGCCCGGCAATTGCACGGAGATGATGACGTAGCCGCGGTCCTGCGCCGGAATAAAGCCTTGCGACGTGGTGGCGATCAGCCAGCCGGCGCTGCCGATCAGCACGACGTAGATCAGGATCATCACCGCCGAATGCCGGATCACGAAATTGGCGAGGCCGGCGTAGCCATGCGCGAGACGGTCGAACACGCGGTTAAACACGCCAGTGAAAGCGTTCCAGCCGCGTGCAACAAGATTCCAGCGCGCGGGCGGCCGTTTCTCCTCGTGGGGGACGAGGAGAAGCGAGGCCAGCGCCGGCGATAGCGTCAACGAGCAGAAGCAGGAGATTGCGGTCGCGACCGCAATGGTGACGGCGAATTGCTGGAAGAACTGACCCGAAATTCCGCCCAGAAATGCGGTCGGGACGAACACCGCGCACAGCACCAGCGCGATCGACACCAATGCGCCGCCGACCTCCTCCATGGTCTTCAGCGCGGCATCGCGCCGGCTCATGCCATGCTCGAGATGCCGCTCGACATTCTCGACCACCACGATGGCGTCGTCGACCACGATACCGACGGCGAGAACGAGCCCGAACAGCGTGAGATTGTTGATCGAGAAGCCGAGCGCCGCCATCACCGCGAAGGTGCCGACCAGCGAAACCGGAATCGCGATGATCGGAATGATCGCGGGACGCCATCCCTGCAGGAACACCAGCACGACGACGACCACGAGCAACATGGCCTCGTAGATGGTCTTGATCAGCTCGTGGACGGACTGCGCGATGAACTCGGTCGGGTTGTAGCCGATATTGAAGTCGAGGCCTTTCGGAAAGGTCTCCTTCAGCTTCGTCATGGTGTCCGAAATGTTCTTCGCGGTCGCGAGCGCGTTCGATCCCGGCCGCTGCGTCACCAGCATGGCGACCGCCGATTTGCGCAGCAGGAAGCTGTTGGTGGAGTAGGCGAGAGCACCAAGCTCGATACGGGCGACGTCGCGCAGGCGCACCGTGCGGCCGTCGGAGCCGGCCTTGATCAGGATGTCCTCGAACTGCTTCTGGTCTTTCAATCGCCCGGTGAAGGTGAGGTTCGGCTGGAAGGCGCGGTCGGCGATCGGCGGTTCGGCGATCTGGCCGCCCGCGATCTGCACGTTCTGCGCGCGGATCGCGGCGAGCACCTCGGTTGCGGTCAGGCCGAGATTGGCGATTCGGTCAGGATCGAGCCATAGCCGCATCGAATAATCGCGCGCGCCGAAGATCTGGATGTCGCCGACGCCGTCGATCCGCAGCAGCTGATCGCGGACCTGGAGCAGCGCATAGTTGGAGATGTAGAGCTGGTCGAACGTGTCGTCGGGCGACAGCATGAACACGACCATCAGGATGTCGGGCGAGTTCTTGCGCGTGGTGACGCCGTTGCGCTGAACCTCTTCAGGCAAACGCGGCTGCGCGATCGCGACGCGGTTCTGCACCAGCACCTGGGCTTTGTCGAGATCGGTGCCGAGCTTGAAGGTGACGGTGATGGTGAGCTGGCCGTTCGAGGTCGCCTGGCTGTAGAGATACAGCATGTCCTCGACGCCGTTGATCTCCTGCTCGATGGGTGCGGCAACCGTGTCGGACACGGTCTGCGCGGAGGCGCCGGGATATTGCGTGGTGACGACGACGGTCGGCGGCACCACTTGCGGATATTCGGAGACCGGCAGCGTGGTATAGGCCAGCGCGCCGACGATCAGCAGCACGATCGACAGCACCATCGCCAGGATGGGCTGGTTGATGGAGAGACGGCCAAGATTCATGATTTGCCACCGGCGGGCGCTGGTGCCGTCTGCGGTGCGACCTTGGCACCGACGCGGGCGCGCTGGATGCCGTTGACGATGACGCGGTCGTCCGCCTTCAATCCCTCGCGGATCACGCGCAGGCCCTCGTCGAGCGGTCCGAGCGTCACGGGACGCGCCTCGACGGTGTCGTCCGGCTTGACCACGAACACGATCTTGCGCGACTGGTCGGTTGCGACCGCGACGTCGGGGATCAGCAGCGCTTCATAGGGCGCGCTGCCGATCAGTCTGATACGCCCGAACTGACCGGGCAGGATCGAAAGATCGGTGTTCTTGACCACGGCGCGGCTGCGCAGCGTGCCGGTGGAGACATCGAGGCGGTTGTCGAGGAAATTGATGCTGCCTTCACGGGATGGTTTCGTCTCGCCGGCGAGCGTCACCTGCACCGGGTTCGCCGTATCGCGCGAACTCGGGCGGCGGCCTTCGAACCACAGCTTGCTGTATTTGATGAAGGTCGCCTCATCCATGTCGAAATAGATATAGATCGGGTCGAGCGTCACGATCGAGGTGAGCAGCGTCGACGTTCCGGTATCGCTGCCCTGCACGAGATTGCCAGGGCTGACAAGGTGGCGGCTGACGCGGCCGGTCAGCGGCGCCGTCACATGCGTGAATTCGATATTGAGCTTGGCGACTTTGAGCGCACCCTCGGCCTGTGTTTCGGCAGCGTGCGCGGCCTGCAAGGCCTGACGGCGCTGATCGACCACCTGCTCGGAGACGGCGCTGGTCTGCACCAGGCTCAAACCGCGATCGAGCTCCCGCTTTGCAAGCTCCACCTTGGCACGCGCATCGGAAAGCTGCCCCTCCGCCTGCGTGGCCACCGCCTCGAACGGACGTGGGTCGATGACATAGAGCAGATCGCCCTGACGCACGATGGCGCCATCCTGGAATTCGACAGAGTTGACGAACCCGCCGACGCGCGGGCGGACCTGCACCTCCTCCATCGCCTCGAAGCGGCCGGTGAACTCGTCCCAATCGGTGACGATGCGCTTGACCGGCTGGGCGACGGTTACCGGCGCCGGCGGGGGAGCGCTCGCTTGCGAGGCCGGCTGGCCGCAACCGGTGAGCACGAACGCCGCGGCGAGAAGGCCGACGATGGCGTAAGGCCGAGGCGAAACGAAATCGTGCGTTTTGACAAATTGCTCGCTTCCGTCCGGTCCAGTCATCCCAGGTCCTCGCATCAAAGCCGCGGAAAAAGCAGGGTACGCCTGTACCCGCGGGCGCCACAAGATGGGTGGCAATGATGAACTCTTCAAGACCAAAGCGCAGGCAATGCTCGGAGGAATGCCCTGACCGGATGACGGGTTGACAGGGCTTGTTCGCCTCTCCCCGTGAGCCGGGAGAGCAAGCGGAGAGTGCGTTAGCGTCTTTGCACATGACGGGCGGAGCCGGCTCGGCTAGATTGCTCCTCATAAAACAAGACGAATTGTCCGGGGAGGACAGGCGTGCACCAGGGACGAGTCGTTTACGGCGCGATCGAGGAAGTCGTGTTCGGCCACCCCGCGGCCGAGGCCGTGGTCGCCCAGATGGACCGGCTGGGGACGCGCCGCGCCTTCCTGATGGTCTCGGGCACGCTCAACCGGCAGACCGACGAAATCGCCAAGATCAAACAAGCCCTGGGCACAAATTGCGCGGGCGTCTTCGATGCCATGCCGGCGCACACCCCGCGCGAGGCGGTGATCGCCGCCACCAATGCGGCGCGCGAAGCGGGCGCCGACCTGATCGTCACCGTGGGCGGCGGCTCGATCACCGACGGCGCCAAGGCGGTGCAGCTCTGCCTCGCCAACGGCATCGACGATGTCGACGGCATCGAGCGTATCCGCGTGCACAAGGGCGTCGCGCCCGAGATGACGGCGCCGACCGTGCGTCAGATCAGCGTGCCGACCACGATCGCCGGCGGCGAGTTCAGCTCGATCGCAGGCGTCACCGACCGCACCGCCCATGTGAAACAGATGCTACGGCATCCGCTCAGCGTTCCGCGCGCGACCATCCTCGATCCCGCCATCACCGTGCACACGCCGGAATGGCTATTCCTCTCGACCGGCATCCGCGCCATCGATCATTGCGTCGAGGCGATCTGCTCGCGCGAGACGCACCCCTATGCCGACGCGCAATCGGTGAAGGGCCTCGCCATGCTCGCCGACGCGCTGCCACGGGTGAAGGCTGACCCTGCTGACCTCGACGCGCGAATGGATGCGCAGATCGGCACCTGGCTGTCGATGGGCGCGCTCGCCGCTGGCGTGCCGATGGGCGCGAGCCACGGCATCGGTTACGTGCTGGGCGCAGCCTTCGACGTACCGCATGGCTACACCTCCTGCGTCATGCTGCCGGCCGTGATGCGCTGGAATGCGCGCGACAATGCCGAGCGCCAGATGATCGTCGCGGCCGCAATGGGCTTTCCCGGCCGCGCGGCAGCCGATGTGCTCGATGCCTTCATCCGCTCGCTCGGCATGCCGCGCAGCCTCGCCGATGTGCGCGTCTCGCCGGAGCATTTCGACGCCATCGCGGACGCTGCGATGCGCACGAACTGGATCCCGCGCAACCCGCGCAAGATCGACAGCCCCGCTCAAGTGCGCGAAATCCTGCTTCTTGCCGCATGATCCAAAGCCGGAGGACTGATGTACCCAGGTCAGCATGCCCGCCTGCGCCCACTCCAGCCCGCCTTCATCATGGCGACGACCGGCGAGGCCGTCACCTATCGCGAGCTCGATGCGCGCAGCAATCGGCTGGCGCACCTGTTCCGCAAGTATGGCCTGAAGCGGCTCGACCACTACTCGATCTTCATGGAGAACAATTCCCGCTACCTCGAAGCCTGCGGCGCGGGCGAGCGCTCCGGCCTCTACTACACCTGCATCAACTCGTTCCTGACGCCGGGCGAGCTCGCCTATCTCCTGGTCAACAGCCAGTCGAAAATCCTGATCACGTCGGTTGCGAAGCTCGATATCGCCCGCGAGGCGATCAAGGTCTGCCCCGACATCAAGCTGTGCATCGTCGCCGACGGCTCGGGCGAGAGCGAGCGCATCGTCGGCCTCACTGAGGTAACCGCCGACCTGCCGAAGACGCCGATCCCGGATGAATGGCTCGGCACCGCCATGCTGTATTCATCGGGCACGACGGGACGGCCAAAAGGGATTCTGCGGCCGCTTCCGGAGGAGCCGCCGAAACACAATCTGCCGTTGTTCGATTTCCTGACAAAGCTTTGGCACTACCGCGAGGGCATGATCTACCTGTCGCCGGCGCCGCTCTATCATTCGGCGCCGCAGGCCGCCGTGAACCTCACGATCCGCATGGGCGGCACCGCGATCATCATGGAGAATTTCGATCCCGAGCGTTACCTCCAGCTCGTCGAGCAATGGGGTATCACCCACACCCAGCTCGTGCCGACGATGTTCTCGCGCATGCTCAAGCTGCCGGAGGAGGTGCGCGCGCGCTACGACCTCTCCTCGCTCGAGATCGCGATCCATGCCGCCGCGCCCTGCCCGGCGCAGGTCAAGGATGACATGATCAAATGGTGGGGACCGATCATCCACGAATACTACGGCGCCACCGAGGGCCTTGGCTTCACCGCCTGCGACAGCGCGGAATGGCTCGCCCACCGCGGCACCGTCGGCAAGGTGCTGCTCGGCGACCTCCATATTCTCGATGAGACCATGAAGCCATGCCCCACCGGCACGCCAGGACAGGTCTGGTTCAAGACGGCCTCACCGTTCGAATATTTCAACGATCCCGAGAAGACCAAGGAAGCGCGCTCGACCGACGGCAGCATGAGCACGGTCGGCGACGTCGGCTATGTCGACGAGGATCGCTTCCTCTATTTAACGGACCGCGCGACCTTCATGATCATCTCCGGCGGCGTGAACATTTATCCGCAGGAGTGCGAGAATCTGTTGATCACCCATCCGAAGGTTGCGGACGCCGCGGTGTTCGGCGTGCCCAATTCCGATCTCGGCGAAGAGGTGAAGGCGGTGGTGCAGCCGATGCCCGGGGCCGTGCCGGGCGAGGCGCTCGCCGAGGAGCTGATCGCGTTCTGCGGGGCGTCGCTGTCGCGGCAAAAGGTGCCGCGCTCGGTCGATTTCGAGAAGGAGTTGCCCCGGCTGCCGACGGGGAAGCTGTACAAGCGGCTGCTGCGGGACCGGTATTGGGGGAACAAGGCGTCAAGGATTGTGTGAAGGGCCGCTGTCGCCGGAGAAACTTCCCTCTCATCGTGAGAGAAACCCCTGCGGCCTTCCGTCGTCCGAATTGCCAAGAGAGTAGCGGACCTTGACGGTTGCCTCACCGCGCACGCGCCGCTATCGTCGGGACAAACAGGCCGCAAAAGGCCGATGTCCAGGGAGGACGAGGATGCGGAGCGTACGGGCGCTCGCCGCGACGGCGGCGCTATCTTTGCTTGCGTTTTCGAGCGTTGCACTCGCCAGCGAGCCCAAGCAGGGCGGCATTTTGCGGATGTACCACCGCGACAGTCCCGGCAATGCCTCGATCCACGAAGGCGCGACCTACTCGCTCAACGTTCCCTTCATGCCGGTGTTCAACAACCTCGTCATCTACAAGCAGGACGTGGCGCAGAACAGCATGGACACCATCGTGCCCGAGCTCGCCGAGAGCTGGGCCTGGGTCAACGACAACAAGACGCTGACCTTCAAGCTACGCCAGGGCGTGAAGTGGCACGACGGCAAGCCGTTCACCTCGGCGGACGTCAAATGCACTTTCGACATGCTGATGGGCAAGTCGCAGCAGAAGTTCCGGCAGAACCCGCGCAAGAGCTGGTACGAACAGGTCAACGACGTCTCCACCAACGGCGATCTCGAGGTCTCCTTCAACCTGAAGCGGCCACAGCCTTCGCTGCTGGCGCTGCTCGCCTCGGGCTACACGCCGGTCTATCCCTGCCACGTCTCGCCCGGCGACATGCGCACGCACCCGATCGGCACCGGGCCGTTCAAGTTCGTCGAGTTCAAGGCCAATGAATCGATCAAGCTGACCCGCAATCCCGACTATTGGCGCAAGGGCCGGCCCTATCTCGACGGCATCGAGTTCACCATCATCCCGAACCGCTCCACCGCGATCCTCGCGTTCGTCGCCGGCAAGTTCGACATGACCTTCCCGACCGAGGTGAGCATCCCGCTGCTCAAGGACGTCAAATCGCAGGCGCCGAACGCGGTCTGCGTGGTCGAGCCCAACAATGTCGCCACCAACATCATCGTCAATTCGTCCGCGCCGCCGTTCGACAATATCGACATCCGTCGCGCCATGGCGCTGTCGCTCGACCGAAAGGCCTTCATCTCGATCTTGTTCGAGGGCCAGGGTGACATCGGCGGCACCCTGCTGCCGCCGCCGAATGGGCTGTGGGGGATGCCGAAGGAGATGCTCGAGACCATTCCGGGCTACGGCCCCGACATCAACGCCAACCGTGAGGAAGCGAAAAAGCTGATGCAGAAGGCCGGCTATGGGCCGGATAAGCATCTCGCCGTCAAGGTCTCGACCCGCAACATTCCGGTCTACCGCGATCCTGCGGTGATCCTGATCGATCAGCTCAAGAGCATCTATATCGACGGCGAGCTCGACGTGGTCGAGACCGCAAACTGGTTCCCGAAGATCGCGCGGAAGGATTACATGCTCGGGCTCAATTTGACCGGCAATGCCGTCGACGACCCCGACCAGTCTTTCTACGAGAACTATTCCTGCGGCTCCGAGCGCAACTACACCAATTACTGCAACAAGGAGATCGAAAAGCTGTTCGACGTGCAGTCCCAGGAGACCGACATTAACAAGCGCAAGAAGCTGGTGTGGGACATCGACAAGAAGCTGCAGGAGGACGTCGCCCGCCCGATCATCTTCCACGCACGTACCGGCAGCTGCTGGCAACCTTACGTCAAGGGCGTGACGGTGATGTCGAACAGCTCCTACAATGGCTATCGCTACGAGGACGTCTGGATGGACAAGTAGCGCGGGCGGCTGATGGGTTCGACGGGAGGCGATGCATGTTTGCCTATCTGGTGCGGCGCCTGTTGCTGATGCTCCTGACCCTGTTCGGGATCTCGATCGTCATCTTCTTCCTGCTGCGCATCGTCCCCGGGAATATCGTCGACATCCTGTTCGCCGCCGCGGGCTATGTGGACCCCGCCGACAAGGCCAATCTGGAGAAGGAGCTCGGCATCGACCAGCCGCTGGTGGTGCAATATTGGCACTGGATCAGCGGCTTCCTGCGCGGCGATTTTGGCTACTCCTACGTCTCCGAGAAGCCGGCGCTCCAGGAGATCCTGCCACGGATCCCGATCACCGCACGGCTCGCTGGCCTGGCGCTGTTGTTCTCGACCTCGATCGGCATCCCCCTTGGCGTGATCAGCGCGGTGAAGCAGGGAACGAGGCTCGACTACGCATTGCGTGTGGTGAGCCTCAGCGGATTGTCGCTGCCTTCGTTCTGGCTTGGCCTGCTCATCCTCACCGCCTCGGTGGCGATGTTCAACCAGATGCCGATCTTCAACCCGAATCCAGCGACTTGGCTGGAAGCGTTTGCGACCTATGCCGTGCCCGCCGCAGCCGTCGGCTTCCGCAGCGCGGCACTGACCATGCGCATCACGCGATCCTCGATGCTGGAGGTGCTGCGGCAGGACTATATCCGCACCGCGCGTGCCAAGGGCGCATCGGACGCCGCTGTGAACTATCAGCATGCGCTGAAGAATGCGATTCTGCCCGTCATCACCGTGATTGGCATCGAAGCGGCGTTCCTGATCGGCGGCCTCATCGTGACGGAGACGGTGTTCAACATCCCCGGCGTCGCGCGCTTCCTGGTCGAAGCGATTCGCTGGCGCGATTATCCGATCGTGCAGAACCTGGTGATGCTGATTGCCATCGTCGTGGTGAGCGCGAATTTCATCGTGGACATGCTGTACGCGGTGTTCGACCCGCGTATCCGGTACACGGATTAGGAGAACCTGTTGGCTGCGATCGACTATGACGTTGAACTGAGGCGCGCCGGGGCGCACGCGACCGTCGGCTGGCGGCGCGTGCTGTTTTTGGCGCAGCGGCATGTGCTGGGCGCGGCCGGGCTCGTCATCATGACCCTGTTCGTGTTCACCGCGATCTTCGCCGACTTCATCGCGCGTTACGATCCGCTGACGATCGATGCCGCTCGGGCACTGGCGCGTCCAAGCCTGGCACACTGGATGGGCACGGATTCCTTCGGCCGCGATGTCTTCAGCCGCATCATTCATGGCGCGCGGATCTCGCTCGCGGTCGGCATCGGCTCGACGGCGCTCGGCGGCAGCATCGGCGTGATCGTCGGCCTCACCTCCGGCTATCTCTCCGGCTGGGTCGATCTCGTGTTCCAGCGCGTCTCCGATGTCCTCCAGGCGCTGCCGCTGCTGGTGCTGGCCCTGATCATGACCGCGGCGCTTGGGCCGTCCTTGCCGAACGTCATCATTGCGATCGCCATTCCGCTGATCCCGACCGTCTCGCGCGTCATCCGCGCCAACACGCTGGCGCTGCGCGAGCTGCCATTCATCGAGGCCGCCAAGTCGATCGGCATGAGCGAGGTACGCATTGCGCTCCGTCACGTGCTGCCGAATACGCTGGCGCCGCTGATCGTGCTTGCGACGGCCCAGCTCGGCTCGACTATCCTCACGGAAGCCTCGCTCTCCTTCCTCGGCCTCGGCATTCCCGAGCCGTACCCGTCGTGGGGGCGCATGCTCTCTGAATCCGCCGCCGAATATGTCCGCACGGCGCCATGGCTGGTGATCTTCCCGGGCATCGCCATCAGCCTCGCGGTGTTCGGCGCCAATCTGTTCGGTGACGCCTTGCGCGACATCCTCGATCCCCGGCAGCGCGGCTGATGGCTGAGAACTCCGATCTCGTGATCGAGGTGAAGAACCTGAAGACGGTGTTCTTCACCAACTCCGGTCTGTTCAAGGCCGTCGATGATGTTTCCTTCACGGTGAAGCGCGGCGAGACGCTGGCGATCGTCGGCGAATCCGGCTGCGGCAAGAGCGTCACTGCACTATCGCTGATGCGGCTGGTGCCGGATCCACCCGGCCGCATCGTCGGCGGCTCCGTCACGCTCGAAGGCACCGACCTTCTGACGCTGGACGAAGCAGAGATGCGTGCCGTCAGGGGCAACCGCATCTCGATGATCTTCCAGGAGCCGATGACCTCGCTCAATCCGGTGATGCGGATCGGCGACCAGATCGTCGAGACCGTGCGGCTGCACCGGAACATGTCGAGCAAAGAGGCCCGGGGCATCGCAATCGAGATGCTGCGCCTGGTGCGCATCCCCGAGCCGGCTCGGCGCGCGCGGGAATATCCGCATCAGCTGTCCGGCGGCATGCGCCAGCGCGCCATGATCGCGATGGCGCTGGCGTGCCGGCCGGTGCTGCTGATCGCGGACGAGCCCACGACCGCGCTCGACGTCACCATCCAGGCGCAGATTCTGGCGCTGATCCTAGACCTTCAGAAAGAGCTCGGCACCGGGCTCGTGCTGATCACGCATGATCTCGGCGTCGTCGCGCAGACCGCGCAACGCGTCATCGTGATGTATGCGGGACGCAAGGTCGAGGAAGCGAGCGTCGAGGCGCTGTTCGCCGCGCCAAAGCACCCCTACACGCGCGGATTGATGGCATCGATCCCGGCGGTGCCGGCGCCCGGCGTTGCCGCGCCGGCACGGTTGAACGAAATTCCCGGCACCGTGCCGTCGCTGGTGGGGCTGCCCAAAGGTTGCGCGTTCGCGCCACGCTGCAAGCTCGCGATCAAGCGCTGCGAGGCCGAATATCCGCCGCTCATCGATTGGGGCGGCGGCCATCTCGCGGCCTGCTGGCGCGCAGCCGAAGTGGCGGAGGTGGCATGACCGACGCACTGCTCGAAGTCACCGAACTCAAGAAGCACTATCCGGTGCGCGCCGGCGTGTTGCGCCGACAAATCGGCACAGTGCATGCGGTCGACGGCGTCTCGTTTTCGGTTGGGGTCGGGGAGACGCTGGGCCTTGTCGGCGAATCCGGCTGCGGCAAGTCGACGGTGGCGCGCAGCGTGCTGCGGCTGGTCGAGCCGACCTCGGGCCAGATTCGCCTCGAAGGCGAGGACATCACGCATCTCTCCAAGTCCGCGCTGCGGCCACACCGTCGTTCGATGCAGATCGTATTCCAGGATCCTTTCGCCTCGCTCAACCCGCGCATGACTGCCGGAGACATCGTGGGCGAGCCGCTGTTCGTGCACGGGCTCGCGACCGGCAAAGCGCTGGAGGCACGTACCGCACAGCTGTTCGAGCAGGTTGGCTTGCGGCCCGACCAGATGCGCAACTTCCCGCATCAATTCTCCGGCGGCCAGCGCCAGCGCATCTGCATCGCCCGCGCGCTGGCGCTCGGGCCCCGCCTGATCGTCTGCGACGAGCCGGTCTCCGCGCTCGATGTCTCGATCCAGGCGCAGGTGATCAATCTCCTGATCGATCTGCAACGGCAGCACGGCTTCTCCTACCTCTTCATCGCGCATGACCTCGCCGTGGTCGCCCATATCAGTCACCGCGTCGCCGTGATGTATCTCGGCCGCATCGTCGAGATCGCGGACAAGGACGAGCTGTTCCGCAATCCGCGCCATCCCTACACGCAGGCCCTGCTCGCCTCGGTACCGGTCGCCAACCCGCTCGCCAAAAAGCTCGTGCCGCTGGTCGACGGCGACGTGCCAAGCCCGGTCAATCCGCCGCCGGGCTGTGCGTTTCACACCCGCTGCCGGTATGCGATGGAGCGATGCAGGACGGAACGACCGGCGTTGGTGGACGCGGGGGACGGGCACCAGGTGGCGTGCTTGCTCAATGGCGGAACGGGGCGGAGCCAGTAGCTCCGCTGTCGTCCCGGCCTTCGCCGGGGCGACGAGTTGAGCTTGCCGCCCTACTCAGCCCCGATCTCCGCCACGATCCGGCCCGTTGTCACCTGCTCGCCCTCGGCGACGTCGATCGCGGCGACGACGCCGTCGATGCCGGCCTTGTGGACATGCTCCATCTTCATCGCTTCCAGCGTCATCACCGGCTGGCCGGCAGTGACGCGGTCGCCCGGCTTGACCAGGACGGCAACGACGCGGCCGTTCATGGCAGCGCGAACCTTGCCGTCTCCGTTGCTTGCGGCCGCCTTCGGCGCGGCGAGGGTGAGATCGGTCGCCGCGAGCGGGATGCCGCGGCGCTGGAGGTGGAGCCGGTCGCCGTCGCGCAGGAATTTGGCACTGTCCATCACGCCGTCATGGCGGAAGCGGATCACGTCGAGATCGAGTTGGTCGATCTCGAACTTGTCTTGCCGGCCGTCCCTGGCAACAATGTAGCTGCCATCGCGCTCGCGCCAGACTTCTAGCTCAAGCGCCTGGCCTGCGATCTCGATTTTCGCCGGCAGCGGGAACGTTGCCGCGAGGCTCCGTCCGCGGCGCCACGACGGTGCCTGGGGGTTCGTGACGTAGAGCAGCAGGCCGGCCAAGGCCATGTCGAATGCGGCGTCCGCGCGCGGCGCCAGCAGCTCGTCGCGATGGGCACCAATGAACGCCGTGGTCGCCTCGCCTTTGGCGAAGCCGGGATGACGCAGGCATGACATCAGGAAAGTCTGATTGGTAGTCACACCAAATCCGGTCAGTTGCTCCAGGCCGACGATCAGCCGCCCCCTCGCCTCCTCGCGGGTCGCGCCATGGCCGATCACCTTCGCGATCATGGAATCGTAGAACGGCGGAATCTCGGAGCCCGATTGCAGCGCATGTTCGACGCGGATGCCATCCGGCACCTGCCAGCGCGCCATGCGCCCGGACTGCGGCATGAAATCCTGCGCGGCGTCCTCCGAGCACAGCCGCACCTCGATGGCGTGGCCTGTGAAGCGAATGTCCTGCTGCTTGACCGGCAGCGACTCGCCGCGCGCGACGCGCAGCTGCAATTCGACGAGATCAAGCCCCGTGATGGCCTCGGTCACGGGATGCTCGACCTGCAGGCGCGTGTTCATTTCCATGAAGTAGAACTCGCCGCTCGCATCGAGCAGGAATTCGAGCGTGCCGGCGCCCTCATAACGGAGCGCCTTCACCGCGGCGACCGCGACCTCGCCCATCTTCGCGCGCAGTTCCGGCGTCACGGCGGGCGACGGCGCCTCCTCGATTAGTTTCTGGTGCCGCCGCTGCACCGAGCAGTCGCGCTCGCCAAGATGGATGGCATTGCCATGGCTGTCGCCGAACACCTGAATCTCGATGTGACGGGGATTCTGGATGGCGCGTTCGAGGATCACCGTCGGATCGCCAAACGCCGCCTTCGCCTCGGACCGCGCGCTACGCAGTGCATCCGGGAACGAATTGGCATCCGCCACGAGCCGCATCCCGCGCCCACCGCCGCCGGCGACCGCCTTGATCATCACGGGAAAGCCGATCTCTCTCGCCTCCGCGAGCATGACTTCATCGCCCTGATCGGCGCCCTGATAGCCGGGCACGACGGGCGCGCCGGCCTTTTTCATGATCTCCTTGGCACCGGCCTTGTTGCCCATTGTCTCGATCGCCTGCGGCGACGGGCCGATGAAGACGAGGCCGGCATCCTTGCAGGCTTGCGCAAACTCCTCGTTCTCGGCGAGGAAGCCATAGCCGGGATGAACGGCATCCGCGCCGCTGGCCTTTGCGGCCGCTATGATCGCGGCGATGTTGAGATAGGACTGCGCCGGCAGCGCTTCGCCGACTCGCACGGCCTGGTCGGCCTGTTGCACATGAAGCGCATCCCTATCCGCATCCGAATAGACCGCGACGACGCCGAGGCCGAGCTTCCGCGCGCTGCGCATCACCCGCAGTGCGATCTCGCCGCGATTGGCGATCAGGACCTTGAAGAACGGCCGGTGCTGCACTGATCCGTTCCTCATGGGCGGGCCACCGAGAATTGCATGCGCTGTGGGCTCCGCGCGTCACCTTCACGACAGATCGCGAGCACTTCGGACAGCACCGCGCGGGTGTCGCGCGGATCGATCACGCCGTCGTCGAGCACGCGCGCGCTGGTCGAGAACACGTCCATCTGGCCGTCGAACACGCCGACGATCTGCGCCTTCATGCCATCGAGCTTTTCTTTTTCGACCGGCTTGCCGCGACGCGCGGCTGCGGCTTCGGTGACGATCGCCATGGTCTCGGCGGCCTGCTCACCGCCCATCACGGCAGTCTTGGCGTTGGGCCAGGAGAAGCAGAAGCGCGGATGGAAGCCGCGCCCGCACATGCCGTAATTGCCGGCGCCGAACGAGGCGCCGCAATAGATGGTGATCTGCGGCACTGTCGCCGACGTCACCGCCTGGATCATCTTGGAGCCATGCTTGATCATGCCGGCTTCTTCGTAAGCTTTGCCGACCATGTAGCCGGTGGTGTTGTTCAGATAGAGCAGCGGCGTTCGGGTTTGGCAGCACGCCTGGATGAAATGCGTCGCCTTGTTGGCACCGGCCGGATCGAGCGGACCGTTGTTGGTGATGATGCCGATGGTCTGGCCCTCGATGCGGGCATGGCCGCAGACGGTGGCCGGGCCGTAGTTCGGCGCCATCTCGGTGAAGTCGGAATCATCGACGATACGTGCGATCACCTGCTTCATGTCCACGGAGCGCTTGTGGTCCATCGGCATAATGCCGAGCAGTTCGTCTTGATCGTAGCGCGGCGGCTTATATTCCGCGCTCGCCCTGCCCGGCCGTTCCCATTCCAGCGCCGCCATGATCTCGCGCGCGATGCGCAGGGCGTCGCGGTCATCCTCGGCGAGGTAGTCGCCAAGTCCCGACACCTGCGTGTGCATCTCGGCGCCGCCAAGCTCCTCTTCGGTCGCGATCTCGCCGGTGGCGGCCTTCAGCAGCGGCGGCCCGGCGAGGAAGGCGCGGGTGCGGCCACGGACCATGACGATGTAGTCGGACAGGCCGGTCTGATAGGCGCCGCCGGCGGTCGAGGAGCCATGGGTTACGGTCACGACGGGCAGGCCCGCTGCGGAGAGTCGCGCGAGATTGCGGAAGATGTTGCCGCCGCGGACAAAGTCTTCGACGCGGTAGCGCAGGAGATTGGCGCCGGCGCTTTCGACCAGCTGGACGTAGGGCAGCTTGTTCTCCAGCGCGAGCTCCTGCACGCGTATCGTCTTGTCGAGGCCGTAGGGCTGAAGCGCGCCGGCATCGATGCCGGAATCGTTGGCGCTGACCATGCAACGGATGCCCGAGACGAAACCGATGCCGGCGATGACGCCGCCGCCGGGGACGCTCTTGTCCGGATCAGATACGTCGAACATGTAGCCGGCGAGCGTGGACAGCTCGATGAAGGGCGCGCCGGGATCGAGCACCAGCGCGACGCGCTCGCGCGGCAACAGCTGGCCGCGCTTGTGGAAGCGGTCTTTCGCCGCGGCTGATGCCGCACGCGTGCGCTCTTCCAGCGCGCGCATGCGGTCGATCAGGCCAAGCATGCCGTCGCGGTTGGCGCGATAGGCGGCACTGCCGGGAGAAATCGTGTTTTCGAGAATGGACATGACTCAATCCTGCTCGTCATTGCGAGGAGCAAAGCGACGAAGCAATCCAGGCGCATCCATGGAGAGATTCTGGATTGCTTCGCTTCGCTCGCAATGACGGTTGAGGCGATAATTTACCTATTCGTCCCAAAAATCTTTCGCGCTTCCGCCGGGCTCGCGATCTCGCGGCCGGCACGGCGGGCGCAGGCGGCGATGGCGTCGATCAGCTGGCCGTTCGACGTTACCTTCTTGCCGTCGGCGAGATAGAAGGCATCTTCGAGACCGGTGCGCAGATGACCGCCGAGCTCCGCACAGCGCTGGTGCAGCGGCCAGATTTCTTCGCGGCCTATCGCGGTGACCTGAAATTGCGCCTCGGGACGCTTCAGCTTAATCAGGATCGGCAGCAGATCGGGATCCGACGGCATGCCGGAGGCGACGCCCATCACAAAGTTATACTCGAGCGGGCCCTTGTACATGCCGACCTGGCGGTACATGCCGACGCAGCGGACGATGCCGACGTCAAAACATTCGAATTCGGGGATGGTACCGACCGCGTTCATGACGTCGAGATAGTCCTTCACCTTCTCGACCGCATTGTCGAAGATCATCGGCGGCCAGGCCCAGCTGTTGTCGGCCTTCACCTTCAGGTAATTTAGCGAGCCGGCATTGCAGGCCGCGATCTCCGGCCTGGTCTCGCGGATACAATCCAGCGCACCGTTGTAGTTCGGCCCGGAGACGCCGGAGGTGTGATTGATGATCACGCCAGGGCAGGCTTCGCGAATCGCCTGCTGGATCTCCTTGCTGACGCTGACCTCCCAGGACGGCAGATGCCCCTTGTCCGGCGCCTGCTGACGCAGATGGATGTGCATGATGGACGCGCCGGCATCGAACGCAGCCTTGGCCTCGCGCGCCATCTGCTCGGGCGTGACAGGCACGTTGTGCTGCTTCGGGTCGGTGAGCACGCCGTTCAGCGCGCAGGTGATGACGGCCTTGTCGCTCATGCCTTGAATGTCTCGCACGTTGATAATTCAACGTTTGCGATCATGTGATGGGCGGCAGGCGGCTTCTTGCGCGGAGAAGCTGGAAAAAGGCGATAAACCGTAGCAACCATTAAAGGCTAGGCGGCTTTTTCGATCCAGGGCGTGCCCCGTTGCACGACAGTATTGGCGTAGATC
>NZ_JBVVOU010000037.1:0-52220 GCF_055807635.1 Bradyrhizobium sp. Kon56 | reverse complement strand
CTGGGCCTCCAGCCATTCGGTGATATCCTCGAAGGTCGCGACCCAGCCGCCACCCTGCATCGGCTGGTTGACGACCCCGATGGAGCGGCCGAACCTGGTCACGATGTCGGTCGTGGCGCGGCTCTCGCGCGCGTCGGCGACGAGGCGCGCGAAGAATTCGCCGGCATCGCCCTGCCACTGACCCTTCGCCTGCTCCTCCCGCAGCACGTCGACCAGCAGTCGGCCGGTGAGCAGGATGTCGGTGCGGCCAAGCATCGCAGCATAACGCTCGTTGAACAGGATGATCTTGCCGTCCGCATCGAACATGCACAGTCCCTGCGACATGTTCTCGAGCGCGGTATCCAGCACGACCTGCTGGCGGCCCAGTTCGCCCTTGGCGCGGCGATCAAGCAGCGCGGCCACCAGCGCAATCGCGATGATCGCAACTGCGGCACCCGCGGTAAGAAAGGACAACGAGGCCGGCGGGATCGATAACCCGCTGATCGCGAGCGTAGGATCCGGCGTCAGAACGACAGCGCCCATTGCGGTGAAATGATGTGCGACGATGGCGACCGTCAGCAGTGTGCTTGCGGTCAGCGCGTGGAAGAGGTCGTCGCGCCGCGCAGCGACGAACAGCGCGAGCGCCGCGAAAACAATTCCGAACAGTACCGAGGCGGCAACCGTGCTCCCGATCCAGTCGACCCGTGCCGGCATCTCCAGCGCCGCCATTCCGGTATAATGCATCGTCGCGACCGCGGCGCCGACGATGGCGCCGCCGAGCACGATCCACGGCGCGCGCACGGAAGTTGCCGCAAGACTCAACCCCACGAAGGTTAAGGAGATCGCGAAGATCAGGGAAAGGATCGTCACCGGGATGTTGTAGGCGCCGGCACCGCCCGGCCCGTAGGCGAGCATCGCAATGAAATGCGTCGCCCAGATGCCGCATCCGCTGACGGCGGCATCCAGGGCGATCCAGACCAGACGCCCGGAGCCGTGCGTCGCGCGCGCCCGGTGAAACAGGCTGATCGCCGCCGCGCTTGCGAGCAGGCACACCGCGCCGCCAAGCGCGACGAGCCGCCAGTCGTGCTCCTCGGTGAGACAGTAGAGAACTTGATGCATTGCGGGCCCCTATCGACCCACACTTGAACCGACAGAGATGGACAGTCGGTAACCGGCTACGTGCCTGTTTCGGGGATGGTGAACGGAAGCTGTGTTCAATCGCTCGGATTGTTCATCCGCGCGAAGGCGCGCCGAGGCCGATCACGGCGGCGGCGAGCAGCAGCACGGCCGCCGACGCGACCAGCGACAGGTGCAGGCCGGTCACAAACGCGCCTTCCGAGGCCACCAGCGAACCGAACAGCGCAACGCCGAGCACGCTGCCTGTCTGCCGCGTCGCGTTCAGGACGCCCGCCGCGATGCCGGAGCGTGCCTTCTCGACGCTGCCCAGCAAGGTCGAGGTCAGCGGCGGCACCAGCAGCCCAAGTCCGCTGCTGATCGCGATCATCTGCGCAAAGATCGCCCAATAGCTTGTGCCGGCCTCGATCCACAGCAGGCCGAGACAGCCGAGCGCCGAGACGCAGGCTCCGACGACGATGGTCGGGCACGGGCCGATACGCTCGGCGAGGCGCGGGGCCAGCAGATTGACCGGCAGCACCACCGCCATCATCGGCACGAAGGCGAGACCGGTCCACCACGCCGACAGGCCGTTGATCCTCTGGAAGTAAAGGCTGAGCACGAAGATCAACCCGTAAATCGCGACGTTCACGAGCAGGCCGACGAGCGCGGTCAGGCTGAACAGCCGGTGATCGAACAGGGACAGGGGCAGCATCGGCTGCGTCGCGCGGCTCTCGCGCCAGACGAACAGCACCGCCAGGAGAGCGGCTGAAGCGAACGCCGCGAGCACAGCCGGACGCTGCCAGCCAAGCGCGCCCCCCTCGATGATCGCGCCGGCGAGCGCCCCCAGCGCACCAATTGCCGCGAGCTGGCCGGGCAGATCGATCTCGCGTGAGGGCGCGCGCGTGGTCTCGGTCGCATAGCGCCAACTCAGCCAAAGGCCGATGAGGCCGATCGGAAGGTTGACGAGAAAGATCGCGCGCCAGCCGACCAGCGTGATCAGCGCGCCGCCGACGAAGGGGCCCGCGGTGAGCGCGAGGCTCGCACCGGCCGCCCAGATCGCGACGGCGCGGCCGCGCTCGCGGTCGTCCGGATAGGCATGATTGAGCAGGGCAAGAGAATTCGGCACCAGGATCGCCGCCGCCAGGCCCTGGACCAGCCGCGCCCCAATCAGCACGGTCGCATTGGGCGACAGCGCACAGGCGAGCGAGGCCGCGGTGAAGATTGCGAAGCCCGCCATGAAGACGCGCTTGGCGCCGATGCGGTCGCCGAGCGCGCCGGCCGTCAGGATGAAGGCGGCAAACGCAATGGTGTAGGCGCTGACAACCCATTGCAGCTCAGCGACGCCGCCGCCGAGCGTCTTGCCCATCGCGTCGAGCGCGGTGTTGACGATGGTGACGTCAAGTTGCACCACGCCATAACCAAGGCTCATCGCGGCAAGGGTGAGGGACGTTGCAAGCCGGGAGCCGGAATGCGGCACGCCGGCTTCGAAGGCTTCGTATCTTGCGGTGCTTACTCGCATGCTGCCATCTCGGTTGCAGCCCCATGCGAACGATACGCTTCCAGCCCCTCGTCCTGTTACGACAAGAATCGAATGATGGATGCGTGACGGATGCGTCATGTTCGAGCGTCGCGCGGATGGCCGCGCGACGCTCTATTCTGGCTACGCCTGGCCTCAGCTCGCAGCGCGCAGATTCACCTTGCTCTCGGCGATCGTGGTCAGCTTCTTGTCGGTGGCCTTCTCCTCCTCGAGCGTCTTGGCGAGCACGCTGGCGCAGTCGTTGCGGCCGAGTTGCTTGGCCCAGGCGATCAGGCTGCCGTAGCGGACGATCTCGTAATGCTCCGCCGCCTGTGCCGCGTTGATCAGCGCGGCGTCGAGCACCGCCTTGTCGGCGACTTCGCCGGCGGTCTCGTCGGCTTCCTCGATGATGCCGTCGATCGCGGGGCAATCAACCGCCTTCACCTGCGCACCGTGCATCTTGAACACTTCCTCGAGGCGCTTGACGTGCTCCCTGGTTTCTTCGAGGTGCGTCAAAAAGCCCTGCTTCAGCTGCGGATCGGTCGCCTTATCCGCCATTTTCGGCAGAGCCTTGGTGAGCTGCTGCTCGGCGTAATAGATGTCCTGGAGCTGATGCACGAACAGGTCGTTCATGGTTTTGATGTCTTTTGTGAACAATCCCATCGGTCCGATCCTCTCGGGTTGTGGGAACACGGAGGCACCGGCTTGCAGGAGAAGCCGGTTATTCCGCCATGTTCGATTGCTGATGCGGCACTAACCAGCGCACGGCATCGTCGTTCCAAAAAAGCCCTCATCTCTTGCGCTGGAACAATGCCGGCCATGCAGGATCTGAGACTATGTCACGGACGGACGCGACCGATCCCCCGACTCATATGCTTAACGCGCGTCCGATGTGAACCGCGTATGACAAAGTGGCTGGTCCAAGGCAGAACCTATCGTTGTCAAGGGCTGCACAAGTCACTGTTTTTGCCTTAAATGAGCTACATCATGCCTAGCGATCCAAGCCCACATCGGGCACTGATCGCATCCGACCGGCCAATGTCTGGCCTGGTCGGTCTTGCCCCCCGCCGGGAGGATGAATGCACGGACTGCTGACCGCGCTGAAGCGCGGCTTCAAGAGATGGATCGGCTGGCGGCGACTCGGCGTTGCGGCGAGCGTCTTCATCATCGCGTTCGCGATCACCACGCTGGTGCGGACGCTCAAGGGCATCGACACCGGGGTCATCCTGACCGCGTTGACCGAGATCCCCCGCGGCAATATCGGGCTGGCGGCGATCTGCGTATGCTTCGCGTTCTGTACGCTGACCTTCTACGACTTTTTTGCACTGCGAACGATCGGCAAGAAGCACGTGCCCTATCGCATTGCAGCGCTCTCCAGCTTCACGTCCTATTCGATCGGCCACAACATCGGCGCCACCGTCTTCACCGGCGGCGCGATCCGCTTCCGTATCTATTCGGATTACGGGCTGAATGCGATCGACGTCGCAAAAATCTGCTTCCTGTCGGGCCTGACCTTCTGGCTCGGTAACATCTTCGTGCTCTCGATCGGCATGGCCATCCATCCGGATGCCGCCTCCTACATGGATCAGCTGCCGTCGTCGATCAACCGGCTGATTGCGATCGGCGGCCTCGCCTCGATCGGCGCCTATCTGGTCTGGCTGTGCATGGGCGAGAAGCGCCGCGAGCTTGGCCAGAAAGGCTGGAAGGTGGTGCTGCCCTCAGCGCCGCTGACGCTGGTGCAGATCCTGATCGGCGTCGTCGATCTCGGATTCTGCGCGCTGGCGATGTACCTTCTGGTGCCGGCCACTCCGCAGATCGACTTCCTGTCGCTCTCCGTGGTGTTCATTTTGGCGACTTTGCTCGGCTTCGCCAGCCACGCCCCCGGCTCGCTCGGCGTGTTCGACGCCGCCATGCTGGTGGCGCTGCCCGAATTCGGCCGCGAGCAGCTTCTGGCCACGCTCCTCGTCTTCCGCATCCTCTATTTCGTGATCCCGTTCGGTCTTGCCATCTCCATCATGGGCGCACGCGAGCTCTGGATGAATGTGGTGGAGCCCTGGCAGGAGCGCCGACGGCTGGCGGAGGCCTGTGCGCAGGCCAACCTGCCCAAGCAGGTGGCAGCGATGGAGCGCGAGCGGTCGCTGCGGCAGGCCAGCAAACGCTAAGCGTGATCCGGAAAAGTGCGAAGCTGTTTTCCGAAAAGATCATGCTCCCACGATAGTCCGCTGGACGCCGGCCCGCAAAACCGTAGACCAATGTTGCAGGCGGAGAGCAGCTCTCTTATTTCCGCCTCAACTTTGCCGTTGAAGACGCGAGCCATGATCCCTTTCTTCCATCGCCGTTTCCTCGCCGGTGCCCTGCTGCTCGCCGGGCTCCTCACCGCCTTCCCGCCGGAGCGGACGGCCGCGCAGGACGCGGGCGCCATGCAGATCAGCTGGGAGGTGCGCAACCGCTTCCGGCTGTTCCGCGAGGAGCGCGACTTCCTGCTCCATGTCGAGAACGCGCGTAACCGCAGCATCCTCGCCGCCGAGCAATCGCTGGAGCTCCAGAGCGAGGGCCGCGGCTGGGCCCGCAACATGGTCAACCGGCTCTGCATCGACCTCCAAGGCCGGGTCAACCAGCCCTGCACCCGCGACAACACGAAGGAAAACTACCTCACCCCCATCGACCATCCCGTCACCGTGCGCCTCGCCGGCGCGGTGCCGGTCGGCGCCACCTGCGCCTGGTCGTTCGACGACGGCGACGGGCCGCAACAATCCACCTTTGACTGCGCCGAGCCGATCAATCTGCGGGTCCGCTACGGCAAGCAGACGGTCGCGAGCGTCGATGTCTCCTCCGGCTCCGATCCGACCCAGCGGGTCCAGACCGAGATCCAGGTCCGCGACATCTTCGTCGCTGGCCTCGGAGACAGCATCGCCTCGGGCGAAGGCAATCCGGACCGGCCGCTGGCGCTGTCGGACGAAGGTTTTTGCTTCCGCTCCTATCTCGGCACCGCCGGCGCGCAGTATTATCGGCCGAGCCGCGCCGGCTTCAAGGGCGGCCGCGCCTGCGAAGCGCCGGATACGCTTGCCAACTGGCAGCGCTACAGCGCCCTCTGGTTCAACTCGCCTTGCCACCGATCGCTCTACAGCTACCAGGCCCGCACCGCGCTGGCGCTTGCGGTACGCTACACCCACGTCGCGGTGACCTTTCTGCCGCTCGCCTGCACCGGCGCCAGCATCAGCGACGGGCTGCTCGGCTCGCAACGCGCCCGCGAATGCCCGCCCGGCAAGACCGGCGTCTGCAACATCAGCGTGAACGCGCAGGTCGCCGAGCTGCGCGAGGCGCTGACCGCCGCCAGGAAACGCCAGCCCGAGCGCACGCTCGACCTCGTGCTGCTCTCGGTCGGCGCGAACGACGTCTATTTCTCCGGCCTCGTCGCCGACGTGATCGTCGAGACCGCAACCGAGCGCGCGATATTCCGCCGCTCCGGCGTGATGGCGAGCGTCGATGATTCCCGCGATGCGCTGGCGCGCGAACTGCCGCAGAATTTCGTCAAGCTGCGCGAGGCGCTGAAGCCGCTGGTCGGCGGCGACCTCTCGCATGTGGTCTACGTCTCCTACGCCAACCCGGCGCTCGCCGATGGCGGCGTGCCCTGCCGCGGCGGCCGCGCCGGCTTCGACGTTCATCCGTCCTTCAACGCCGACCCGCAGCGCCTTGCCCGCGTCTCGACCTTCGTCGACACCGAATTCCTGCCGCAACTCAAGGGGCTCGCCACCTGCACCCGTGGCGCGCTGTGCCGCGATCCCGAGGCCGACCGCATGACCTTCGTGGATTCGCATCAGGCGGCGTTCGCCGATCACGGCTTCTGCGCGCATTCGGGCAATGATCCCGAATTCGACCGCACCTGCTTTGCCGAGAACGGCCAGAGCTTCAATCCTGACATCGTGAGTGCGGCGAGCCAGCCGATGCTGTGCGGCCGCGGCGCCTCCGAATTCCGCGCCTATTTGCCGCGCGCGCGGTGGATCCGCGACGCCAACGACAGCTATTTCGCCGCGATGACCTATCCGCAAGGCTTGCCGGCGGCGAGCCAGCCGACCGACATCCACGACGCGACCTGGGGCGTGCTCTCCGCCGTCTATGGCGGCGCCGTGCATCCGAGCGCCGAAGGCCACGCCGCGATGGCGGACGCGGCGCTGCCGGCGGCAAGCGCCGTGCTGGGTCTGGATGCGGCACCGCCGGGCGTGACACGCGGGCTGCTCGCGCCGCTGCTGCCGGCCGCGCGGCAGTAGACGCGCGCAGCCTCTACCCGCACACTGTCATCGCCCGCGCAGGCGGGCGATCCAGTACTCCGTGACAGACGTGATTGAATCGAGACGTCGCGGCGTACTGGATTCCCTGCCTTCGCGGGGAATGACAACGGCGCGCGTGGTGCGATCGGGTTCGCCGTCACCTCGATCGTTCCTCCCACCTGCCGTTCCATCAATCCAAAAGCAGCATCGATCGATACTGCCTTGAACTTGGACACTTTGCCGCGCGCACCTCTAGGAGTCGCAGTGGGGAAACGTTTCGAGTTCTAAGGAGGCGCGTCATGAGCGCAGTGATGTCCGCAGCGGATGTGAGAAGGTCTCGCGTCAGGCTGTTCATCGTGACCATGTTGTTCCTGGTCACGACCGTCAATTATGCCGACCGCGCCACGTTGTCGATCGCGGGACCCGCGCTCTCCAAGGAGCTGCACCTCGATCCCGTCGCGATGGGCTACATCTTCTCGGCGTTCGGATGGTCCTATGTGATCGCGCAGGTGCCGGGCGGTTGGCTGCTCGACCGCTACGGCTCCCGGCTTGTCTATGCCTTCAGCATCATCGTCTGGTCGCTGTTCACGACGATGCAAGGCTGGGTCGGCTTCTTCAGCGCCGGCACCGCGATCACCGTGCTGTTCGGCCTGCGCTTCCTTGTCGGCATCGCCGAAGCGCCCTCGTTCCCCGCCAATGCTCGCATCGTCGCGGCCTGGTTTCCGAGCAACGAGCGAGGGACCGCGTCCGCGTTCTTTAATTCCGGGCAGTATTTCGCAACAGTGATCTTCGCGCCGCTGATGGGCTGGATCGCGCACGACTACGGCTGGCGCTATGTGTTCTTCGTGATGGGCGCGCTCGGAATCGTCATGGGCCTGGTCTGGATCAAGACCGTCTACGGGCCGAAAGAGCACCCCGGCGTCAACGAGGCTGAATTCGATTACATCAAGGCAGGTGGTGCGCTGGTCGACCTCGACGCTCCCAAGGAAGAGCGCGCGCCCGAGCCCGGCTCCGGATGGGACCATATCCGCCAGCTGCTTTCCAACCGCATGATGCTCGGCGTCTATCTCGGCCAGTACTGCATCAACACGCTGACCTATTTTTTCCTGACCTGGTTCCCGGTCTACCTCGTCAAGGAGCGCGGCCTCTCGATCCTGCAAGCCGGCTTCGTCGCGACACTGCCGGCGCTGTGCGGCTTCATCGGCGGCGTGCTCGGCGGCGTCATCTCCGACGCAATCCTGCGCAAGACCGGCTCGTTGACGATGGCGCGCAAGATCCCGATCGTCGGCGGCATGCTGCTGTCGATGTCGATCATCGCCTGCAACTATGTCGACGGCCAGGCGCTGGTGGTCGGCTTCATGGCGCTCGCCTTCTTCGGCAAGGGCATCGGCGCGCTCGGCTGGGCTGTCGTCTCCGACACCTCGCCGAAGGAAGCCGGCGGCGTCTCGGGCGGCCTGTTCAACACCTTCGGTAACCTCTCCTCGATCAGCACCCCGATCGTGATCGGCTACATCCTGGCCGCGACCGGCTCGTTCAACGGGGCGCTGCTATTCGTCGGCGCCAATGCGCTGGTGGCCGCATTCGCCTATCTCGTGGTCGTGGGCAAGATCGAGCGCGTGGTGCTCAAACGTTCCTCCTGAGGGCTCCCCATGGGAGCTTGACCAGGCAACTTAACGGCGGCTTCACGGCCGCCGTCTTTGTTTTGGGAGTAATCGATGCTAGAAGCGCCGGGGAAACGCCTTATCCATCTAAGGCATGTATCGATGTTCGACCTCAACCAGCTCCGCTGTTTCGTCACGGTAGCGGAGGAATTGCATTTCGGCCGCGCCGCCGCACGGCTGAACATGACCCAGCCGCCGCTGTCCCGGCAGATCCAGGTGCTCGAGCACATCATCGATGCGCCGCTGCTGGAGCGTACCAGCCGCTCGGTGCGCCTGACGCCTGCCGGGCGCAGCTTCCTGCCGGAAGCGCGGCGCATCCTGAAGCTTGCGGAAAGCGCCTCGCAGGTCGCCCGCCGTATCGCGCTCGGCAAGTCCGGCTCGCTGAAGATCGGCTTCACCGCCGCCGCCGCCTACGGCTTCCTCCCCGAACTCGTCGCCGCCTGCCGCGCCAAGCTGCCCGAGGTGGACTTCTCGCTGAAGGAGATGGTGTCGGGCGACCAGTTCGAGGCGTTGACCTCGGGCCAGATCGATGCCGGCCTGCTCAGGCCCCCGATCGCGCGCCCCGAAATCGCCAGCCGCCGCGTCGTCGCCGAGCCCCTGCTCGCCGCGATCCCGAAAAAGCATCCGCTGGCGAATGCCGAGACCATCACGATCAAGGATTTCGACAACCAGCCCTTCGTGATGTATTCGCCCTATGAGAGCCGCTACTTCCACGACGTGCTGGTGGCGCTGTTCACCCGCGCCGACATCCTGCCGCGCTATGTCCAGCACCTGAGCCAGATCCACTCCATCCTCGCCATGGTGCGCGCCGGCCTCGGCCTCGCCATCGTGCCGGCGGCGGCCGCGAGCCTGAAGATCGCGGACGTCCGCCTGCGGCCGCTGAAGCTGCGCACCCGCGTCCCGGTCGAGTTGTTCATGGTCTGGCGCCGCGACGACGAGAATCCGCTGCTCTCGGCGCTCGTCAAGATCGCGAGCGAATTGTCCTCGGCGGAGGTGATGGAAGATTGATGCTGATTTCGCATTGGTCGATATAGGCTTTGGCTTGGACCCGCATCGAACGGTCTCCTAAACCACGGCGCATGGACGCGCAGCCTTTGCGTCCTCCACAACACGAGACCAGGGAGCAGCGCCCATGAGCAAGATGACCCCGCAGGAAATGGCCCAGAAGATCGGATCCGGCCTCCTGTCCTTCCCCGTCACGCCGTTCAAGGCGGACTACTCCTTCGACGAGACGACCTACCGCGCCAACATGGACTGGCTGTGCGGCTATGACGTCGCAGGCCTGTTCGCCGCAGGCGGCACCGGCGAGTTCTTCTCGCTGACGGCGGCCGAGGTTCCGCAGGTCGTCAAGATCGCCGTGGATGAGACCAAGGGCCGCGTGCCCGTGCTCGCCGGCACCGGCTACGGCACCGCCACCGCGCGCGAGATCGCGATCGGCGCGGAGAAGGCGGGCGCCGACGGCTTGTTGCTGCTGCCGCCCTATCTCACCCATGCCGAGCAGGACGGCCTTGCTGCCCATGTGGAAGCGATCTGCGCCTCCGTGAAGATCGGCGTCATCGTCTACAACCGCGACAACGCCATCCTCCAGCCCGATACGCTCGCCCGCCTCGCCGAACGCTGCCCGAACCTCGTCGGCTACAAGGACGGCATCGGCGACATCGAGCTGATGACCCGCGTCTACACCAAGCTCGGCGACCGCCTGACCTATATCGGCGGCCTGCCGACCGCTGAGACCTTCGCACTGCCCTACCTCGACATGGGCGTGACCACCTACTCCTCGGCGGTGTTCAACTTCGTTCCGGAATTCGCCACCAACTTCTACGCCGCCGTGCGCAAGCGCGACCACGCCACGATCCACGCCGGCCTGAAGGACTTCATCCTGCCCCTCATCGCGATCCGCAACCGCAAGAAGGGCTATGCGGTCTCGATCATCAAGGCCGGCATGAAGGTGATCGGCCGCGATTCCGGCCCGGTCCGCCCGCCGCTGACCGACCTCACCGAGCAGGAGATCGCGGAGGTCGCGGCGCTCGTGAAGAATCTGCCCGCCATCCGATCGTCACAACAGGCTGCAGAATAACAAACGACACAGGGAGGAGCCTGCGATGGCCAACACCGAGATCACTGGCGCACCGGTCGTCACCGCGATGCAGGTGATCCCGGTCGCAGGCCGTGACAGCATGCTCCTCAATTTGAGCGGCGCGCATGCGCCGTTCTTCACCCGCAACATCGTCATCCTCACCGACAATGCCGGTCACACCGGCGTCGGCGAGGTGCCTGGCGGGCAGAAGATCTGGCAGACACTGCAGGACGCCCGTGATCTCGTGATCGGCAAGACCGTCGGCGCGATGAACAACATCCTCGCCGATATCAGGACCGCCTTCGCCGATCGCGATGCCGGCGGCCGCGGCAAGCAGACTTTTGATCTCCGCGTCATGATCCACGCCGTCACGGCCGTGGAGTCCGCGCTGCTCGATTTGCTCGGCCAGCATCTCAACCTGCCGGTCGCAGCCCTGCTCGGCGAGGGCCAGCAGCGCACCAGCGTCGAGACGCTGGGCTATCTCTTCTTCGTCGGCGACGGCCGCAAATCCAAGCTCGACTATGTCGGCGGCGAGACCGGCAAGGCGGAATGGTTCAACCTCCGCCATCAGGAGGCGATGACGCCGGAGACCGTGGTGCGGCTCGCGGAAGCCACCCACGACCATTACGGCTTCGCCGATTTCAAGCTCAAGGGCGGCGTGCTGCGCGGCGAGCAGGAGATCGAGGCCGTCACCGCGATCGCCAAGCGCTTTCCGAATGCGCGCGTGACCCTGGATCCGAACGGCGCATGGTCGCTCGACGAGGCCATCAGCCTCTGCAAGGACATGCACGGCATCCTCGCCTATGCCGAGGACCCGTGCGGCGCCGAAGGCGGCTTCTCCGGCCGTGAGATCATGGCCGAGTTCCGCCGCGCAACGGGCCTGCCCACCGCGACCAACATGATCGCGACCGATTGGCGGCAATTGTCCCATGCGCTGCGCCTCGGCGCGGTGGACATTCCGCTGGCCGATCCCCATTTCTGGACCATGCAAGGCTCGGTGCGCGTGGCCCAGACCTGCCGCGACAACGGCCTGACCTGGGGTTCGCACTCCAACAACCATTTCGACATCTCGCTCGCCATGTTCACCCATGTCGGCGCCGCCGCCCCCGGCAAGGTCACCGCGATCGACACACACTGGATCTGGCAGGACGGTCAGGCCCTGACGAAGGAGCCGCTCCAGATCAAAGCCGGCAAGATCGCGGTGCCGGATAGGCCGGGCCTGGGTATCGAAATCGACAGGGCCGCCATCGACGCCGCGCATGACCTCTACAAGCAGCATGGACTCGGCGCCCGCGATGACGCTATTGCCATGCAGGACCTGATCCCCGGCTGGACCTTCGACGACAAGCGTCCTTGCCTGGTTCGTTAAAAACTCTGGAGGAAGCTATGACTGCGATCCTGAAGAACTTCATCGGCGGCGAATGGGTCGATGGCTCCGCCGTCACCAAGAACATCAACCCCTCCAACACCAACGACGTCGTCGGCGAATACGCCAAGGCCGACAAGACCCAGACCGAGAAGGCGATCGCAGCCGCGAAGGCCGCCTTCCCCGCCTGGGCGCAGTCGACGCCGCAGGCGCGCTACGACGCGCTGAACAAGATTTCGCTCGAGATCATCGCCCGTAAGGAAGAGCTCGGCCGCCTGCTCGCCCGCGAGGAAGGCAAGACGCTGCCGGAAGGAATTGGCGAGGTCGCGCGCGCCGGCCAGATCTTCGCATTCTTCGCCGGCGAGGCGCTGCGCATGATCGGCGAGAAGGGCGCTTCCGTCCGTCCCGGCATCGACGTCGAGCTCACCCGTGAGCCGATGGGCGTCGTCGGCATGATCACGCCCTGGAATTTCCCGATCGCGATCCCCGCCTGGAAGATCGCCCCCGCGCTCTGCTACGGCAACACCGTGGTGTTCAAACCTGCCGAACTGGTGCCGGGTTCGGCGCATGCGCTGTCCGAGATCATCACCCGCTCCGGCATCCCGGCCGGCGTGTTCAACCTCGTTGTCGGCTCGGGCTCCGTGGTCGGCCAGACCCTGATCGAGCATCCCGACGTCGCCGCGATCACCTTCACCGGCTCGGTGCAGACGGGGCGCAAGATCGCGCAGGCCTGCGTGACCTCGAGCAACATGAAGAAATTCCAGCTCGAGATGGGCGGCAAGAACCCGCTGGTCGTGCTCGACGACGCCGATCTCAAGACCGCCGTCGAAGTCGCCGTCAACGGCGCCTATTTCTCCACCGGCCAGCGCTGCACGGCGTCCTCGCGCCTGATCGTCACCGAGGGTATTCACGACCGTTTCGTTGCGGCGGTGACCGAGCGCCTGAAAGGCCTCACGGTGGACGACGCGCTCAAGGCCGGCGTGCATATCGGCCCGGTGGTCGACCAGAGCCAGCTCGACCAGGACCTGCGCTACATCAAGATCGGCCAGGACGAGGGTGCCAAGCTCGCCTGGGGCGGCGAGTTGCTCAAGCGCGAAACGCCCGGCCATTACCTCCAGCCGGCGCTGTTCACCGAGGCCAACAACAACATGCGCATTTCGCGCGAGGAGGTCTTCGGCCCGGTCGCCGCCGTCATTCGCGCCAAGAACTACGAGGAGGCGCTCGCGATCTCCAACGACACCGAGTTCGGCCTTGCCTCCGGCATCTGCACCAGCAGCCTGAAATACGCCTCGCACTACAAGCGCAACAGCGAGTCCGGCATGGTGATGGTCAATCTGCCGACGGCCGGCGTCGACTATCACGTGCCGTTCGGTGGCCGGAAGGGTTCCAGCTACGGCGCCCGCGAACAGGGCTCCTATGCCCGCGAGTTCTACACGACGGTGAAGACCGCCTATACCTATCCCGGCTAACCACGGGCAAGATATCGTAGGGTGGGCAAAGCGAAGCGCGCCCACCGCTTACGTTCGGCACGAAGCATGGTGGGCACGGCGCTTTGCGCCTTTGCCCACCCTACGACTTGAGTTTCCGAGGTAAAGCAGATGGACCAGTCAGTCGCAGCGAAAGAGCAGCCTCGCTACATCAAGCTCAACGAGCGCGACAACGTCGCGATCGTTGTCAATGATTTCGGGCTTCCCGCCGGCTCCCGCTTCGCCAGCGGGCTGACGCTGCGCGCCTTCGTGCCGCAGGGACACAAGACGGCGCTGGTCGACATCCCGCAGGACGCCCCGATCATCCGCTATGGCGAGGTGATCGGCCATGCGCTCGCGCCGATCCTGGCCGGCGAATGGGTGGACGAAGCGCGCATCCGTATGCCGGAGGCCCCTGCCCTCGACAAGCTGGAAATCTCCACCGCCGTTCCCGCGCCGCTGCCGCCGCTCGAAGGTTTCACGTTCGAAGGCTTTCGCAATTCCGACGGCTCGGTCGGCACCAAGAACATCCTCGGCATCTCCTCCTCGGTGCAATGCGTCAAGGGCACGATGGAATATGCGGTGAAGCGCATCCGCGCCGAGCTGCTGCCGAAATATCCGAATGTCGACGACGTCGTGCCGCTGACGCATGCCTATGGCTGTGGCGTCGCCATCAACGCGCCTGATGCCGTGATTCCGATCCGCACGCTGCAAAACATCGCACAGAACCCGAATTTCGGCGGCGAGATCCTTGTCATCAGCCTCGGCTGCGAGAAGCTTGCGCCCGAGCGTCTGGTGCCGGAAGGCGTCAGCAATGCCATCGTGCGCATGCAGGACGAAGCCTTCGACGGCTTTGGCGCCATCGTCGAGGCAATCATGACCCAGGCAGAGGCCCGCCTCAAGATTCTCAACAAGCGCACCCGCGAGACCTGCCCGGCCGCCGATCTCGTCATCGGCCTGCAATGCGGTGGCAGCGACGCGTTCTCCGGCGTCACCGCGAACCCTGCGGTCGGCTTCGCCGCCGACCTGCTGGTGCGCGCCGGCGCCACCGTGATGTTCTCGGAAGTCACCGAAGTGCGCGACGCGATCCAGTTGCTCACGCGGCGCGCCATCAACGAGGACGTCGGCCGCGCGCTGGTCCGCGAGATGGCCTGGTACGATTCCTATCTGGCCCGTGGCGGCGCGGACCGCAGCGCCAACACCACGCCCGGCAACAAGAAGGGCGGCCTCGCCAACATCGTCGAGAAGTCGCTCGGCTCGATCGTCAAGTCCGGATCAAGCGCGATCACCGGCGTCCTCTCGCCCGGCGAGAAGGCGACGCAGAAGGGCATGCTGTTTGCGGCAACGCCGGCGTCCGACTTCATCTGCGGCACGCTCCAGCTCGCCTCCGGCATGACGCTGCAGGTGTTCACAACGGGCCGCGGCACGCCTTACGGCCTTGCGGCTGCGCCCGTGATCAAGGTCGCGACCCGCAGCGAGCTGGCGCGACGCTGGAAGGACCTGATCGATTTCGATGCCGGCGGGATCGCCACCGGCGAGAAGACCATCGAGGAAACCGGCTGGGACCTGTTCCGCCTGATCCTCGACGTCGCCAGCGGCCGCACCAAGCCCTGGTCGGATCGTTGGGGCATCCACAACGATTTGACGCTGTTCAATCCGGCGCCGGTGACCTGAGCGCCGCGCGCGGACGCTGCCTCGCCGCGTGGATGCATTGGTGCCGTTTCGGGACGTGGGGCACCGACGCGTCACCGCGCGACCACTCCCGCGAAACCGTCCGGAAACATTGGCGCTGAAAACTTCCTTCGCGCTTCGTCGCTCGACATCACGCAATCAAACAGATCAGCGACCGCGATCGAATGTTCGCATACGAGCGAACCTGTTGCGGCATCGCCGCGACCTAACCTCCGATTGCCACTTCTCACGGAGATTCCCAATGCGCGTTCTTTCGATGATTGCCGTTGCCGCAGCGATGATTGCCAACTCGTCAGGCGCGTTCGCCGGCGAGCTTCCCTCTTACGAAGTGACGTCGTTTCCGATCTCGGCGACGCAAGTCCAGGTGCTCGGCGGCGCGGGCGTCGAGGAGCAGTCGACTGCGCCCGCGATGATCGTCGCCGGCATGCCCGCCTCGCCCGCGCAGATGTCGGTGCTGTCGCCACGCGTGAAGCGGCTTGCGAGCGTCAGCGCGAACAACGAGGCGCGCTAAGCCTCGACGCCATTCCGGGTTCGACGCTGCGCGTCGCCCGGGATGACGTTTCACTCTACGTCATGCTGCCCGGCATGAAGCAGCGCACCCGCGGATGGCCGTCGATATAGTGCTTCCACACCATGGTGCGGCCGATCTTGTTCGGCTCGGTGATGACGGCGCCGTCGGGCACGATCACCCATTCGCCGTCGAGATGCACGCGATAACGGCCCTTATCGGATTCCCAGTCCACGTCGGCGACCATATAGCCGTCGGCATCCGAGCAGCATTGGCCGTATTCGCTGTGCAGGCTCTCGAACCAGGGTTTTAATGGCGAGTTGGCGTAGCGCCCGTCGTCGCGCGCCATCATTGGGGCCGTCAGCAGCACCGTCAGGACCAGCAGCATGGCGGCACACGATATTGCACGTCTCATGTCGTCTCCGCGGATCGAGATCATCGCCGCGGGGCGATAACTGCCGTCCGCCTTCCGCGACTCGGCGAAGGCGTCAAGGACGGCGACTCATCCCCCAACAGCTTTGCGGATAGCTATGCAAATCCGGCGCCACCGCGCATTCCGGGGAACGACTGGCGCGCGTCCGGCACGCATTGGTCTTTCGACGGGTATGACCGCTGCTCGCGCGCCAAGTTCTCCGCTGTCTCAGCCGGCCGCATGCGCGATTGCGCACGGGGTCCACGGACACCGCGCAAGAACACCGAGAGGCTCCGGCGTACTGGAGTCCCCGCCTTCGCGGGCAATGACGGCGGTGTGTGGAGCTACGGAAGTTCAGGCGGCACAGCGCGTGACGTAGACCCTACTGCTTCGGCACCGGCGCCATCATCGCGCCGCCCTTCTTCGCCGCGGGCACGGGCACGGGCTTGGTCGCGGCGGTTGCTTGCGCCGGGAGATATTTCGCGACGATGGCGGGATCGACCTGCGCGATGTTGGCGTCGGGAAGACGCGTCCAGGTCTCGTCCTTGCCGAACAGGGAGATGCCGAGGAAACCGCGCATCGTCAGCGTCTGCCCATCCGGGCTGACCGTCATCTTGGCCTTCCAGATGTTGCCGTCGCGAGGATTGACCACGTTGCCGCCGTCATATTTCAGGCCGTCGCGCTTCATGTCGCGGATGAAGGAGAGCCCAAGCACCGGCGCGTTCTTGCGATCGTCCGTGCATTTCGCGCAGACCTCGTTCGGGTCGTCGCCGGGCCGCGGGAAGGTTTTTGCGATGACGCCTTCGAACACACCGTTGTGGTCAATGAAGAGAAACCATCCCACCGTCTTGCCGTCTTCGACCTTCTGCCAGAGGCCTGCGGCGGTCGGCTGCTGCACTTGCGCCACAACCGGGCTCACCGCACCGAGCGTCATCGCGAGCGCGAGGAGCGAGAACAGCCGAAAGCTGGAAAAGAGAGTCCGCATTATCATCACCTTGCTGAGCCAATCGCCTTGCTAAGCCGCCAACTGCAATGGCCGCAGACTACGGCGATTTCGCGAACTGTTCCAGCACCAGAAACATGGGGCATCGCCCGCCGCCATCAGTTGACGCCGAGCTTCTTTTGCAGGCTGGAGGACGACGTCGTGTACTGGAACACGAGCCGCTTCTCCGGATAGACGTAGCGATGGGCTTTTTGCGACATCAGCGCGCCCTCGTGGAAGCCGCACAGGATCAGCTTGATCTTGCCGGGATAGGTGTTGATGTCGCCGATCGCGAAGATGCCTGGCACGTTGGTCTCGAACGCGGATGTCTCGACCGGCACCAGATTGTTCTCCAGCGCGATGCCCCAGTTCGCGACCGGACCGAGCTTCATGGTCAGCCCGAAGAACGGCAGCATGGTGTCGCAGGTGATTTCGTTCACGCTGTTGTCGTTGCCCTTCACGGTGGCGCCGCTCAGCTTGCCCTCGTTGCCTGACAGCGCGGTGACCTGGCCGAGCCGCAGATCCATCTTGCCGGCAGCGACCAGCGCGCGCATCTGCTCGACGCTGTGGGGGGCGGCGCGAAAATCGTCGCGACGGTGCAAGAGCGTGATGCGCTTGGCGATCGGATGCAGATTGAGCGTCCAATCGAGCGCGGAATCGCCGCCGCCCACGATCAGCACGTTCTTGTCGCGGAACGTCTCCATCTTGCGCACGGCGTAGTGCACCGAGCTTCCTTCATAGGCTTCGATCCCCGGCACCGGTGGACGCTTGGGCTGGAACGAGCCGCCGCCGGCAGCGATCACCAGCACCTTGCATTCGAACACCTTGCCGGCGTCCGTGGTGCAGCGGAACAGCGGATCGCCGATTTTCTCGACGGTCTCGATCATCTCGCCGAGATGGAAGGTCGGATGGAACGGCTTGATCTGCTCCATCAGCGCGTCGGTGAGGCCCTGCCCCGAAACCTGCGGAATGCCGGGAATGTCGTAGATCGGCTTTTCCGGATAGAGTTCTGCGCACTGGCCGCCGACCTTGTCGAGGATGTCGACGAAATGCGTCTTCATGTCGAGAAGGCCCAGCTCGAAGGCGGCGAACAGACCGCAGGGGCCGGCACCAATAATCAGCACATCGGTTTTGATCGCGTCGCTCATGTCGTCTCTTTATCGGTCGTCGGTGGGACGGCGCCCTTCGGGCCGAGGTGACCCTGCCTGTCTAGCCAACGGGGATGGATCAGGGAAGGCATAAAAGCGGGAGCGCCCCGCGGCCGCGCCCACTTGCCGGGTCAGGATAACTGGGCTGTAACCAGCAACGATATGACGGAGATCAATCGGTGAACGCACCAAGTCGCCTCGATACGACGCCGCGCCTGGAGGACTACCCTTTTTGCCTCAGCGACAATGTCCGCTTCGGCGATCTCGACCCTAACCAGCACGTCAACAACGCGGTCTACGCCACCTATTTCGAGACCGGCCGTGTCACGCTGATGAAGCTCCCGGAATACGGCCTGACGCCGCCCGGACTTGCCTGGATCATGGTGCGGCTCGACATCCATTTTCGCGCGGAGCTGCATTGGCCGAACACGATCGAGCTCGGTCTCGGCGTCGTGAAGCTGGGACGAACGTCGGTAACGTTCGAGCAGGTGGTGTTTTCGGAAGGGAAGTGCATTGCATCGGCGACATCGGTCGCCGTGATGATCGACGAAGCGTCGCGCCGGCCGACGCCACTGATCGCGGAAGTGCTTGAGAAGCTCAGCCCTTGGCACAAGCGCGGCATCCAGGTCGCGCCGCCGAGCACATGATAGCTAACAGAGTTAGGCCTGGCGTTCCGGCGTCGCCACCACCAGGCCGTCGAGCTCGTCGGAGACCTTGATCTGGCAGGACAGGCGCGAGTTCGGGCGCACGTCGAAGCCGAAATCGAGCATGTCCTCTTCCATCGGCGTCGGGCTGCCGACCTTCTCGCGCCACGCTTCGTCGACATAGACATGGCAAGTGGCGCAGGCGCAGGCGCCGCCGCATTCGGCCTCGATGCCGGGAATGCTGTTGCGGATGGCGGCTTCCATCACAGTCGCGCCGTTCTCGACGTCCACCGTACGGGTTTCGCCCTTGTGATCGACAAAGTGGATTTTGGCCATGTGTGCTCGTGCTGCAGCGATCTAGGGAATGAAGGAGGGTCCGGGCTGTCCTATAACGGGTCGGTCAGCTCGGCGCCATAGCGTTTTGATGAAGTCGCGAATACCGCTTCGCGGGAAGAAGACCCGTCAAAACAAAAGACTACAGCACGGTTCTGGCCTGTCGGCTTAAGGATTCAGGATCGCCTCGATGGCGGCGCGAGCCTCGGTCACCGCCTCTTTCAGTGCGGCGAAGGCGTGAGGCCGGCCCTGGCCGGTCTGGATCGCGGTCTCCAGGCTGGCTGCGGCGTCCGCCACCGCAAAGGCGCCGATCCCGCGCGCCGAGCCCTTGAGCTTGTGGGCGAGTGCGCCGGCCTCGGCCGGCAGCGCTGCCATCGCCGCGATCAGGCGCACCGCCTGCTCGGCAAACATCGCCAGCACTTCCTGCTCCAGCTCGGAATCGCCGAGCGTCATGCGGGAGAGATGATCGAGGTCGAGCGGGCTGTCGGTGGGTGCAAGCGGGGGCGAGGGCATCCAGTCCATCCGTTGCAGTTCAGGTATCATGGCGCAGGCCCCGGCATCGCGCGATGTCCGCCAGTCCGGCGGTCAAGTTCCCTTACCCAAGCATAGAAATGGTTAACGAAATGTTCCGGCCGTTTTGCGCAAATCTGCCTGTTTATTGACGAAAAGTTGCCGCAATCCGGCGAGTCCGGTGGAGAATTCCATTTATTGCTAAGGCCTTACGGCACGATCCTGTTAACGATGATTAAGAATGTCTTAATCGCGGGCATTTCATTCGCGACGCTCTGCCAATAGGATGTTGGAGAAATTGGCGGACAAGCCGTCCGGGTGGGGATGGCTCGGAGATCCGCGCAAGCGGCATGATCCGGACTGTGGGCTTGCGTAGCGCGCAGAGCTCGCGGGGGGACGCGTACAAGTAACGAGGGCTCGGACTGAACATGGCAAACACTCCGAAAAAGGTCAAAGACCCCACAGAAGATGCGCTTTCTGCAATCCAGGAAGCCCTGAACATCAGCGACACGGCCGCGGACACCAGCCGCAACGCCTCGATGCGCAGCGAAACGTCGCCCCCGGTCGAGCCACCGGCTCCCCCGATGTTCGACGAACCGAGCTTCGACGCGCGCCCTGCCGCGAACGAACGTGCGATGTTCGACCAGATCGAGGAGCCGCGCTCCTCGCGCCGCGCCGCCAATGACGACCGTGCGACCATCGGCCAGCTCTTGCAGACGTTGCAGACGGGACGCCCGACCCGCAACATCTACACCGGCGCGACAATCTTCACCGTCATCTGGCTGGCGGCCTGCGCCGCGCTGACAGTCGGCTTCCTGCCTTCGATCCAGGCGGCGATGGGCCAGAGCGGCGGCGTGTTGGCCATTGCCGGCCTCGTCACGATGTTCTTCGCGCCGATCATGCTGTTCTTCTTCCTGGCGAGCCTCGTCTGGCGCGGCCAGCAAATGAGCTCGGTCGCGCAGGCTATGGCCCAAGTTGCGATCCGCTTCTCCGAGCCGGAAGGCTCGGCTTCGGATTCCATGGTGACCGTCGGCCAGGCCATCCGCCGCGAGGTTGCGGCGATGGGCGACGGCATCGAGCGCGCCATCGCGCGCGCCGGCGAACTCGAGACGCTGGTCGCCAACGAGGTCGCGGCGCTCGAACGCGCCTATTCCGACAACGAAGTGCGCATCCGCGCCCTGCTCCAGGACATCGCGCATCAGCGCGACAATCTGGTCGGCCAGGCCGAGCAGGTCCGCAGCGCCATCTCAGGCGTGCAGATCGATTTGCGCCATGACATCGCCCTGATCTCGGACGCGATCGCCTCGCGCGTCGACGAGGTCGCCAAGTCCATCACCGGCGCACTCGAAGAGCGCGGCGCCCACATCACCGGTGCGCTCAGCAACGCCGGCGACAACATGATCCTCGCGCTCGGCGAGCGCGGCGGCGACCTGCTCGACCGCCTCGAGGAGGCCAGCAACGAGACCACCCGCGCCGTGCTCGACGCCAGCGAGCGGCTGACCACCAGCCTCAATTTCAAGACCGGCCACGTTCACGACGAGTTCGTCGATCTCGCCGACCGCGTCCACGAAATGCTCAACGAGCGCATCGACCGCATCACGGGCGAGTTCGAGCAGCGCTCCGCCGCGATCGTCGACGGCATCTCCGAGCGCACCGAGCAGGTGCACGACAGCCTGAAGAATTCTTCGGACTCGCTGCTGCTCGAGCTCGAGCTGCGCTCCAACGACCTCTCCGCCAAGATCGACGACGCCGGCAACCGCCTCGCCGGCCAGATCATGACCTCCGGCGACAAGGCGAGCGAAGCACTCGACGCCACCGTCAACACGCTGGTCGCCAAGGTCGTCAGCCAGACCGAGACCGCGCACGACTCGCTGTCGCTCCAGATGAGCGCCTTCGACGAGCTGGTGAAGAACCAGGGCACCGAGCTGGTCGAGAAGTTCGCCCGCGACTCCGGCACGCTGGGCGCGCTGATCACCCGCCACATCTCCGAGTTCGACCGCACCGTGAAGACCTTCGGCGGCGAGATCGTCGATCGGATGGGCCAGCGCACGCAGGACATCCATGAGTCGCTGAAGACCTATGTCGATAATTTCGACACCCGCTTCACCGCCAATGGCGGCGCGATCACGGCTGTGCTCGACCAGCGCCTGGTGCAGTTCGAGTCCACCATCGGCGAACGTGTCAGCAACCTCGATGCCTCGCTGAACGGCAAGATCTCGAGCCTCGACTCCACGATCGACGGTCACATCAAGACCTTCGACGAACAGCTCGTCGGCCGCGTCGCCGCGCTCGAACAGTCGTTCGATACCCGTGCGAAGTCGGTCACCGAGACAATCGACGGTCGGCTCAACAACCTCGCCTCGTCGCTGACCGACGGCGCCGCGCAGGCGATCCAGTCGATCGACTCCCGCCTCACCCACCTCACGACGTCGCTGACCGACGGCGCGTCTCAGGCTGTCGAGACCATCGACAACCGCCTCAACCACCTCGCGACCTCGCTGACCGATGGCGCGTCGCAGACCATCCAGACGATCGACACGCGCCTCACGCATCTGACGACCACCCTCACCGGGGGCGCGTCGCAGGCACTCGAATCCATCGACACGCGCCTCACCTACCTGACCAGCGCGGTGACGAACGGCGCCTCGCAGGCCGTGCAGTCGATCGATTCCCGCCTCACCCTGCTGACCTCGACACTCACGGACGGCACCGCGCAGGCGATCGAGGCGGTCGATCGCCGCATCACCGGCGTCGCCGAGATCATCGATGGCCGCAGCATGCACCTGACCGACACGGTCACGGCGCGCTTCCAGGACATCCAGCAGGCCATCGAGACCAAGGTCGGTGCGGTCGCCAGCGACATCGACGTGCGCGTGGCGCAGTTCGAGGACCTGCTCGGCTCGCGCGTCGAGGCCGTCGCCGGCCGCATCGAGAGCAGCGGACGCCAGGCCAGCGACGACATGATGTCCCGCGCCGAGATGATCTCGACCGCGATTCGCTCGCATGTCGAGGACGCCGAGCGCTCGCTCACCAACCTCGTGGTCAACACCAGCGAGACCATCCAGACCGGTGCGCGCACCGCGCAGCAGTCGCTGATGACGGTCTCCTCCGACGTCAACGCCCAGCTCAAGATGACCTCCGCCGAGGTCGAGCGTGCGCTGACCGCCGTCGGCACCGGTGCCGCGAACTCGATCCTGACCAGCGCCCGCGAAGCCCAGTCGACCCTGGTCGCCGCGTCGGGCGATGCCTCCAACCAGATCAAGGGGCTCGCGGCCGACGTCGAACGCACGCTGTCGTCGGCAGGCTCGGCGACCGCCGCCTCGATCCTGGCCGGTGCCCGCGAGGTGCAGACCACGCTCGTGACGGCGTCCTCGGATGCGGCCAACCACGTCAAGTCTCTCACCGCCGACGTCGAACGCACGCTGTCGTCGGCAGGCTCGGCGACCGCCGCCTCGATCCTGGCCGGTGCCCGCGAGGTACAGACCACGCTCGTCACGGCGTCCTCGGACGCCGCCAACCACGTCAAGACCCTCACCGCCGACGTGCAGCGCTCGCTGTCGATGGCCGGCACCACCACGGCGGAATCGATCACCGCCGGCGCCCGCGATGCGCAGAGCGCGCTGATCGCGGCCTCGAGCGAGACCGCCAACCAGATCAAGGCGCTGTCCTCGGACGTGCAGCGCTCGCTCTCGATGGCGGGCACCGCGACGGCAGAGACCATCATGACCGGCGCCCGCGAAGCCCAGAGCACGCTCGTCAACGCGTCCTCGGATGCGGCGAGCCAGGTCAAGTCTCTCGCCGCCGAAGTGCATCGCTCGCTCTCGCAGGTCGGCCAGTCGACCGCCGAGACGATCACGACCAGCGCCCGCGATGCCCAGAGCACCCTGCTGGCGGTCTCCGCCGAACAGACCGGCCAGGTTCGTTCGCTGGCGGCCGAGATGCAGCGCGCGCTGGCGACCGCCGGCGGCGCCACCATCGAGGCGCTCACCAGCGGCGTACGCGAGGCCCAGGGCACGCTGATCTCTGCCTCGACGGACGCTGCGAGCCAGATCAAGTCGCTGACCACGGACATCGAGCGCACGCTGACCTCGGTCGGCGCCGACACCGCCTCGACCATCCTCAACAGCGCGCGTGAGGCGCAGACCTCGCTGGTCTCGACCTCGGCGGATGCGGCAAGCCAGATCCGCACGATCTCCAGCGAGATCGAGCGTACGCTGAGCACCGCCACCGCGAACGCGACCAACGACATCCAGACCAGCGCGCTCAACGCCCAGAACGCGTTGATCAACGCCTCCAACGAGGCGAGCTCGCGGGTCAAGTCGAGCTCGGCGGACGTCGAGCGCTCGGTGCTCGCCGCCAGCAGCAGCTTCGGCCAGGCCATGACTGGCAAGACCGACGAGATCGTCACCTACGTGCAGCAGCAGTCCGATCGCCTCGCCAACATGATCGACGCCAAGCGCGGCTCGCTCGTGGACGCGATCGGCTCGAAGACCAGCCAGCTCACGCTCGACATCGACCGCGTCACGTCCGACGCGCTGAAGTCGATCGAGACGCGCGGCCATGCGTTCTCGCAGACCATGATGGGCAACGGCTCCGAGGTGGCGCGGACCATCAACTCGGCGAGCGAGATGGCGACCGGTGCCGTCAACAAGTCGCTCAAGGACCTCGAGCAGGCCTCGCGCGCGGCGATCGACCAGTCGCGCCAGGTCTCGATCGCGGCCGTCACCGAGATGCAGGAGACCAGCAAGATCCTGCGCACCGACACGGTCGCCCTGTTCGAGCGCCTGCGCGAAGGCAACATCCTGCTCCAGGAGGTGCTGACCGGTGCGCACGACAACCTCAACTCGCTCGAACGGGCGCTGGTGACGCGCGTCGCCGACTTCGTCTCGGCGATGAACGACGTCACCTCGCGCAACGGCGCTGCGACGCAGAACCTGGAAGACCAGCTCAACGTCTTCAACAGCAAGACCACCCGGGCGCTCCAGGATCTCGGCGAGCTGTCGACCCAGTTCGACGCGCACGGCAAGGCACTGGTCGAGGCCGCGCAGGTGGTGGAACAGAGCAACAAGAACACCACCGCCTCGCTCGCCGAACGCAAGGAGGCGCTGGAATCGCTCGTCACCACGATTGACCTGCGCACGGCCGATCTCGACCAGCGCCTGTCGCGCTTCACCGGCCTGCTCGATGAATCGCTGGCGGCTGCCGAAGAGCGTGCCCGCGACATCGCCCGCGTCGTCGCGGAGACCGCCGGCGCCGGTTCCGCCGCAATCACCCGCCAGTTCGAGGCGGTGCGGTCGGCCTCTGAAGAGGAGCACCGGCAGACCGTCGAGGCCATGCACGACATCTACCGCCAGACCACCGACGAGGCGGATGCGATGTTCAAGCAGTCGACCGAGAAGTTCACCAATCTCGTCTCCAGCATGAAGCAGATGGCCTTCGAGATGCACAACGAGCTCGAAGCCACCCGAAACGAGCTGCGCCGCGGCGTGCTCGAGATGCCGCAGGAGGCCGCCGAGAGCACTGCGCAGATGCGCAAGGTGATCGTCGACCAGATCGAGGCCCTCGCCGAGCTCAACCGCATCGTGGCCCAGCACGGCCGCGGCCTCGACGTCTCCACGACGGGCCGCGCCAGCGTGCAACGCCAGGAAGAGCCGATGCTGGCGGCCGTCGGCGCGCGCAGCACCGAGACGCGCATGCGCGAGAGCGCCAGCGCCTCGACGCTGCCGCCGCCGGACCTCGGCATGCCGGCCTCCTCGCGCCGCACCGAAGCTCCCCCGGTGGCGCCGGCCGGCAATGACCAGGGCCGTGACGGCTGGTTGTCCGACCTGCTTAGCCGCACGGACGCCAACCAGGGCGCGCCCAGCGGACGTGAGCCCCAGCGCGGCCGCCAGGCTGCACCGGCTCCGCAGCCGCAGGCTCCGCAAGGTGGCGGCAATCCGCTGGAATCCTTGTCGCTCGACATCGGCCGGCTGATGGACCGCAACCTAGCCTCCGAGATGTGGGACCGCTACCAGCGCGGCGAGAACAAGGCCTTCACCAAGCGCCTCTACACGCCCGCCGGCCAGAAGGCCTTTGACGAGGTCGCCCGCAAGTATCGATCCGACCGCAACTTCAAGGCCACGGTCGACCGCTATGTCGCTGAGTTCGAACGCCTGCTCGACGAAGTCGCCCGCGACGGCCGCGGCCCGCAGGAGCTGCGCAACCACCTGACCTCGGAGACGGGCCTGGTGTACACGCTGCTCGCTCACGCAGCAGGCCGGCTGGGGTAAGCGATCAGTCGCCAAGACGGATGACGAATGAAAACGGAGGCCTCACGGCCTCCGTTTTGTTTTGGGAACGTCGTTGCGCCTCTACAAACTCGTCATTGCGAGGAGCTCTTGCGACGAAGCATTCCAGACTGCTTCTGCGAGGCAGTCTGGATTGCTTCGCTTCGCTCGCAATGACGAAGGAGAGGGTCGAGGGCAACGCGCCTACTACCGCCTGCGCTCCGGCACGGCGGGTTTCGGCGGCTCGGGCGGCGGCGGCGGAGCGGCTGGCGGCGCGTTGTTGCTGGCGCCGAACAGGACGCGGGTCGGGTTGCGGTCGAAATTGTTGACGGCGCGGCTGATGTCGCCGAGCGTGCGGCGGCCGTCGGTCATCAATGCGCCGGAGCGCTTGTCGAAATCGTCGGCCAGTTCGCGGATCGACTTCACCGCCTGGAACAGCTCGCCGCCGTCCTTGCCGCCGGCGAGCGTGTTGAGGCCGAGCATGAGGCTATCGGCCTTGAGCATCACGCCGTCGACCTTGGCCATCACGCCGTCGATCTTCTCGGAGTTGCGGGCGAGCGAGTTGGTGAAGGTCTCGAGGTTCTTCAGCGAGTTCTTCACCGACTCCTGATTGTCGGCGACGATCTTGTTGATGTTCTGGAGCGTGCCGCGGATCGCCTCGGTGACGTCCTGGAGCTTGTTGGGATCGGCCGTCAGCGTCGGAATGCCGTCCTCGTCCAGCGGCGGCGCTGGCGCTGCCTCTTCGCCGCCCTTGAGCGAGATCGCGGCGACGCCGGTCAGGCCCTGGAATTCGAGGCCGACCAGGGTGTCCTTGCGGATCGGGGCGTTATTCTCGACCATGGCGAGTGCGACAACCCGCCGCGGGTTGTCGAGCTTCACCGAGACCACCTCGCCCACCCTGATACCGTTGAAATTGACGCTGCCGCCGTTGCGCAGGCCCGCGGCCGGGCCCTCGAACACGACGCGCAGGGGGCTACGCTGCTTGGTGGTGTGCAGCGACTGAAACCACAGCACGAAGCCGATCGCGGCGGCGATCACCGCCAGCGTGAACGACCCGATCAGCACGTAATTTGCCCGCGTTTCCATCAGCTACTCCGGCACCTCAGCCCATCACCGCGCGAGCGCGCTTGCCATGGAAATATTGCCTCAGCCAGGGATGCTGCGAGGCCTGCATGTCGGCGATCGACCCTGCCGCAATGATCTTGCCGTTGCCTAAAACGGCGATGCGGTCACATGCTGTGTAAAGGCTATCGAGGTCGTGGGTTACCATGAAAACGGTCAGCCCCAAAGTACGCTGCAGCGTCCTGACCAGCTCGTCGAAGTCGCCGGCGCCGATCGGGTCCAGGCCCGAGGTCGGCTCGTCCAGGAAGACGAGATCCGGATCGAGCGACAGCGCGCGCGCCAGCGCCACGCGCTTGATCATGCCGCCCGAAAGTTCCGAGGGAAAGCGATCGGCGACTTCGGGCTTGAGACCGACCATGGTGAGCTTGGCGATGGTGATCTCGTCCATCAGCCGCTGCGACACCCGCAGATATTCGCGCATCGGAAACTGGATGTTCTGCCGCACCGTGAGCGAGGAGAACAGCGCGCCCTGCTGGAACAGCACGCCCCAGCGCCGCTCCACGGCGCGCCGCTGCGACGTATTGGAGGCATCCAGATCAACGCCGAACACCTCGATGCTCCCTGCGACCTTCGGCACGAGGCCGATGATCGTGCGTGTCAGCACGGACTTGCCCGCGCCGGAAGGGCCGACGAAGCCTAAAATCTCGCCGCGCTTGACGTCGAGGTCGAGCCCGTCGAGCACGCGCGTCGCGCCGAACTGCACGGTGATGTCGCGGACGCGGATGATGGGGTTCTGGATCTCGCCCACCATCACATCCCGATCGAGGCGAAGAAGATGGCGAACACGCCGTCCATGACGATGACGAAGAAGATGCCCTTCACCACCGACGCGGTCGTGTGCTGGCCGAGCGATTCCGCACTGCCCTGCACGGCGAGGCCCTCGACGCAGGCGACGATGCCGATCACCGCAGCCATCACCGGCGCCTTGACGATGCCGACGATGAAATGGTCGATCGAGATGGCGTCGCGCAGGCGCAGCAGGAAGGCTTCGGGATCGACGCCGCCGTAGAGCCAGGCGACAAGACCGCCGCCATAGAGTGCGGCCATCGCGCCGAGGAAGGCCAGGATCGGCAGCGCCAGCACCAGCGCCAGCATGCGCGGCAGCACCAGCACCTCGATCGGATCGAAGCCCATGGTGCGCAGCGCGTCGATCTCCTCGCGCATCTTCATCGAGCCGAGCTCGGCCGTATAGGCGCTGCCCGAGCGGCCGGCGACCATGATCGCGACCAGCAGCACGCCGATCTCGCGCAACACCAGCACGCCGAGCATGTCGACGACGAAGATGTCGGCGCCGAACCTGCGGAAATGGAAGATGCCCTGCTGGGCGATGATGCAGCCGATCAGGAAGGTGATCAGCACAACGATGGGCACCGCGCGCCAGCAGACCTGCTCGAGATGATGCACGGTCGAGGTCAGGCGGAAGGAGCGCGGGTGAATCAGGGTGCGCGCGCCTGCCGCGAGCACCGCGCCGAGCATGTCGATCAGGCCTGCGACCGTGCCGGCAACCCCGGCCACGGTCTGGCCGATCTGCTCCAGCATGCCGGTGATGGTGATCGTGCTGTTGTCGATGACGGGCGTCGCCCTGACCCGCCGCACCTCGTCCACGAGGCTTGAATAATTGGCGGAGAGGCCGGCGATCTGCGCCTCGACGGCGCCCTGCGTCAGGCTGCGGCGCAGCCGCTCGATCAGCCAGGCACCAAAGGTGTCGAGCTTGGAGACCTCGGACACGTCGATGAAGATGCTTTGTGGGCCGCCGGCGAGCTTCTCGGCGTCAGCCACCATCCGCTCCAGGACCGGCGCGAAGCTCGCGGTCCAGGTTCCGGTGGCGCAGAGTGCCAGCGCATTGCCCTTCGCAATCCGTTCCAGCTTCGGATCGCCGTTCAAGATGTCCGCTCCCGTGCCGGGGCGCGAGAGACAGATGAAATCAGATGGTTGCGCACGCGCCCTTACCCGGAGAAGGTATCCCCAACTGGTTAACCTTAGTTGCTAGAGGTAACTAGCAGGTTCAGATTTCGCCAGAGTTCAAAATGACTTCCAGCAAAGTTCCTGCCCTCGCTGCGCGAATCGAGCGCTTTCCCATCGCAGGCAGTTTCACCATCAGCCGGGGCGCCAAGACCGAGGCCGTCACCGTTGTGGCCGAGATCCGCCGGAAGGGCCTGACCGGCCGCGGCGAATGCGTGCCCTATCCCCGCTATGGCGAGACGCCGGAGGCGACCCTTGCCGCCATCAAGGCCATGCAGGACGCCGTGGCCGGCGGCCTCACCCGCCAGGCCCTGCAAGCCGCCATGCCGCCCGGGGCGGCCCGCAATGCCCTGGATTGTGCCCTGATCGATCTGGAAGCCAAGGCGGCCGGATTGCGGGCCTGGAGCGTGCTCGACCGCCCGGCGCCGGGCGAACGCACCACGGCCTACACGATCTCGCTGGACACGCCCGAGGCCATGGCGGCGGCGACTGCCAAGGCGGCGCACCGGCCCCTGCTCAAGATCAAGCTCGGCGGCGACGGCGATCCGGAGCGGATCGCCGCGGTGCGCAACGCCGCACCCGAATCCGAGCTGATCGTGGATGCCAACGAGGCCTGGACCGAAGGCAATCTGGAGCAGAATCTTGCGGCCTGCGAGGCCGTCGGCGTCACCTTGGTCGAGCAGCCGCTGCCCGCGGGCCAAGACGACGCGCTGGCGCGGATCAAGCGGCCGCTGGTGGTTTGCGCCGACGAGAGCGTGCACGACCGCACTTCGCTGGCGTCGCTCCGCGAGCGCTACGACGCCGTGAACATCAAGCTCGACAAGACCGGCGGCCTCACCGAGGCGCTGGCGATGGCCGATGCCGCGCAGGCGCTCGGCTTCGAGATCATGATCGGCTGCATGGTCGCGACCTCGCTGTCGATGGCGCCTGCGATGCTGGTGACGCCGCAGGCGCGCTTCGTCGATCTCGACGGCCCGCTGCTGCTGACGCGCGACCGCGATCATGGCCTGCGTTATGATGACAGCCTGGTCTACCCGCCGGACTCGTCGCTCTGGGGATGAGCTTTCAGCCGGTGCCGCGCCGACCAGATCACAAGCGCGCCGGCAGCGGCCATTGCCGCCATCACATAATAGAGGCCGTCGCCGATGCGAGCGTAGATCGCGCCTGACGCGATCGAGGTGGTCGCACCCAGCAGCCCGTTGCACGCCGCGTAATAACCCTGCCCCCGCGCGATCTGATGCGACGGCACGCGCTGCACCAGCAGACTCATGGTGCCGAGGATCGTCATCCCGAAGGTCAGGCCGTGGCCGAGTTGCACGACCGCGAGCAGCGCGAGCGGCGGATCGTACGCGGTGACGACCCAGCGCACGACCGCGCTCGCGCCCCCGATCGCCATGAGCGAGGACGGATGCGGCGAGAAGCGCGGCGACAGCGCGAACACGACGATCTCGGCGATCACCCCTAACGTCCAGAGGCCCGCGATCGTCAGCCCGCCGAGGCCGTGGGCCTGCCAGTTGATGGCCGAGAACGTATAGTACGCGACGTGACTGCCCTGGATCAGCGCGGCCGAAACGATGATGGCCCAGAAGCCGGCATCGCGCAGCAGCGCCTTGCCGGCGTGCACCGTTGTCGTCCGTCGCCTAACGTCGTCGAGCGGCTGAAGCAGCATGCCGGCGGCGACCGCAACCCCGGCCCAGGCGACGATGACCCAGATCAGATCGCGCGCCGCGATGTGGTCTACGAGATAGCCGCAGGCGAGCGAGCCGGCCGCGAACGCTGCCGAACCCCACAGCCGCACCGGCCCGTAATCGAGCCCGTAGCGGGCGACGCCACGCAGCGCATAGGCGTCGGTCAGCGGCATGGTCGGCGTCCACATCATGCAGGTCAGCGCATAGATCAGGAACAGCGCCAGCGGCTGCTGCTGCAAGCCGACCGCCGTGAACCCAATCGCCGTCGCCAGCACCGACACCATCATGCCGGCGCGAATCGCATGTCTCTTTTCAGCAAAGGCGGTGATCTGCGGCAGCGTGGTGAAGCGCGTGATCGCGGGCAGCGCGTTGATGAGGCCGATCCAGGCCGCGTCGATGCCGATCGCCTTCAGCCAGACCGGAAAGAACGGCAGATGCGTTCCCGACACCGCGAACACGGCCGAATAGAACAGCGCGAGGCTCACGGCGAATCGCCGCTTCTGAGATGCTGCGATGGGGATTTGTGATTCGGGTGCCATCAAACCAATTGCGATTCGGTCGATATCGTGATGATCGTTACTGTAACGCGCGGTGATTTGCGCGACGAGATTGACATGGCCAACGAAGCATTCGCCCTCTCGCCTATGTCTGCCCGTGCGGCCGAGCCGAACGAGCAGGATTACGACGCGATCCGCGAAGCCTTCATGGAGACCGCGCGCGGCCGCTGGTTCCTCGGCGAATACGCCAAGCGCAACCGCAATGCCGATACCCGCATGGTGCTCGACGCGGTCGCGAAAATCGAAGAAGCCCTTGCGGCACAGCGCCAACCCGTCGTCGAGGACCGCCTCCCCGAAGCCTTGGTCGCCATCCGGCACGCGATTCGTGAAGCCGAGACGATCGCAATCGCGGCGTTCGATCCTGCTGCGATCGAGGCGAGCCTCGCACCGATCCCGCGCGGCCTGCGCATCATCAAGGAGATCTCCTGGCGCTGGCGCGAGATCGGTGCCGACGGCCGAATCTGCGACCTGATTGATTCGCAGCTCGCCTCGATCGAGGCGGCCTGCGCGCAGGTTTCGACCATCGACCCCCGCGCCGACCTCAAGGCCGCATTCGATCTGCTCAAGGACCGGATCGACCAAACCGACGCTGACGCAACACCGCAGGCCGCGCGCCCCTCGCCGGCTCCGGTGCAGGAGGCACCGTCGTCCGCTGCGGAAGCTCCGCTGGCGGAGGCCGCGCCCGCGGCGATGGCCAGCGAAGCACCCGTGGCTTTTACGGAGGCGCCGCAAGACATCGCAGAGGCGATCGAGCCCGAAGCCGCCGTGGAAGCGGCCGGAATCGTCTCCGAGGCCTTCTCCGTTGCCGAGCAGGCGACGGACGCCGCGCTCGAGCCGGAGACCGTCGCCGAGAGCCGGATCGCGCCTGAAGACATCGCTTTTGAAGAGCCGGCCACTGAGGCTTTCGCGGAGGTGACGGACGAATTTTCGCTCGATGCCGCCGCCGAAGCCGAGGACGAAGCCATCCTCGAGGCCATCGCGCTGGAGATGGCCGCGCCCGACCCCGAATTCGACGAGATCATCGAACCGGTCGAGATGGAAGCGACCGTTCCGGAACCGGTGGTTGCGGAGGCTGCAGCGCCCATCGCAGCGGAGATACCGGAGCCGGCCGCAGCCGAGCCAGTCGCCGCCGCAGCGGTGGTGGAGGAGCCCGTAGAGGAAGCGCCGATCGCGATGGAATCGCTGGCGCGCCTCACCAACGCCATTGCGGAAGCCGCCGCCGAAGTGATGGAGCAGCCGGCGCCCGTCATGGCAGCATCCGCGACATTCGGCGCGGCGCAGGCCACGACGCTCCCGATGACGTCGCCGGTTCCGGAAGCTTCGCTTGGCGCCACCATCCTCGCCAGCGGCATCCTGCAAAAGCCCCGCGCCGCCGCCAACGATCCCATGGCGCCAATCCGCCGCATGACCCAGGCCGAGAAGATCGCGTTCTTCTCGTAAGGGGATGCGGCCTCCTCCGTCTCGTGTCCCGGACAAGCGAAGCACAGATCCGGAACCCACGAGCCACAGCTTCCGTCGCCACATGGCCCCGGCTCTGCAGCGCACCGTCGAAGAGACGCCACGCTGCGTCCGCCGCACGAGAGCGGAATGAGGAAAACACTCTCTCCTCAACGTCATTGCGAGCGCAGCGCGCTCCGCTCGCAATGACGGATGCTCAGCCGATCACCCGCAATTCCACACCGCACCGATCGGCGTCCGCGTCCAGCACGGCCCAAAACTACCGCCATTGTAGCGGCCGCCGCCGAAGCCGGGCCGGCCGAAATAGCGCCACTCGCCGTCCCAGCCGTAATATTGGGGGACCGGATCGATATACCAATGGCGCCGGTCGCTAGGCGACATCCGCCGCATCGCTTCCTTCTGCTTGTAGAGCGGAATGCTGTTGCTCAGCGGCTGGCGATAGCCCGGCAGGAAGCCGTAACCATGCCAAGCTTGCTTGGGACGCTTTTGGATCGAAGCAGCCGGCGCGACAGCCGGCAGCAGCGATAGGACGATAGCGACAGATAGACATAAAAAGCGTGACATGGATGGACGATAGACGGCCGCTTGCGGAATGACCATTCAATTTCGAGTGCCAAGTAACAAAGCCCTCACGAAACCGAATAGCAGATCGAGCGGCAGGAATCCTATTGATTAAGGGCAAGGAAACATGATTGGCGAAGTGATTGTCATTGGCGATCTGCAATTGCGTGACGGCGCCTCTGTCGACGAGCACGACCGGCTCGGCGCGCGCATGTACGACATCGTCAGTCGTCTTCCCGGCTTTGTATCGGTCAAGTCGTTCAAGGCCGACGACGGCGAGGAGCTCACCGTGTTCCGTTTTGCCTCTGAGGAAGCGCTCGAAGCCTGGCGCACCCATCCCGAACATGTCGAGACGATGAAGCGAGGACATGCCGAATTCTACGCCAGCGGCTTCCTGCAGATCTGCAAGGTGATCCGCGAGGTCGGACCATTCGAGCACGCGTGACGCCGTCCCGCATCGTTCGATCGTGCGCTGCTAGCTGATCACACCCTTCCTGATCAGGAAGCATCCGTAACTGCTGCTGTCGCCGACCTGCACGACGCCAAAGCTCGCCGCCGCCGCGCGATAAAAATCCGGCCGGGAGAGTTTTCCGGGCGTGACGGGCCGGCCGGCGGCGCGTTCGATCTCGGCGAGCACCGCGCGCTGCACGTCGGGGACGCGGTCGGGATCGTCGACCGGCATCATCACGCGGACCGGATCGGGATCGAAATCGTCGAGCGGATAGACCGACATGATGGCGCGAATCGCGGTCTCCATGCTCATGCCTGGCAACTGGATCAAGCGCTGCGAATGCGTGCTCTGCGCGATGCGCGCCGAGGGGTGATTGGCATCGACGAAAGCGAGATCGTCGCCATGGCCCATGGAAGCCAGCAGCCAAAGCAGGTCGGGCGTGAGGATCGGATCGATCGATTTCAGCATGTGACGGACTGTCCTCCCATTGGGCGCCCACCTCGGCAGGTTCCAAGCGTGATTCAGATCACGCAGCCTACCATGGTGATGGGGATCACGGACATCAAACTCGAACGCGGCCAAGTTTGCCGGCAACCAATCTCGTATCGAGATCAGTGCCAAAGGAGCACGCCATGTTCCGCCTAAAACCCTTCCTGATGACGGCTAGCCTGCTGGGGAGCCTGTTCGGCTTTGCCTGCGGCCCAGTTTCCGCGCAAGTCGCCCCGGTCGAGCCGGCCCCTACCGCGCTGCAAGGCCCGGAACAGCGTGTCGCGCTGGTGATCGGCAATTCGAACTATCAGAACGCGCCGCAGCTCGCCAATCCGGACAACGACGCGGAGTCCATGGCGAAGTTCCTGAACTCCGCCGGCTTCGAAGTGGTCGCCGCGACCGACCTCACCCAGAACGACATGCTCCGCGTCGTCCAGGACTTCTCCGCCAAAGTGTCGGCGCGTGGTCCGAACACGGTGGCGATGGTCTACTATGCCGGTCACGGCGTGCAACTCGCCGGCGAGAACTACCTCGTTCCGGTCGACGCCAAGGTCTCGAGCCAGACCGAACTCGTCAACAACTCCGTCCGCCTGGTCGACGTGATGTCGACGCTGGAGACGATCCCGAGCCGTATGCGCATCGTCATCCTCGATGCCTGCCGCAATAACCCGTTCCCGAACGTGAACGATGCCGGCCGCGGCCTGGCCATCGTCGATGCCCCGAACGGCTCGATCGTCGGCTACTCGACCGCGCCGGGCGCCGAAGCGCAGGACGGCACCGGCGGCCACAGCCCCTACACGCAGGCCTTCCTGAACGTCGCGCGCGAGCCCAACGTGCCGATCGAGCAGCTGTTCAAGCGCGTGCGCCTCGAAGTGAACCAGACCACCAGCGGCGCGCAGATCCCGTGGGAGAGCTCGTCGCTCACGTCCGACTTCACCTTCTTCGGCGACACCGCGGTTGCCGCCAGCCGCGCACCGGTGAATGCGCCTGTGGTGCAGATGGCCTCCAATCTGCCGAGCCGCTCGACGCGCCAAGCCTATGACTACGTCGTGTCCGAAGCACGGCCGGAGTACTATCAGGAATTCATCACGATGTATCCGCACGACCCGCTGTGCGATCACGTCCGCTGGCTGCTCAACAACCTGCTGCTCACGCAGGCCTGGCACAAGGCGGTGCTCGCGAACTCGCCGCTCGGCTACAAGAACTTCTACGACAGCTACGGCAACACGCCCTATGCGCAGGTCGCGCTGAAGCTCCAGATGCAGCCGAAGCAGATCCCCTTGATGCAGGCGACCAAGTTCCTGGCGCCGCAGAATATCGCCCCGACCTTCAAGATCGGCAATCTCGGCCAGCCCAAATACATGCCGCTGCAGCAGGGTAATGGCGGCGCGCAAGTGAACGGCAATTTGCCGATCGTGCAGAAGTCGGGCGACAATAACGGCATCGGCAAGCTCGGCAATGGCGGCCAGATCGTCAACCTGCTCGCGGGCAACAACCAGCCCAACCAGCAGAACGGCACGCCGTCGCAGACCCCGGGCAAGATCGTGACCCTGCCTGCGCCGACCAACACCACCAACAACAATGGCGGCATCGGCAAGATCGTGACGCTGCCTGCGACCAACAAGACGCCGAATGGTACTGCCAACGGCACAACCAGTGGCAATCCTGGCAAGATCGTGAGCATGCCGGTCAATGTCGGCAAGGGCGGCACGACCATCGATACGAAGCCCGTCAACGTTCAGACGCAGAACAACCCGATCCGCATCAACAACGGGGCGAAGATCAGCAACAACCCCGTGAACAAGGTGCAGGTGCAGAACAACAACCACCCGCAGTTCAATGAGACCAACCGGATCGTCAACAACGGCAGCAACAATTTCCGGCAGTCGATGAACCAGAGCCAGGGTGGCAACAGCGGCAACAACCACCGCGGCTTCATGCACTGATCGCGGTCGGCCACACACGACAAAGGGCAGAGCGGTGACGCTCTGCCCTTCTTGATGTCAGAAGATTGATTATCAGGCCACCAGCTCGGCAAACAGATCAGCGTCGACATTGCCGCCGGAGAGCACGATGACGACATTCTTGCCGGCAACATCAAGTCGTCCCGCAAGCAGCGCCGCCAGGCCGACCGCTCCGCCCGGTTCGACCACGAGCTTCAGCTCGCGATAGGCAAAGGCGACGGCCGCGCCGACTTCCTTGTCCGAGGCGGTCACGCCGCGCGCGAGCAGCTTGCTGTTGATCGCAAAGGTCATCTCGCCGGGGATCAGGGCCATCAGCGCATCGCAGATGGTGCGGCCGGCGGGTGCGTGCGGCTCGCGGTGGCCCGCGGTCAGCGACAGGCCGTGATCGTCGAACGCGTCGGGCTCGGCCACCACGATCTCGGCCAGCGGAAAACGCGCCTTCACAGCCGTTGCAACGCCGGCGATCAGGCCGCCGCCGGAGGCCGGGGCGACCACGATGTCGGGGCTGAAACCGAGCGCCGCCATGTCCTCGGCGATCTCGCGGCCGGCGGTGCCTTGACCGGCGATCACGAAGGGATCGTCATAGGGCCTGACCAGAGTCGCGCCGCGCTTCTCGGCGATGCCGCGCGAGATCGCCTCGCGGTCGTCGCGGTCGCGGTCGTACAGCACGACCTCGGCACCGTAGGATTTGGTACGCTCGCGCTTTGACAACGGCGCATCCGCGGGCATCACGATGGTCGCCTGCATGTCGAGGATCTTTGCCGCCGCCGCCACGCCCTGGGCGTGGTTGCCGGAGGAGAACGCGACCACGCCGCCGGCGCGCTTGTCCTGCGGGATCGAGGCGACCTTGTTGAAGGCACCGCGAAACTTGAACGACCCGGTGCGCTGGAGCATCTCCGGCTTGAGATAGACCTTTGCGCCGACACGCTCGTTGAGCACGGGAAAGGACAACAGCGGGGTGCGGACGGCGAAGGGTGCGATCACGCGTGCTGCGGCGTCGATATCGGCAGGGCCGATCGGAAGAAGCTGTTCTGTCATGCCTGATGTTATCGCGCCGGATGAGGCGCGGGCAAGGCATCTCCGGGCGAGGGCTTCTTCCCCTCAGGCGACGAATCGCGCCGGCTCCGCCCCGTTCCGGCCCGGCAGCACCGCGCCGACCGCCAAAATGCTGTCGACAAAGGCCCGAGCCGAGGCCTCCCAGGTGTAGTTGGCGGCGAATTCCACGCAGTCCTGCCGGCAGATATCCAGCGCGGCGAAGCAGGCGCTGCGCAGATCGTGATCGAGCGCGCCGACCGGCGCATCGCCGATCACGTCGCGGGGCCCCTTCACCGGAAACGCCGCGACAGGCAGGCCGCTCGCCAAGGCTTCGAGCAGAACGAGGCCGAACGTGTCGGTCTTGCTCGGAAACACGAAGACATCGGCGGCCGCGTAGATGTCCGCCAGCTCCTCGCCATGCTTTTCGCCGAGGAAGATCGCGTCCGGATAGGCCTCCTCCAGCGCGACACGCGCCGGGCCGTCACCGACGATCACCTTGGTGCCGGGCAGCTCGAGGTCGAGGAACGCCTCGAGATTCTTCTCCACCGCGACCCGACCGACCGAGAGGAACACCGGCGCCGGCAGGCAGAGATCGATCGCGCGGGGATGGAACAGATGGGGGTCGACGCCGCGCGGCCACAGCACGACATTGTCGAAGCCGCGCTCGGTCAGCTCACTGGCGAGCGCCGGCGTCGCCGCCATCACGGCGCGGCTGGGGCTATGGAATCGGCGCAGCGCCCGCCAGATCAGCGAGCCCGGCACCGGCACGCGGGCGCGGACATATTCGGGAAAGCGGGTGTGGAAGCTGGTCGTGAAGGGCAGCTTGCGCTGCCGGCAATAGCGGCGGACCATCAGGCCGATCGGCCCCTCCGTCGCGATGTGGATGCTGTCCGGGCGCGCCTCTTCGATCAGCTTCGCGATTCTGCCCGGGCGCGGCATGGCCACCCGCACGTCCCGATAGCTCGGCATCGCAAAGGTGCGGAACCATTGCGGCGTCAGGAACGAGAATTCGACGTCGAGACTTTTGGCGGCGTCGGCAAGCTTGGTCAGCGTCCGAACCACACCGTTGACTTGCGGGTGCCAGGCGTCGGTCGCGACCAGGATGCGCATCAGGCTGCCCTTGTCATGCGGCTTTGGCTGCGATCTGCGGGACCTGTGCCGGCTTCTCGGCCTGGTTCGCCCAGGTGATGATCTCGAAATGGCCCTCGTCGTGCTCGACCAGTGCCGTGCAGCTCTCGACCCAGTCGCCGCAATTCATGTAGCGGATGCCGCCCTCGTCGCGGATCACCGCGTAGTGGATGTGTCCGCAGATCACGCCGTCGGCGTCGTGGCGCCGCGCTTCGGCGGCGAGCGCCTGCTCGAACGCGCCGATATAGTTGACCGCGTTCTTGACCTTCTGCTTGGCCCATTGCGACAGCGACCAATAGGGCACCTTGAACATGCGCCTAAAGAAGTTGACGAAGCGATTGAGCTGGATCGCGAAGTCGTAGGCCTTGTCGCCGAGATGGGCGAGCCAGCGTGCGTTCTGCACCACGAGGTCGAAGATGTCGCCATGGATGACGAGATAGCGCTTGCCGTCCGCGCCGGTGTGGACGGTGTTCTCGACCACGTCGATGCCGCCGAAATGCGTGCCGTAATAGTTGCGCAGGAACTCGTCGTGATTGCCGGGGATGTAGATGACCTTGGCGCCCTTGCGCGCCTTGCGCAAAAGCTTCTGGACGAGGTCGTTATGCGATTGCGGCCAATGCCAGCTCGATTTCAGCGCCCAGCCGTCGACGATATCGCCGACGAGATAGATCGTGTCGGCATCATGGAAACGCAGGAAATCGAGCAGAAGATCGGCTTGAGAACCGCGGGCTCCGAGATGAACGTCGGAGATGAACAACGTGCGAAAGCGCCGCTCCGGGCTCTCGTCACTCACATCGTAACTTCCCATGCGCCAGCCTGTAACAATGTCCCGTGACAGGGGGATGACCAATCGAACCTTTGAGGCACCCTCAGATACGAATCGCGCTTGCCTCGCCCACCCGCGAATATCAGTCGCATGCGACAATCAGGCGACATGGCGTCGCAGCGCCCTCCGCAAGAACCCGGAGCTGCATGGCGGGAGGGACTAGCGGTGGCGCGCTCGCGACCGGCGTTCAGTAAAATTTATGGAAATGATGGATCGGGCCGTGTCCGTGGCCGACGCTGAAGCGGTCGGCGGCGGCGATCGCCGCGCTGATCCAGGTCTTGGCGTTGCGCACGGCGCGCTCGAGATCCTCGCCTCTGGCGAGCCCTGCGGCGACCGCCGAGGACAGCGAGCAGCCCGTGCCATGGGTGTTGCTTGTGGCAACGCGCGGCGCGGCGAGCGCGATCGTGGTGCTGGCATCGACGAGATAATCGATACTCTCGGCGCCCTCGCCGTGGCCGCCCTTGATCAGGACCGCACGACTGCCGAGCGCCAGCAGCCGGCGCCCCTGGCTTTCGATCTCGGCCTCGCTGGCCGCGACCGGCTCGTCGAGCAGAGCCGCGGCCTCGGGCAGATTGGGTGTGATCACCGAGGCCAGCGGCATCAGCTTGATGCGCAGGGCATCGACGGCATCGGACGCGAGCAGGCGATCGCCCGACGTCGCCACCATCACGGGATCGAGCACGATATGCCCGGGCGCCCAGCGCGACAGCGCGGCCGCGATCGCATCGATGCTGGCGGCTTGCGCCACCATGCCGATCTTGACCGCGCCGACCTCAAGATCGGAAAACACCGCGTCGATCTGCGCGGTGACGAATTCGGCGGGCACGGCGTGAATGCCGGTGACGCCGCGGGTGTTCTGCGCCGTCAGCGCCGTGATGGCGGAAGCGCCAAAAACGCCGAGCGCGGCAAAGGTCTTCAGGTCGGCCTGGATGCCGGCGCCGCCGCTCGAATCGGAGCCGGCAATGGTCAGCGCTACGGGTGTCGTCATGGGGCGCTCTTCAGCGTTTTCGAAGCCATGGCCCGTCCTAGCGCGCCTCTCCCAGCCCAGCAAGTTCGCTTGCTAAATCCGGCCGGGTTTGGCCTATTAGCCGTCAGATATGCTTTCGGAGTGACCGCGATGGTTCCCTTTTTCGTCCAGATCAAATGCAAGCTCGGCCAATCCTATGTGGTCGCCAATGCGCTTGCCGAAGCCGAGATCGCCTCCGAGATCTATTCCACGGCCGGGCAATACGACCTGCTGGTGAAGTTTTACGTCGACAACGACACCGATATCGGCCACTTCGTCAACGAGAAGGTGCAGGTGCTGCCCGGCATCCAGGACACCCTCACCATCATCACCTTCAAGGCGTTTGGCGCGAGTTGACCGTCCGAAAAAGGGCAGGCCCAATCAGGTGCCGCCCTCCTTGCGCTTGGGACGCGGCGGACCGTCCACCGGCGGCAGCGATTTGAGATAGTCCGCCATCGCCGCGAGATCGTCGTCCGGCAGTTGCGAGGTGTTCTTGATCACCCGCGTCATCGCGCCGCCGACGCTGTCGCCGTCGGGCAATTCGCCGGTCTTCAGGAAATAGGCAATATCCTTCGCGCTCCACTCGCCAAGGCCCTTCTGGGTGATGTTGGGCACCCATCCCTCGCCTTCCGGATTGGGGCCTCCAGCGAAGCGTTGTGCGGCGGTGATGCCGCCAAGCGCGTTGCGCGGGCTGTGGCATTCCGCGCAATGGCCAAAACTGTTGACGAGATAGGCGCCGCGATTCCACTGCGGTGACTTCGCGCTGTCGGGGACGAAGGGCTTGTCGTCCAGAAATAAGAATTTCCAAATGCCGACGTTACGCCGGATGTTGAACGGAAAGCGCACATCGTGGTCGCGCACCTTGCCTGCGACGGCCGGCAGCGTTTTCAGGTACGCAAAGAGATCGAGCACGTCCTCGCGCCTGGCGTGCTGATAGGACGTATAGGGAAAGGCCGGAAAATAATGCCCTCCGTCCGGCGAGACCCCGTGCATCACCGCATTGACGAATTCGGCATCGTTCCATTTGCCGATGCCATCGGTCGGATCGGACGAGATGTTCGGCGCGTAGAACGTTCCGAACGGCGACTTGATCGCGACGCCGCCGCCGAGCCTGAGACGATCGGGCTGGTCGGGGACGGCATGGCATGAGGGGCAGCCGCCGGCGTTGAACATCACCTGGCCATTGGCAAGATCAGGGACGCGGGCAGGCGCGGTGCCGACGGCCGCCCCCACCGGCGCGCTGAGCCACCAATAGACGCCGGCTGTGGCGAGTGCGGCGAGCAGCGCCACGGAGATTGTTCGTCGCAACATGCGGTCCTTTCGTCGTCGCGGCGAAGCTTATGACCGATGTCCTCGCGGCTCCAGCCACGAAGAATTTAGCCCACCGCAGCCTGAAACGGGAATAAACTGCAATGCCGGCTGTTGGAAGTTTGGCAGCCCAAACGGGTTCAGCAGGGAGAAAAATCATGAACAAGATCGTCATCGCCATGTCAGTGCTTGGCGCCGTTGCTTTTGCGGGTTCGGCCAGCGCGGAAAAGCTGAAAGCAACGCTCGACGCCAAGTCGGAGGTCCCCGCAACGACCAGCAGCGGCACCGGAACGGCCGATCTGGATTACGACGCCGCCAGCAAGAAGCTGTCCTGGAAGGTCACCTATTCCGGCCTGTCCGGGCCCGCCACCGCCGCGCATTTCCACGGACCTGCCGAGCCCGGCAAGAACGCCGGCGTTGCGATCCCGATCCCAGGCGCTGCGACCAGCCCGGCCGAGGGCTCGGCGACGCTGACCGACGCGCAGGCCGCCGATCTGCTCGGCGGCAAACTCTACGTCAACATCCACACCGCGGCCAATCCGGGGGGCGAGATCCGTGGTCAGGTGACGAAGTAAGCTTCGCACAGACCAACAAAAGGGGCGGCTGCTTGCGCAACCGCCCTTTTCGATTCCGCGTAGCGCTGGCGCAGGCGTCACACCTCAGGTTCGGCTGCGTTCAGCGCCTGCGCGAGGTCGGCGATCAAATCCGACGGGTGCTCGATGCCGATCGACAGCCGGATCGTGGAATCGAGCACGCCGATCTTCCGGCGGATGTCGGCGGGGACGCCGGAGTGGGTCATGGTGGCAGGCAGGCTCGCAAGCGACTCCGTTCCACCAAGGCTCACCGCCAGCTTGAGGATTTGCAGCGCGTTGAGGAATTTCATGGCGGCGGCCTTGCCCCCGAAGATGTCGAACGAGAACGTGGACCCTGCCCCCGAGCATTGCCGCGCAAACACAAGTCCGTCCGGCGACGCCGCGTCGTGATGACCGAGATAGTGCACCTTGGCCACTTTGGGATGATCGCGCAGATAGTCCGCCACGAGGCGCGCATTCGCATCCGCCTTTTCCATGCGCAGGCTCAGCGTCTCGAGCGAGCGGTTGATCATCCAGCAGGAATGCGGATCGAGCTGGGTGCCGATGGCGCCCCGCAGCGCCTTGATGCCTTTCACCACCGCCTTCGCGCCGAGCGCGGCGCCCGCGATCAGATCTGAATGACCGCCGACATATTTCGTGAGCGAGTACAGGGAAATATCGGCGCCGTGCTCGATCGGTCGCTGAAACACCGGCCCGAGCAGCGTATTGTCGCAGGCGATGATCGGAACGTGTCCTTGGGTCTTTCCGATGCTCTCAGCGACACGCCGCATCATCGCGATGTCGACCAGCCCGTTGGTCGGGTTGGCCGGGGTCTCGATCAGGATCATCGAAATCCGGCCCTTGCGCATGGCCTCCTCCGCGGCCTGGCTGACCACGGCTTCATCGACGCCATCGGCGAAGCCGACGGCGCCGATCGACAGACGCGCAAGCGTATTCGTCAGCAGCGTTTCCGTGCCGCCGTAAAGCGGCTGGGAGTGCAGAATGACGTCGCCGGGGCGGACGAACGCCAGGATCGTGGTCGCGATGGCCGCCATGCCGGATGAGAACAGCGCACAGCTCTCGGTGCGCTCGTAGATCGCGAGCCTGTCCTCGACGATTTCGCTGTTGGGGTGATTGAAGCGCGAATAGACCAGGCCCGCGCCCATTCCTTCCGGCGGCTCGCGCCGGCCGGAGACGAAATCGAAGAAGTCCTGCCCGTCCTCGGCCGTCTTGAACACGAAGGTCGAGGTCAGGAACACCGGCGGCTTGACGGCGCCTTCCGACAATTGCGGATCATAGCCATAGGTCAGCATCAGCGTTTCCGGATGCAGCATATGGTTGCCGATGTGCGTCTTAGACGGGAACGGTTTTACCATGGCTTGTCTCGCTGTTGCTGATTGAGGCGCTCGCCGCGGGTTGGAACTCCTGATGTCGTGACGCAGTCAGGAGCGAGATGCGTCAGCGTCAAAAGCTCACGCCAATGCCGCGGCGGCTGGAGCAAAGATAGCTGCTCCGGTAGCGATCCGTCAGGCCTTGCGGATAGAATTTCCAGCAGCGCTGCGCGCCGACATGAAAAAAGCGGCTGCTTTCGCAACCGCTTTTTCCCGATTCCCAGTAGCCCGGATGGAGCGAAGCGCAATCCGGGCTACGAATCTTTTTCTTCCGTCAACCGTTCTTCACACGAAACGTCTCGTGGCAGCCGCCGCATTCCTTGCCGACCGCGGGGAAATTCGCCTTGAGCGAGTCGAGATCCTTGATCTTGCCCTTGGCCTCGCCGACGACCTTGGCGAAGCTCGCGACCTTCGCATCGAACCCGGCCTTGTCCTCCCAGATCTTCGGCGAGGCGCTGTAGTCGCCCTCGGGCTTCATACCCTTTGCGCTCGCCGGAAACAGGTGCGGCAGCTTCTTGGCGGTGTCCTCGAACTGCGCCAGCGCGCTGTCCACAGTGGCCTGATCATAGGGCTTCTCGCCCTTGACCATGGCCGCCACTGCGCCGGCGTTCTTGCCGTTGCCCTTCATGAGAGTCTGCACTTCCTTGACGGAATCCTGTTGTGCCCAAACCGCGCCCATACCGAGCAGGAGCGCGCCCCCAACCACCAACACTCGCTTCATTCGCAAAATCCCTTTCCTTGATGCAGGATCGTGCTGACCCCTCAATGGGCCAACACCGCTCGGCAGATTTCATTCCCGTGGAAGATTGTCACAGGCTGTGACGGCGATGGTGCTCGTTGATGGCGATCCACACCCGTTCCGGGGTCGCCGGCATGTCGATGTGGTCGATCTTGTATTCGCGCCAGAGCCCGTCGACGATGGCGTTGACGACCGCCGGGCAGGACCCGATCGCACCGGCCTCGCCCGCGCCCTTCACCCCCAGCGGATTGGTCTTGCAGGGAACGTTGGCGGTCTCGAACACGAAGGCCGGCCCGTCCGCCGCGCGCGGCAGCGCGTAGTCCATGAAGGTCGCGGTGACGAGCTGGCCGTCGCCCGCGCCATAGACCACCTGCTCCATCAGCGCCTGGCCGATGCCCTGCATGGCGCCGCCATGGACCTGGCCGGCCAGCAGCAGCGGATTGAGCGTCATGCCGAAATCGTCGACGATCACGTAGTTGACGATTTTGATGATGCCGGTGGCCGGATCGATCTCGACCTCGGCGACATGGGTGCCGTTGGGATAGGTGCCGTCGGCGCTGGCGAAGGTCGCGCTCGCGTTCAGCTTCGAGGGATCCGCGCCGGGCCGCTTGGCGAGATCAGTGAACGAGATCGAGCGGTCGGTGCCGGCGATGCGCACGATGCCGTCGGTGATCTCGAGGTCGCCGGCGCTGGCTTCCAGCGCCTGGGCCGCGATTTCCTTCAGCTTCTGCCCGAGCTCGCGGGTCGCGCGTTCGACGCTGACACCGCCCGACGGGATCGAAGCCGAGCCGCCGGTGCCGAGGCCCGTGGCGATCATGTCGGTGTCGCCCTGGTGGACGTGCACGCGCTCGGGCGCCACGCCGAACTGCTCGGCAACGATCTGCGCATAGGCGGTCTGGTGGCCCTGCCCGCTCGACTGGGTGCCGATCAGGACCGTGATATCGCCATTGGGGTCCATCCGCACATTGGCGGTCTCCTCGCCCATGGTGCCGCAGACCTCGACATAGCTCGCAAGTCCGATGCCGCGGATCAGGCCGTTCTTCTTGGCCGCCTTGGCGCGCTTGCCAAACTCCTTCCAATCGGCGATCTCCATCGCGCGCTTCAGATGCGCGGCGAAGTCGCCGGAATCGTAGACTTTGCCGGTCGCGGTCTTGTAGGGCAGCGCCTTCGGCTGGATGAAATTCTTGCGGCGGATGGCATCCACCGTCATGTCGAGCTTTCGCGCGCAGGCGTCCACGAGACGTTCGATGACGTAAGCAGCCTCGGGCCGCCCGGCGCCGCGATAGGCATCGACCGGCACGCTGTTGGTGAAGATGGTGCGCACCCGGCAGTGGAACGCCTGGATGTCGTAGAGGCCCGGCAGCATGCCGGCGCCGCCATGCGGGATATAGGGCCCGAAGGTCGACAGATACGCGCCCATGTCGCCCATCAGGTCGCAATCCATCGCCAGGAACTTGCCGTCCTCGGCCAGCGCCATCTTCGCGGTGGTGACGTTGTCGCGGCCCTGCGCGTCGCCCATGAAATGCTCGGTACGGTCGGCGGCCCATTTCACCGCCTTCTTCAGCTTTCGCGCGGCGACTGCCAACAGGGCGTATTCCCGATAGGGAAACAGCTTCGTGCCGAAGCCGCCGCCGACGTCGGGGCAGATCACCCGCATCTTGTCGGTCGGAATGTTGAGCACGTTCTGGCAGAGGATATCGCGCAGGCGATGGCTGCCCTGGCTGCCGACCGTCAGCGTCAGATGGTCGCGCTTGGCGTCGTATTCGCACACCGCCGCGCGCGTCTCCATGAAGTTCGCGACCACGCGCGGATTGACGATCGAGATCTCGGCCACCGCATGCGCTTTGGCAAACGCCGCTTCGGTCGCTTTCTTGTCACCGATCGAGACGTCGAACAGCACGTTGCCGGGCTTGTCCGGCCAGACCTGCGGCGCGCCCTTCTTCACGGCATTGACGACACCGGTCACCGCCGGCAGCGGGCTCCATTTGACCTCGATCGCCTCGATCGCGTCGCGGGCCTGGTCGATGGTCTCGGCGACCACGAAGGCGATGGAATCGCCGACATGGCGCACTTCGTCCTTGGCGAGGATCGGGTAAGGCGGCCCGGTGAAGGGATCGGTCTCGAGATTGAACAGGCAGGGCAGATTGCCGAGATCCTTGACGTCATCCGCGGTCAGGATCAGCGCGACGCCGGGAAGGGTGCGGGCGCGGCTCGCATCGATGGTGTATTTGGCATGCGCATGCGGCGAGCGCAGCATCAGGGCGTGAAGCACGGCCTGCGGCGCATAATCGTCGGTATAGCGGCCCTTGCCGCGGATGAGCGCGTCATCCTCCTTGCGCAACACGCTTTGGCCAACGCCAAACTTGATGGGAGCCGCCATTTTTCTCGTCCCGTTTCTCATGGTTGTTTTGCCGGCATATTGCCGTGGAAAAACTGGCAAGGCAAACGGGTTTAGCCATGCGAAAACCGTCCAGCGCCCTCACCTGTCAGAGCAGGATGGAACGGGAGCGCCGCAACTCGGTCATTTCGCCGTGAGGAACGGTCCGCTTGATGGCATGATAGTTGCCGAACCCGCCCGCAGTGCACGCCTGAGAACAAGCAGCCGTGCTGACGGCTGCTTGCTCGCAAAGCGCATCTCCGCTTCGGATGGCTCATCAGTTACATCCCCCCGCGGCTCCATAGATCTCTGGCGTGATCCCTCAGCCTATCGATAGCCCGTTCCGGCGAGATGTAGTCGATCTCGCCGCGCGTCAGGCCGATATCCATCAGCTCCCGGTCACTCAGGTCCCGCAAGGCGATTTGTGGGCCCTGCCGCCAGCGCCAGTCCTGGAGCGCACGCCAGTATCGCGCGAGCAAGCCTGGGATGCTCCACGTCGAGGCAAGCTCGAGGGGGAGCCTCTCCGGCTCGGATGTCATGATCGTCTGTTGGGGTGGCATGGGACGCTCCTGCTGTTGTGCCGGCAGGGAAGCGTGGCCAAACAAAAGGCCCCGTCCGATGCCGGCGGGGCCTGGTGAAAAGATGTCGTCGTCGAATTTCTAGCGCGCGACTCCTTCCACGGCCCGGCCGAAGCGGGTCATGTGGTTGCGGTTGAGTTTGCGCACTGATTTGATCATGCGCTGCGATTACCATAGCAATCGCGCAAAATCAAGAGATGTGTGGAGGTCGGTTGCACCCTGGAAGCGAGCCCCTTACTCTGGCGCTTTCTTGCCCCTACACACGCCTCAGGACTTCGTCTGCTTCGCTTCCACGTATCGTGCGAAGTTGTCGAGGATTGCCTGCCAACCGCCTTGCTGCTGCTCGACCGAGTGCGTCGATTCGCCATCGAAGACCACGCGAACCAGAATGCCCTTCGGGCCGGGCACAAACTCGACTTCGGCATTTCGCTCGCCGAACGCGTATTCGATACGCTTGTGCTCGACGATTTTCGTGTAGGTACCGGCGAAGTCAAAGCCCATGCTGCCGTCCTTGGCCTCCATGCGCGATGAGAAGACACCGCCTTCTCGCAGGTCGACGGTCGCCTTGGTCGTATGCCAGTCGTCGGACGCGGCGTTCCACTTCATGATGTCGGCAGGCGTCGTATAAGCGCGCCAGACCTGATCGATAGGGGCTGCTACGTTGGTTTCGACGGTGATCCTCATAAACAGTGCTCCTGGTTCGAATTTTGCCGGCTCGAGGTGACGGCATCACGTCACGTGTGCAGGGTCCATCCGCCGCACTTCCGAGATGTGTCCATCCAAGGACGATCGAGACTGGCCCGTGCCGACAAGCTCGAGCCGTCAATGCGTTGAAAATATGAAAAAGTTAACCCCGCACCAGTGAGACCAGCCAGCGGCGCCCGAACAGCGCAAGGATGGCGAGCGCATAGACGATCGTACCTCCGACGGCCAGCAGAAGCAGCGTCAATTCGTCCCGGAAGTGCATCGAGCCCAACGAAGGACTGCTGAAGCGCGCGATGAGCCAGAAGGCGGCGGCCAGGATGAGCCCGGTCAGCAGGAATTTGGCGAGCGACAACAGCCAGGCGCGGTCCGGCACGAGAAAGCCTCGCCGCACCGCGAAGAACAGCACCAGTAGCAGGTTGGTCCAGACGCCGACGGCAGTGGCCAGCGCAAGCCCGATCTGGGCCAGCGATCCCATCAAGGCAATTTTCAAGGCGACGTTGACCGCGATGCCGGTCAGCGACGCCCGCACCGGCGTCGCCGTGTCCTTGCGCGCGTAGAAGGTCGCGACCGCGCTGCGGATCAGTACGAAGGGGATCAGGCCGATGGCATAGGCCGCGAGCGTGGCGCCGGCAGCGGCGGCATCGGCTTTCGAGAACGCACCACGGGCGAACAGCGCGCGCATGATCGCGTCGGGCACGGTGAGGAAGGCGGCCACGAACGGCACCGAGAACAGCAGCGTGAAATCGAACGCGCGGCGCTGCGCCTTCATCGCACCGTCTTGGTCGTTGGCCGTGATCCGCCGCGACATCTCCGGCAGCAGCACCGTGCCGATGGCAATGCCGATCACGCCGATCGGGAGCTGGTTGAGACGGTCGGCGTAATACAGCGCCGACAGCGCGCCCGCCGGCAGGAAAGTCGCGATGATGGTGTCGGCAAACAGCGCGAGCTGCGTGCCCATCGAGCCCAGCGTCGCCGGCCCGAGTGCTTTAAAGAATGCGCGGACGTCTTCGTCGAGCTTGAGCGGCGCAAAGCGCGGCAGGCCGCCATGGCGGGCGAGATCGCCGGCGAGCAGGAAATACTGCAAAAAACCCGAGATCAGGACACCCCAGGCGGCAGCGTGGCCCGCGCCGGGAAACCATGCGGCGAGCGCCAGCGTCATCATCATCGAGATGTTGAGGAAGATCGACGCGGCTGCGGCGCTCGCAAAGCGCTGCATCACGTTGAGCATGCCGCCATAGAGCGTCACCAGCGTGATCAGCAGCAGATAGGGAAAGGTGATCCGGGTCAGCTCGATCGCGAGCTTGCGCTGCTCGGCGTCCTCGGAAAAGCCGGGCGCCAAAATGCTCATGGCCTGCGGCATGAACACCCAGGCGACGATCAGCAGCACCACCTGCGAGGCCAGCAGCAGCGTGAAGATGCGGTCGGCGAACAATCTTGCCGCCCCCTCCCCGCGCTCACCGTGCACGTGCGCATAGGCCGGCACCCAGGCGGCGTTGAAGGCGCCCTCGGCGAAGATCGCACGGAAATGGTTGGGCAGCCGCAGCGCCACGAAAAAGGCGTCGGCCACGGGGCCGGCGCCGAGAATCGCGGCAAGCATGATGTCGCGGGCAAATCCCGTCAGCCGCGAGAGCAGCGTGTAGCCACCAACCGTGAAGATACGTCCGAGCATCGTTCCCTTCTAAAGGAAGAGCTCGCGCAGCAAAACGGGGAAATCAGGCTGAAAGCGCGCCGCGCACGGCCGCGATGATTCGCTCCTGATCGGCTTCGGTCAAATAGGCATGCATCGGCAGGCTGATGACGTCCTGCGACAGGCTCTCGCAGCCCGGCAGGCCGCCCTCGGCGACCGGGTACTGCTTGTAGGCCGTCTGCTGATGCATCGACTTGCCGTAGTAGATCGCCGTCGGCACGCCCTGGGCCTTCAGCGCGGCGGCAAAGCCGTCGCGGTCGGTACCCTCAGGGAGGCGGATCGTGTACTGCGCCCAGACCGACGTATTGCCGGGCGCCACGCGCGGCACCGTGACCACATTACCGAGACCGCGCGCGTAGCGCTCCGCGACCTTGTTGCGGGCGGCGATCTCGTCGTCGAAGATCTTCAGCTTCTCGATCAGGATCGCGGCCTGCATGGTGTCGAGCCGGCCGGTCAGGCCGAGGCGGACGTTGTCGTATTTGTCGACGCCCTGCCCGTGCACGCGGATGCTGCGCAGCGTCGCCGCGAGCTCGTCGTCATCGGTGAAGATCGCGCCGCCGTCACCGAAGCAGCCGAGCGGCTTCGCGGGAAAGAAGCTGGTCGCGGTGGCGAGCCCAAAGGTGCCGAGCTTGCGGCCCTTGTAGCTCGCGCCAAAACCCTGCGCAGCGTCATCGAGCACGAACAAGCCTTCGGCCTTGGCGATCTCCGCGATGGCGTCGTGATCGGCCGGCTGGCCGAACAAATCGACCGGAATCACCGCGACCGGCTTGAGGCCGGCCTTGCGGGCGGTCGCGATGCCGCGCTTGAGCGATTCCGGGCTCATGTTGAAGGTGGTCTCGTCGACGTCGACATAAACCGGCGTCGCGCCGGTCCGGGCCACGGGCGAAGCCGTCGCGATGAAGGTGAAGGACGGACACAGCACGGCGTCGCCCGGCCCGACATTCTTCGCCATCATCACCATCAGGATCGCATCGGTGCCGCTGGCGCAGCCGATGACGTGCTTGGCGCCGCAATAGGCCGCAAGCTGCTTCTCGAGCTCGGCGACTTCAGGGCCGTTGACGAACTGACAATGATCGAGAACGCGCTTCACGGCGGCATCGAGCGAGTCGCCGAGCCGGCGGCGCTGCGAGGCGACGTCGATGAAGGGAATGGGTTCGGAACGCAGATGCTGGTTCATGGCGCCTTGCGGGTTTTGATCGGTCAACATGGAATGGGATCAGCCGGCGACGCGGCGCGGGCCCTTGAGGGCGGACGACTTGGCGGCGGGCCGCGACGGCGTTTCCAGGCACTGCGTCGCGATCTCGAGGCTGGCGACGCCTTCGTCACCGGTGACCGCCGGCGTCTCGCCGTTGCGCACGGCCTTGAGGAACGCGATCAGTTCGGCGCGGAGCGGCTCGTCATGGCCGACAGGCAGATGCCGCATCGAATAGCTGCCGTCAGGCTTGAAGCCGAAACATTCGGTGACCTGGCGCGTCAGGAGATCGCCCATCACGTATTTGCCGCGGGTCGCGACCGTGACGCTGCGCGCCTTGAACGGCGTCAGCCAGTTGGTGTTGATGTGCGCGAGCACGCCGTTGGCGGTGCGGAACTGCAAGAGCGCGATGTCCTCGCGCTCGGCGACCGCACTCGACAATTGCGGCTGCACCTCGACGATGTCGGATTCGGTGAACCAGCGGATCAGATCGATGTCGTGCACGGCAAGATCGATGACGACGCCGACATTGGACATGCGCGGCGGGAATGGGCCGACGCGCGTGATCGCGATCGACAGAATATCCTCGCCCGCGATCGCCTGCTTGACGGCGGCAACGGCCGGATTGAAGCGCTCGACATGGCCGACCATCAGCGTCACGCCGGCCTTTTGCGCAGCCGTGACGATCTCGCGGCCTTCCGCGACCGTGGACGCAATCGGCTTCTCGACCATCACGTGGATGTTCCTGGCGATGCAGGCGAGCGAGACCTCGTGATGCAGATGAGTTGGCGCCGCAATGGTGACGGCATCGACCCCTTCGGCCAAGAGCTGGTCGAGCGTCTCGAAGCTCGCGCAATTGGCAAGCTCCATCGCCCGCGTGCGATGTGCCGGCGAAGGATCGACGACGCCGACGAGGCTGACACCGGGAAGACCCGCGAGCACGCGCGCGTGGTTGCTGCCCATCACGCCGGCGCCAATGACGCCGACGCGCAAGCCGGCCTTTGCCGGTGCAGATCCTGTGGAACTCATGTGAGCAAACCCCGATTCAACGCAAATCCCCGGGGCGCTTCTAGCACGGACGCCACATCTGTGGCGAATGCGGAGCTAGCGGTCCGGACACGATTTGATTCAAAAAGTTACACGTTTCCCGGGCCTTAAGCCTCTGGAAGAGACCACTCTTTTGGCCCGGGTCGCGTGATTCGGAGTGTGCTGGTTACGACCTTTGATAGTCGTCTTCAATCCGGATGATGTCGTCTTCCCCGAGATAGCTTCCAGTCTGGACCTCGATCAGCTCCAGCATGATTTTACCGGGGTTCTCCATCCGGTGCACCGCGCCCATCGGGATGTAGATGGACTCGTTCTCGTGCACGCTTTTGACGGTCTCGTTGACGGTGACGCGGGCCGTGCCGCGGACCACGATCCAGTGCTCGGCGCGATGATGGTGCTTCTGCAGCGACAGACGCCCGCCCGGCTTCACCAC
>NZ_JBVVOU010000036.1:0-55263 GCF_055807635.1 Bradyrhizobium sp. Kon56 | reverse complement strand
GCAATCTCAAATGCCGCCGCAACCGGAAAACTGACTCCTGCTCAATCGCTTAGAGCCTTGTTCACGGACGACTATTTCCACTTCAGCCCGCGTTCGGTTCACCCGCTGGTGCTGACACTGGAACGAGCCGGCCACATCAAAGGCAGCCAAAGGATTCCGTATAGAATCGAAGTCCTAGTTTATCGGAAACACCTGACCCAGCCCAATGACCGCCAGAGGCACCGTTCGAAATCACTGTGCAGAGCTAGTAGATGATGCTCGGTGGCCGGGCGCGTCGATAATGAGTTCGGTATGGTATCCGCGATATCGGATCTTCGTATTTGGCACGTGAGGCGTTGCCATTGTTCGACCTTTCCGGTTCTCGCCGCTCGTGTTCGGTTTACCCCACTACTATGTCGTGAACGCGACACACTGAAACGCAGCTATTTCGCCACGCTGCGCGCAAATCTCTTTTGCACCGCTTCAAGCGGCGCTCGATCGCGTCTTTGGTGGCACGGCGATTGCTTGGAGATGGCGAAGCATACCTATTGGCCATAGTGGTCCCCCGCGGACGAGGTGTTCACATGACGCATGCTCGAACGTTCCAGATTAATGTAATAGTCGCTGCAGGCACCGTCTCGCGCTCTCACACCATGGTCACGAAGTTCATCGAGAGGCCTCGTGTCGCTACGGAGATGCGAGTTCGTCTACTTGCCGTCAACGGACGTTCTCTGTCCAGCTATCTCCGGTCGAAGACATCTACGTTCGCAACGCGACTATCGAGGTGCAGGTATTTCGCCGGCGCGGCGCGAAACACATGGCTTTCGCGTGTTGCTCGCGCCTCCTCTGTTGGTACGCCGATTGCAGGAGACCTGGTAAATGATCTTACGACCATAGTGGTCGCAGTCTCCGGTGGAGGCCTCAGTCAACCAGATCCGAGCCAAGCTAGCAGTGGGCCAACATCCAGGGAGTAACTCATGCGGGTAGCAGTCGTGTGGAACGAGCCGATCGAGATCAACGCATCCGGACAGCATGATCCGGGGTATTATCGCACAGCAATCAAAAGGGTGGAGACGGCTCTGCAAGAGAGCGGCCACGAGACGATACTTTGTGAGGGCGACAAAGGATTGCTTGCTACACTCGAGCGGTTCATGCCATCCGACGCGCAAGCCCGTCCCTCCGGAATCGTCTTCAACAGGGCGTACGGGAGCAAGGGCGAGTGGCGTGTCAGCGAGGTTCCGACTATGCTTGAGATGGCCGGCATTCCATACACCGGACCCGGTCCGCTTGGGGCTGCGCTAGAGCTCGACAAGGTCATCACAAAGAAGCTCATCCGCGATGACGGCGTGCCGACGCCGAACTTTCGAGTGATGCGTCACGGCACGGAGAGCACCGGCGACCTGCGATTTCCATTGGTAGTGAAGCCGCGTTACGAGTCCAGCAGCCTAGGATTGCAATTCGTGCAAGAGCCTTCCCGGCTAAGGCAAGCCGTAGAAATGATCGTCACGCAGTATGCGGAGGATGCACTCGTGGAAGAATACATCGAAGGACGAGAGATCTGCGTGGCACTGCTGGGAAACGAAGAGCTCGAGGTGTTGCCTCCGGTGGAGCACGACTTCGGCGATCGCGAAACACGTCTTATGACCTGGGAAGATAAGTTCCATATAGGGGTGGCGGAGCCGCAGAAGATTTGTCCGGCGCAAATCGGGAGTGAGCTAGCGGGGATGTTGCGGGATCTTTCGATTGCGACCTTCCGTGCCTGCCGCGGCAGGGACTACGCGCGCGTCGACTTCCGGATCGACCGCTCCGGCCAGCCCTTTGTCCTCGAGATCAACTTCTGCCCGTCACTCAACGATACTCACTCCTACGCCCGGGCTGCGACGGCCGGTGGATACACGTTCTCGAAATTGGTCAACCGAATCCTCGATCTCGCCCACGCGCGGCATTTCGGAATTGGTATCCCCAGGGCCGAACAGGCGTCTAATCGAGGGGGGCCGCAACCGTGAACCGTTAAGCCCTCGCATTCTGTAAACCTAACATCATACGACCCACCGTTTCGCTATGGCGCGGTGGAAAGCGCAGGCGATACTATCGCCTACGAATGTAAAGAGTGAGAGGGCAAAGCTGTCACACCTTGAGAGAACAATATGGTGTTTGCAATCGAAGCTACCAATCCCCGTACAAGGGTAGCCGACCTCAATCGGCTGAGCAAGATTCTCCGCACGCGGGAAGAAGTCGACGCCTATGACGTGACTTCCGAAAGCTGGCAACAGGCCTTGCAGCGTCGCTACAGGACCCACCAAGACATGAAAGGCATTCTCAATCACGTTGAGGAAGTCGATATGTCGATCTATGACCATTTCCAGATGCGCGTGACACCATATCTGGCACAGTTAATGGATCGCGACGATCCGAACTGTCCGATTCGCAAGCAGTATATGCCGTTCCAAGGAGAACTAAATGTTCGGCCGTACGAAGTCGCCGACAGTCTGGCGGAGGACCATGATATGCAGGACAGTAGCACTGTTGTGCATCGGTATCCTAACCGCGTACTCTTTCTGGTTACAACGAACTGTGGGAGCTATTGTCGGTACTGCACTCGTAAAAGGTTTGTTTCCCGCAGTGAAAGAGCTGTCAACAAGCAACAGCTTGAGCGCGGATTTCGGTACTTAGAATCTCATCCAGAGATCGACGATTGTCTCGTATCGGGCGGAGACCCACTGTTCCTCAACGACCGACAACTGGAACATGTTCTTAGCCAGATTAGGGCCAGAGCACCGCACGTTAAACTTCTGCGCATCGGAAGTCGCCTGCCTGTGCAGCTACCAACCCGAATTACTCCCGAACTCTGTGGTATTATCGAGCGATATGACGTGCAAATGGTCAACGTTCAGGTCAATCATCCAAGAGAAATAACCCCGCTCTTTGCCGAACGCATTAAGATGCTCCGCAAGACTGGCACGATGATCGGCAATCAATCGGTACTCTTGAAGGGAGTAAACGATGACGTTGCTACTTTGCGTGCTCTGTGTATGGGCCTTGTCTCTTGCGGCATTCGTCCATACTATTGCTATTCATGTGATATTGCAGAGGGAAACCATGCATATCAACTTACGCTTGACGGCATCTTAGAGCTGTATCATGGCTTGCGAGGCTTCATTAGTGGTCCTGCTGTGCCTACTTTCGTGGTCGATGGTACGGGTGGCCTGGGTAAGATGCCGATAATCCCCGAGTACGTGCGTGAGGTTGACAACGGCGAGATCTGGGCGACCAATTTCGAAGGTAAGGTTCACCGCATCATTAATCTGGAAGCAAGGACAGTTGATTGGTGAAGTGGTTCCGGTCTTGGCGCAAATGGAAAGGCGAGTCAGCGCAAGTCCTTGAGATGCAGCGCTTCCTATTATGTAAGTGCAATCGCCGGATTAAATTGCATTGCTGTGAGTTCGGACTTCAGACGCGAAATTTCGCGCTAGGGTCTGTACCTAAATAGTCGTCCGTGACGAAGCCTAATTTCGGGCTGGATTGATCGCCGACTCCGCGAGGGGGGCGCTGAGGATTTGCCACGCAAAACCCTGAGCAAGCGGATGAGGCGTCGGAAGTGTTAGCCGATGGAGTACGGCATTGGTAGCGCCCGGCCCCTGGCGGACCCAGACATAATTGCATGGCGCAGGATTTAGCCGTCAACTCACCGTTAATCGCACCAATTGAGTTGAATCCTCCTTTCAGGATAGGAAATCGAACAGCTGCTACTCTCGGCCATCACCAGCCTGCAGCAAACTCAAAAGGGACATCATCGGGAAGCTGCCACCGGGATGTCAAAAAGGCGCATGCTAATGGCGCGTCTCAGCCTTCTTCTCGGCCTGGGCAGCCGATACCAAATGCACGACTCGATAACCGTTCTTGTGCAGATACCGCAGCAACGCCGGTATCATCGCGGCAGTGCGGGCTTGGGCATCGTGCAGGAGGATGATGCCCTTTCTCGCGCTCTCTAGCTGCACGATCAGGTTCATAAGCTCTTGGTCTGAGCTTATGTCTTCCCAATCGCTCGCCCAAAGGTTCGGTTCCGAACACGACGATCCCGCGCGACTGCAACGCGTCCAGCATTGCAGGCGACGAGTCGAAATGGGGAAAGCGGAAGAATGGCGTCGAAGGGACATTGGTTGACACGCCCTCGAGTGCGAGCTCATCAGCCGCAATGCCGCGATCGATATCGTCCATTGCCTGCTCGAATGGCATATTGGACATCATCTGGTGCGACCAGCTATGGTGCGCAATGCTGTGGCCCTGTGACGCGATGCGGCGGACGAGCTCGGGAAATTCTGCCGAGGATCTGCCGACAAGGAAGAAGGTGGCCCGCACGCATTCCTGCGCGAGCGCTTCCAGCACCTTTTGTGTGTTCGGCGGCCTCGGACCGTCATCGAAGGTGAGGACGACCTCGTGATCTGCCAGAGGAAGGGTCTTCGGAAACTCATTCGATCCGACGCGCGGATAGCCCTTCGGATCGACAGCGAGTACGCGCGACGTTCCCAATGCGTCCTGCCGCGGGCAGTCGGTCGCGCTAGCGATGCCATTGCAGGCAAACACCAAGGCCGCAGCGCCGGCAAGCCACGATGCCAATCTGTTCAAACGCCTGTTTGCCATCGCCCCCGGCGCGACCTTGCTTGCTGCGCAAACCCGTGCGCGCCATACGATATTCGATGTCACTAGCAGGATTTCTGCGCATCAATGGCATATCGGGCCAAAAAGCGTCGTTAGGCCCGGGCTGATGCGATGAACGCGGCGTTCTTAATGATTGAACTTATTTCTGTGCCCTCTCTCCTGGGAAGCATCCTGGCCCGACCTTGAGCATAGTCGACAAGTCGCCAAGTCGCTCGTGTCAAGCACAACAACTTGCGAATGAGAACGCCACCAACGCCGCTTGATCAGATCAAGGGCGAATCCGCCATATCGAGCAAATTGGGTAACGTCTGCCGCCGTAGCCGCGACGGTCACGCAACGATAGGATAATCGCCGGATCTTCCCAGTCGTTGTGGCTAGCATCACCGGTACGTACAGGGCCGTTAGGGATCTTCATTCACGAATGCGACCGTTCGCCTGACCCGCCGATTGCTGCGCCTTGACGCGCGCGAGTACGATGCACGGGCGGCACCGCTTGTGCGCACCTCATGAATGCCTCCACATCTCCAATCCATGTCCGCAACAAAGATCATATGGCATCAGGTCATCCTGGTTTGTCTCGTCGTACTCGCCTTCCTTTGGGCGGCTACCGAATGGACGGCATGGCGGCTTGCCTTCCAACCGCAGCTTGGACCGGCCTGGTTCAGGATTGGGCATTGGCCGATTTACCAGCCGGCAGCCTTCTTCGCTTGGTGGTTCAAATTCGACGCTTACGCACCGTTGATCTTTCTGGAGGGCGGCGCCATTGCCGCGGGCGGTGGCATCGCAGCGATTGCGCTAGCGGTGATGCTCTCCGTCTTGCGGGCGCAAGAGGCGAGGGACGTCACCACCTATGGCTCGGCACGCTGGGCGGATGCGCGCGAGGTCAGGCGGGCGGGTCTCTTGGGATCTGACGGCGTCGTGCTCGGCCGGCTTGAGGGCCATTATCTGCGGCATGACGGGCCTGAGCACGTGCTCTGCTTTGCTCCCACGCGCTCTGGCAAGGGTGTTGGCCTCGTCATACCGACTCTTTTGACCTGGCCGGCTTCCACGATTGTTCATGACATCAAGGGCGAGAACTTCCAGTTGACTTCCGGCTGGCGCGCGCGATTTGGGCCAGTGCTCTTGTTCGACCCGACCAATCCAACCAGCGCCGCCTACAACCCGCTTCTCGAGATCCGGCGTGGTGATTGCGAGGTGCGAGATGCCCAAAACATTGCCGATATCCTTGTCGACCCGGAAGGGGCACTCGAACGCCGCAACCACTGGGAAAAGACCAGCCACTCTCTCCTTGTCGGTGCAATCCTGCATGTCCTCTATGCCGAAGCCGACAAGACGCTCGCAGGCGTCGCCAATTTCCTGTCCGATCCCTCCCGCCCCATCGACGCTACGCTCACCGCAATGCTCGCAACCCCGCATCTTGGAGGTAGCGTTCACCCCGTTGTCGCTTCGGCCGCGCGCGAGCTTCTCAACAAGAGCGAGAACGAGCGCTCCGGCGTGCTCTCAACCGCGATGAGCTTCCTGGGGCTCTATCGCGATCCGGTGGTTGCCAAGATCACCGCACGAAGCGATTGGCGCATCCGCGATCTCGTGGACGGCGCGGAGCCCGTCTCACTCTATCTCGTGGTGCCTCCATCCGACATCGTCCGCACCAAACCCTTGATGCGACTCATCCTCAACCAGATCGGGCGGCGGTTGACCGAAAGCCTGGATCCAGACCGGCGCCGGCAAAAACTCCTTCTGATGCTGGATGAGTTTGCAGCGCTCGGCCGGCTCGACTTTTTCGAGAGTCAGCTCGCCTTCATGGCAGGCTACGGCATCCGCAGCTTTCTGATCACTCAGAGCCTCAATCAGCTCGAACGCGCCTATGGGCCGAACCATGCCATCCTCGACAATTGCCACGTCCGGATCGCCTTCTCGACCAATGATGAGCGTACCGCCAAGCGCGTATCCGACGCACTCGGAACTGCGACCGAGTTGCGCGCCATGAAGAACTATGCCGGACACCGATTGAGCCCCTGGCTTGGACACCTCATGGTGAGCCGTCAGGAGACCTCGCGGCCGCTGCTGACGCCAGGCGAGGTCATGCAACTCTCGCCTAAAGAGGCAATCGTGATGATTTCCGGGGTGCACCCGGTCCGCGCCACCAAAGCCCGCTACTATGAGGATCCGCAGTTCCAGCGACGTGTGCTGAAGCCAGCCCGCTTCGATCCGCGTACCTTGTCCGCAGGACCGGATGACTGGTCGGCCGGCGCCCCAATTCCGCCATCAGTCGAGCTACTGACCGGACGCAAGTGCAGGAGTGATGAGGTGAACGGTGGTTTGCGTCGCGAGCCGGAATTGCCGGAACATGAGGAGATCGAGGTCAAGGTGCCGCTCGGCGAACACGAGTTCGACACCGACCTCGATGAGGGTGATGCCGATGCCGTCCAGGCACAAGCTCTGAGCCGCTCGATGCAGGGCGTTGCGCGGACCGTCAGCCTCGACCAGGACGATGGGATGGATCTGTGAGCGGGGCAGCGTGAAAAAGATCCAGCTCAGCATCTATCTCGATCCGGAAACCTTCAAAACGCTCGAGGCCTTCGCACAACGCCGGGGTCAGCCCAAGTCCCTGGTCGCCGAGGCCGCGATCGGCTCCTTCCTTTCCCCTGATGATTCCGATCGGCGCGAGGCGGCGATCGCCAAGCGTCTGGACCGGATCGCGCGCGTGCTCGAACGTCTGGAGCGCAATGATAGCATCACGCTTGAGACCATCGCGCTCTTCATCCGTTTCTGGCTGACCTCAACGCCGGCGCTCCCCGAACATTCGACTCCCGCCGCACGCGCCAAGGGCGCGGAACGTTACGATCGGTTTGTTGAGGCGCTCGGACGGCGGCTTGCAAGCGGATCCACCGTCCTGAAAGAGGTGAGCATCGACATGCACGCCTCTGAGAAGCCCGAGTAATCAGTACGCGCGCTCCAAATGCGCGCTGGTAGCTTTTGGCAATAGATACGGCGCTGGGTCAGATAGGCCGACCAGCAGGTCGGCAACACGCCACGAATCACGCGCAAGGGACCGGCGCGTCACTCAAGGCGCCCGGGCCCGCTGCAACAGGCCATTGGCTGCCCGCGAAATGACACAGGCTTCCAAATCCAGCTCTTCTTGAGACCGCCTTGTCTTTCTTTGGCTACGCCAGACTACGACGCAGATGTCGATCCGGTTGAAGTGACGTTCGGATTGGCCCTTGTGTCAAGTCCATCATCGCTGGGGGCGATACAGCCGTTTCGATTCCGAAATCGACGCCGCGCGTGCCGCGGTGCGCGGGCAGGTCGCGGCCGCAAATTGGGAGTGAACGAGCAGTGCAAGTCGATGAAGAGCTTGGAGGTCAGCCCAGCTCGATTGTGAATCAAGCCGACAGCGATGCGCAGCCGAGCTCGAACGAAGGAGCGCGAACCAAGAAGGTCACCGTTCAGCTCTCCGAGAGCATATTTCAGCGGCTTGAAGTTGCGACCGAACGCCCAGGACTCGGCAAGAGCATGGTCGTCGAGACGGCGCTTGAACAATTCTTGAGTCCTGCGCCGCCCACCGAGGGGCTCGTTCATGAGGCTCTGGACCGGATCAGTGGCCAGATGGCCAGGCTCGAGCGCGAGATCGCGATCATCGCCGAGACCGTAGCCCTGCATGCGCGCTATCACCTCACCGTGACGCCGCCCATGCTGCCATCCGGCCAGCGAGAGGCGTGCATGCTCGGGCAGCAGCGTTTCAAGGTGTTGGCGGAGCAGGTCGAACGGCGGGTACGGCTCGGTCAGCCATTAATCCAGGAGACGATCGATTGGCTGGGCAGGCGCAGGCGACCTGCCAGTGAAGCTCATGCTGGCGCGCCACAACGCGCGGCAGAAGAACAGCCAAGTCAGGAAGGTTTGTCCGCAGCTGCGGTGGACGGAAACTCCGAGCCGAGCGCTGCCGCCGAGGAGGGCGGCAGCAATCCGAACTTTCGAAACCTGCCGAACTCCTTTCGTTGAGGGGACCGAGCGGACGGACAGAAGCGCGCCGAAGCAAATGAGGGCGCAAACATCGCCCGCAAAACGCGTTGAGCCTTGTCCCTTTTGGCGGCTCATCGCGTGCGTGTTTCTTCCCTTCGCGGCCGGGTACTACCTTTCGTACCTGTTCCGGACCATCAATACGCTCATTGCTGGGCGCCTCGCCTCTGATCTCGGGCTTGGCGCTGCCGATGTCGGGCTGCTCACGTCAATCTATTTTCTGGTCGTTATGGCGGCCCAGATTCCGATCGGCATGTTACTTGATCGCTTCGGGCCGCGCCGGGTCCAGAGCGTGCTCTTGGCTGTTGCTGCAGGGGGTGCCGCGCTCTTTGGACTATCAACGGGATTCCTTTCCCTTCTTTTTGCTCGCGCGATGGTCGGACTTGGGAGCGCAGCAGCCCTGATGTCCGGGCTGAAAATCATCGTCCTCTGGTTTCCAAGAGAACGAATGGCGCTCATCAATGGCTATATGATCATGCTGGGCTCATTGGGGGCCGTTACCGCAACGGCTCCTGCCGAGGTGCTGCTGGACTGGATCGGATGGCGGGGCCTATTCGGCGTGCTGGGCGCCGCAAGCGCGCTTGCTGCCATTTTGATCTATCTCGTGGTTCCCGAACGAACCACTGGGCCACAGGATAGCAAAAGGACGCCCGCCACTCTGAAAACAGTCTATTCCGATGTTCGGTTCTGGAGAATGGCGCCCTTATCGGCGACCTGCGTGGGGTCCGCTTGGGCACTGCAATCCTTATGGGCGGCGCCCTGGCTTTCCGATGTGGAGCGGCTGGATCGAACGAGACTCATCAACGAACTGTTCGTGATGGCGGTCGCTCTGAGTCTCGGCGCTCTGGTCGTGGGCGTCCTTGCCAACTCGGTGCGCCGCCGGGCTAAGAAGACCGAGGCTCTGTTTGGTTTGGTCGCGGCGATGTTGATTGTGGCGGAGCTTGTGCTGATCCTGCATCCGCCCTGGCCATCACTCCTGCCGTGGTGCGTTGTGTCGGTGGCCGGATCAGCCACTGCGCTGACCTACGCCATCATAGCGGATTATTTCCCGGCCGAGCTGGTTGCGCGCGCCAATGGTGGTCTGAATGTCCTGCAGTTTGGCTGGGCTTTCGTCGTGCAGTACGGGACGGGACTGATTCTGGAGCAATGGCCTCTAGAGGCGGGGCATTATCCTTTAACGGCCTATCAGACCGCCTTCGGTGTGAACGTTTTGCTGCAGATGGCAGCGCTCGTCTGGTTCGCCATCCCGTGGTTCGAGCGCCGGAAACGGAAGGCTGGCGCTTCGGTCACTCGTCAACCGGCGGGAGGCTGGAACTCGGTTGAGGTCGTTATTGCACCAGCCGAGCTCGCCATCCTGGAGGCGGACGATCATGCGGATTGGTGAAGCCAGCATGTGGCCGGGCTGATGTCGCGGCTCATGATTTTCGGCGTGTCAAAAGCGATCGTCCCGAATCTTTCTTCTTCTACGCCAGACTACGATTGACATGGTCCCATTCTTGCTGTCGCGCAGGTTCTGCTTTTTCTAGTTGTCCTCATGTAAGGTGGCTAGACGCTAGCTGCCTCACTCAACTGGGGGGCGGTCGTGGCGATCCATTCTTTTCATTCGGAAGCCGAGCTGCGCGGAGCGCGCATGCTCCGCACGGCGCTGGGCTCGGCAATCGCAGGCTTTCTGGAAGATCCGTCCGTCGTTGAGGTGATGCTGAACCCTGATGGCCGGCTCTGGATCGATCGGCTGTCGAGCGGCCTTACCGATACCGGCGAGAGTCTGTCCGCTGCCGACGGCGAGCGAATTGTCCGGCTGGTCGCGCACTATGTGGGCGCTGAGGTTCACGCCGGCTCGCCCCGAATCTCGGCTGAGCTGCCGGAAACGGGAGAACGATTCGAAGGTTTGCTGCCGCCCGTCGTCGCCGCGCCGGCCTTCGCAATCCGTAAACCCGCGGTCGCCGTGTTCGGCCTGGATGACTATGTCGCCGCGGGCATCCTGAATTTGGAGCAGGCGAACGCGCTTCGTGATGCGGTCGCCACACGCAAGAACATCGTGATCGCGGGCGGCACCTCAACCGGCAAGACGACGCTGACGAATGCGCTTCTGGCGGAAGTGGCCAAGGGTTCGGATCGGGTCGTCCTCATTGAAGATACGCGAGAGCTTCAGTGCACGGCGCCGAACCTTGTGGCGCTGCGCACAAAGGATGGCGTGGTCTCGCTATCCGATCTGGTGCGCTCATCGCTTCGTCTGCGCCCTGATCGTATCCCGATTGGCGAGGTGCGCGGGGCCGAGGCGCTCGACCTACTCAAGGCCTGGGGGACCGGACATCCGGGCGGAATCGGCACGATCCACGCCGGCACCGCGCTAGGCGCGCTCCGCCGGCTCGAGCAGCTCATCCAGGAGGCCGTCGTCACGGTCCCGCGCGCGCTGATCGCCGAGACCATCAACGTCATCGCCGTGCTCTCTGGCCGTGGTGCCGAACGGCGTTTGAGCGAACTCGCTTCTGTCGAGCTTGGACCATCAGGCGACTACAGCCTTTCGAAAATCGGAGATCAATCATGAACGCACCATCCTCTCTCGGGCGAGGTTTCACATCAGTTGCGGCATTCGCTTGTCTGTACCTGGCCAGCGTGTCGGCCTGGGCCGCCGGCTCGAACATGCCCTGGGAGCAGCCCCTCAACCAGATCTTGCAATCGGTCGAAGGACCCGTCGCCAAGATCATCGCGGTCATCATCATCATCGTGACCGGTCTTTCGCTCGCATTCGGCGACACGTCGGGGGGCTTCCGGCGGCTGATCCAGATCGTGTTTGGTCTGTCGATCGCATTTGCCGCCTCGAGCTTCTTCCTGTCGTTCTTCTCGTTCGGCGGCGGGGTGGTGATCTGATGGATGAGCCAGTTCCGGGCTTTGTCGCCCCTGTCCACCGTGCGCTGACCGAGCCGATCCTTGTAGGCGGGGCACCGCGATCGGTTGCCATTCTCAACGGCACATTGGCTGCAGCACTCGGCCTCGGTCTGCGCCTGTGGCTGGCCGGCCTTCTGCTGGCGTTCATCGGCCACATGGCCGCGGTCTGGGCCGCAAAACGCGATCCGGAATTCGTAGAAGTCGTGCGCCGGCACGTTCGTGTTCCCGGTCACCTCAGCGCTTGAGAATAGTCCCATGATGAATCTTGCCGAATACCGCGATTCAAACACGCGCCTTGCTGATTTCCTGCCCTGGGCTGCTCTGGTCGACGAGGGAATTGTATTGAACAAGGACGGCTCGCTTCAGCGGACGGCGCGGTTCAGGGGGCCGGATCTCGACAGTTCCGTGCCGGCTGAGCTTGTTGCGGTCGCAAGCCGCCTGAACAATGCGCTCCGGCGTCTCGGATCGGGCTGGGCGGTTTTCGTGGAGGCGCAACGGCATTCGGTAGGGCGCTATCCGCCCGACTCATTCCCGGATGTCGCATCCGCCCTGGTGGATGCCGAGCGAAAAGCGCAATTTGAGGAGGCTGGCAGCCATTATGAATCGAGCTACTACCTGACCTTCCTCTACCTGCCGCCGGTAGAAAGTGCAGCTGTGGCCGAGCGTCTCCTGTACGAGGGCAGCCATCGCCGCGCGGGAGCGGATGCGCGCGAGGTGCTGAGTGGCTTCGTCGACCGGAGCAACCGCGTGCTCCAGCTCGTTGAGGGCTTTATGCCGGAATGCGGCTGGCTCAATGACGAGGCAACGCTCACCTACCTGCACTCGACGGTGTCGACCAAGCGGCATCGTGTTCGGGTGCCGGAAATCCCGATGTATCTCGATGCGCTGCTTGCCGATCAGCCGCTGACAGGCGGGCTTGAGCCGATGCTGGGTGACGCGCATGTGCGTGTCCTGACGGTTGTGGGGTTTCCCACGGCGACGACGCCCGGGATCCTCGATGATCTCAACCGCCTCGCATTCCCGTACCGCTGGTCGACCCGCGCGATCATGCTCGACAAGACGGATGCTCTAAAGCTCCTGACCAGGATCAGGCGGCAATGGTTTGCCAAGCGCAAGTCGATTGCCGCGATCCTGAAGGAGGTGATGACCAGCGAGGCGTCCACGCTTCTGGATACCGACGCCCACAACAAGGCGATGGATGCAGATCACGCGCTCCAGGAGCTCGGCTCGGATCAGGTCGGTGAAGCCTTTGTGACGGCAACCGTCACGGTCTGGGACAGGGATCCGCACGCGGCCGACGAAAAGCTCCGCCTCGTCGAAAAGGTAATCCAGGGCCGGGACTTCACCTGCATGGCCGAGACGGTGAATGCCGTCGAAGCCTGGCTCGGCAGCCTGCCGGGACAAACCTACGCTAATGTTCGCCAGCCTCCGGTCTCGACGTTGAACCTCGCCCACATGATCCCGCTCTCCGCGGTCTGGGCGGGAGAGGCGAGGGATCACCATTTCAAGGCGCCTCCGCTGTTCTTCGGCAAGACGGAAGGATCGACCCCTTTCCGGTTCTCGCTGCATGTCGGCGATGTCGGACACACTCTGATCGTTGGGCCGACCGGCGCCGGGAAATCGGTGCTGCTCGCGCTGATGGCGCTGCAGTTCCGGCGATATCCGATCGCTCAGATCTTTGCCTTCGATTTCGGTGGGTCGATCCGTGCGGCGGCGATCGCCATGGGTGGCGACTGGCATGATCTCGGCGGCGCCGTTGGTGGAGACTCGGCAGAATTCGTGGCGCTCCAGCCGCTTGCGCGCATCGATGATGTCGTGGAGCGCGGTTGGGCAGCCGATTGGATTGCTTCGATTCTTGCGCGCGAGCGCATCGAGGTCACGCCCGAGACCAAGGATCATGTCTGGTCGGCCTTGACCTCGCTCGCCTCGGCGCCAGATGGGGAGCGGACGCTGACGGGCTTGTCCGTTCTTCTGCAATCCAATGCCTTGAAGCGGGCGCTGCAACCCTATTGCCTCGGCGGTCCGTTTGAGCGGCTGCTGGATGCGGAAGGTGAGCGGCTGGGAGAAGGCTCCGTCCAGGTGTTTGAGACCGACGGGTTGATCGGGACCGGTGTCGCGCCGGCGGTTCTTTCCTATTTGTTCCACCGGATTGAGGATCGGTTTGACGGCCGTCCGACCCTGCTCATCATCGATGAGGGCTGGCTTGCGCTGGACGATCCCGATTTTGCCGGCAAGCTCCGCGAATGGCTGAAGACGCTGCGCAAGAAGAACGCCTCCGTCGTGTTTGCGACCCAGTCGCTGGCCGATATCGACGGTTCCGCAATTGCGTCCGCCATCATCGAGAGCTGTCCGACCCGGATCCTTCTTCCCAATGACCGCGCCATCGAGCCGCAGATCTTAGGCATCTACCGGCGCTTTGGACTGAATGATCGGCAGATCGAGATCCTCGCCCGCGCGACACCAAAGCGCGACTACTACTGCCAGTCGCGCCGGGGCAACCGGCTGTTCGAGCTCGGCCTTGGTGAGATCGCGCTGGCTTTTGCGGCCGCGTCTTCCAAGAGCGACCAGGCTCTCATCGAGCGGGTTCTTGAGGAGCACGGACGAGACGATTTCGTCGCCGGCTGGCTCAAGGCGCGCGACCTCGGCTGGGCCTGCAATCTCATTCCGCAGCTTGCGAGGGAAGGAGGCTTGTCATGAAACGTCTCCGTCCGCTGCTCGTAGCGAGTGTCATCGCCATTGCCGTGGCGCAAATGGCCCGGGAAGGGAAGGCACAGTGGATCGTGTTCGATCCCAACAACTATGTGCAGAATGTGCTAACGGCCGCGCGCGAGCTGCAGCAGATCAACAACCAGATCACCTCGCTGCAAAACGAAGCGCAGATGTTGATCAATCAGGCGAAGAACCTGGCGAGCCTGCCGTACTCGTCCTTGCAGCAGCTCGAGCAATCGATTCAGCGCACCCAGCAGCTGCTCAGCCAAGCGCAGCGCATTGCCTACGATGTCCAGCAGATCGATCACGCGTTCTCGACAACTTATGCGCCGGCATCGCCGAGCATGTCCAATGGGCTGCTCGTCGCTAACGCCCAGACACGCTGGCAGAATGCGGTTGCCAGCCTGCAGGACGCCATGCGGGTGCAGGCAACCGTCGTCGGCAATCTCGATACCAACCGCACCCAGACGTCGGCCCTGGTCTCGGCGAGCCAGGGCGCGTCAGGTGCTCTGCAGGCAAGTCAGGCTGGCAACCAGCTCCTTGCACTACAAGCTCAGCAGCTTGCGGACCTCACGGCCACCGTTGCCGCGCAAGGGCGTGCGCAATCGCTCGAATCCGCGCAGCGGGCCGTCGCTCAGGATCAGGGCACGGAGCAGCTGCGTCGCTTTCTGACCCAAGGTCAGGGCTATCAACCCACAACAGTGCAGATGTTCCACTGATGATGAAGAACAGATTTGAACGGCTGCCGATGGCGGTGGCTGTTAGCCTCACAGTCCTGGTCGTCGCCGCCTGCGCCATTCGCCTGCGCGGCGACGACGGCGCGACTCAACCTTCCGCCTCGCTCGCGGCAAAGCCCGATCCGGCGGCGGCAAAGCTCGAGCAATGCCGCACCGTCACCTCCGAGCAGAGAGAGGCTCTGCTTGAATGCGAGAGGATCTGGGCGGAACGGCGCAGGCAGTTCTTGGGGAAAACCGGATCGGTAAACGGTTCGGATAGCAATGCGGGTACGGCGCCATTTTCCTCTCCGCGGCCGCGTAAGGACGAAAGCCGCCTCCCGTCCCTCTCACCTTCCATTCCAAGCCAAAGCGAGTGAGCAATGGGCGGCACCTCCGTCATCGACCAGTTCCTGGAAACCTTCACCCGTTATATCGATTCCGGATTCGGCCTGGTCGGGGGCGAAGTCGGCTATCTCGCGACGACGTTAGCTGCAATCGACCTCACGCTTGCGGGCCTGTTCTGGTCCCTCGGAACTGATGAGGAGCTTCTTGCCCGGTTCGTCAAAAAAATCTTGTTTGTCGGTGTCTTTGCCTACCTGATTGGCAACTGGAATAGCCTTGCCCGCATCGTTTTCGAGAGCTTTTCTGGTCTTGGCCTCAAGGCCTCGGGCACGAGCCTGTCATCGGCAGATTTCTTGCGGCCAGGTCGAATCGCGCAAGTGGGGCTCGATGCCGGCCGTCCGATCCTTGACTCCATCTCGGGGCTGATGGGGTATGTCAGCTTTTTCGAAAATTTCGTCCAGATCGCGGTCCTGCTGTTCGCCTGGATCGTGGTGTTGCTCGCCTTCTTTATTCTCGCGATCCAGCTCTTCGTCACCCTGATCGAGTTCAAGCTGACGACGCTTGCAGGTTTCGTCCTAATCCCCTTCGGTCTGTTCGGCAAGACCGCCTTTGCGGCCGAACGGGTGCTGGGCAACGTCATGTCCTCCGGCATCAAGGTTTTGGTCCTCGCCGTCATCGTCGGCATCGGATCGACCTTATTCTCGCAGTTCACGGCAGGTTTCGGCGGCAATCAGCCGACCATCGAGAACGCGATGGCGTTGGTGCTCGGCGCTCTCGCCTTGTTGGGCCTCGGCATTTTCGGACCTGGGATTGCCAATGGCATCGTCTCCGGAGGTCCGCAGCTCGGCGCAGGTAGCGCCGTCGGGACGGGACTTGCCGCCGGTGGAGTCGTTGCGGCTGGCGCTGGCCTTGCGGCCGGCGCTGCCGGCCTTGCCGGCGGAGCGATTGCAGGTGCCGCACGCGGTGGAAGCGCGATTGCAAGCGGCACCATGAGCGTGTTTCGGGCGGGGAGTCAGTCCGGCTCCGAGGCGAGCGCGTCCGGTGCTGCAAGTCCCTTGCGTTCGGTCGCAGCTGGTCTTGGTGGATCGGCGAGCGATGCCGGTAAGGGGGAAGGGGTTTCCTCGAGAGCTTCCGACAGTGCGCCCGCCTGGGTTCGGCGCATGAAGAGAGCACAGACGATCAGTCATGGCGCATCAGCGGCAACCCACGCGATCCGTTCGGGTGATCACGGCGGGGGCGGCGGATCTGTCGACCTCTCGCAAGAGGATCACTGACGCCTCCTTTCTTTCGAATTCGGTTCCCTGTCATCTCTCGAGGTTCAAGCAATGTTCAAACGATCGGCCGTTCACTATGGCCGCACGCCAGAAGCCGTCACTCCCTATCAACGCGCAGCCCAGGTCTGGGATGACCGCATTGGGTCTGCGCGCGTGCAGGCCAAGAACTGGCGCCTGATGGCCTTTGGCTGCCTCTTCTTATCAGCCGGCTTTGCCGGCGCCCTGGTCTGGCAATCCGCTCACGGGACGATCACGCCCTGGGTGGTCGAGGTCGATCAATTGGGCGAAGCCAAAGCCGTTGCTCCGGCAAATGCCAGCTATCAACCGACCGATCCGCAAGTAGCCTTTCACCTGGCGCGCTTCATCGAGCATGTGCGTGGCCTGCCGATGGACGCCATTGTCCTGCGCGAAAACTGGCTCCGTGCCTACGACTTTACAACCGATCGCGGTGCGGCCACACTGAATGACTACGCCCACAACAACGATCCATTCGCCAAACTCGGCAAGACGCAAGTGGCGATCGAGGTCTCGAGCGTCATTCGGGCATCCCCTGAGAGCTTTCGCCTTGCCTGGGTCGAACGCCGCTACGACAACGGTCAGCTTGCCGCAACCGAGCGGTGGAGCGCGATTGTCAGCGTCATCTTGGAGATGCCTCGCGATCTCGATCGCCTACGCAAAAATCCCCTTGGCATCTACGTCAACGCCATCAACTGGTCGAAGGAGCTGGGCTAGTCATGCCGTCAGGTCTCGTTATTGCGTCACAGAGGGGCCGCCCGAGCCTGGCTCTGGCTCTTGTTATTGGTGTGTCCACCCTTGGCGGTTGCACCACGTTCAAGCCGCCGCAAATTAGCTATGATAGCGATGTCCCGCCGTCCCCAGATCTGCCGGCGCTTGCCGACGATCGGCCGCGCCCGCTGCATGTCCCACCGGCCTGGAAGGCGGCCCGCGGCGGCAAGAACGCGGAAGCCAAAGAGCCAGTCGAGCGGATTGAGACCGCGAATGACGCGGCACGCGTGCAGCCGCGGAAAGCTGGCTACTTCAATGCGGTGCAGGTGTTTTCGTATAGTCCGGGCGCTCTTTATCAAATCTATGCCGCGCCGGGGCAGATCACGGACATTTCGCTGGAGCCCGGCGAGCAGCTGATCGGCTCGGGACCAGTTGCCGCGGGTGATACCGTGCGTTGGGTGGTCGGCGACACCGAAAGCGGCAGCGGCGACACGCGACGTGTGCACATCATGGTGAAGCCGACGCGCTCCTCGATTGACACCAATCTCGTCATCAACACCGATCGCCGCACTTACCTGATGGAACTGCGCTCCCGCGAAAAGCCCTACATGCCACAGGTCGAGTGGTTCTATCCGGAGGATCGGACCGCGCGTGGTCGAGCTCTGCCGCCCACACCCGTCATCCCGGACAAGGCGCAGCGCCGCTACCGCTACGCCATCGAGGGAGACAGCCCGCCTTGGCGTCCTGTCAATGCCTATGACGATGGGCGCAAGGTCTACATCGAGTTTTCGCCCGGCATCGGCCAGGGCGAGATGCCGCCGCTCTTCGTGATCGGGCCTGATGGCAAGACCGAGCTCGTCAACTATCGCGCTTACGGCAATGTGCTGATCGTCGACCGGCTGTTCGCGGCCGCGGAACTGAGGCTGGGCGAGGAGCACCAGCAGAAGGTCAGGATCGTCCGAACCGACGGGAGGTCGCTGTGACAGAGACTGGCCAGCCGAATGACATACCCAACGACGCTCCTCGGGTTAAGCCGCAGGAAGATATCGCCGAAGCTCTTCGGCTCCGGCCAGATCGGCCGCAAGTGACCCGCCTATCGCGCAAGGTGCTTGCGGGTGGCAGCGCCCTTTTTCTGGTGCTCATCTCTGGTGCGGTGTTCTGGGCTCTGCAGGAGAAGCGATCACGTGCGCCGGCCGCCGACGAGCTTTACGCGACCGACCACCACAATGTCGCCGATCAGCTTGCAACCTTGCCGAAGGATTACACTGAGATCCCGAAGGAGGTGCCGCGTCTTGGACCACCTTTACCCGGCGATCTTGGTCGGCCGATCGTTGCAGCACAGGGCCCTTCGACGCCCAGCCCGCTCGGTGTTGACGCTGAACAGCAGCGAGTCAATCAAGAGAGCGAGGCGGCACGCACCAGCAAGGTGTTTGCCAGCACGAACATCCGCGCACAGGCCCCTGTCGCATCGCCAAGTGAAGCCCCAGCAAATGCAGCGCCATCATCTGACGAAGCATTTTCCCAGAATGGTCAGGATCGAAAACTTGCGTTCGTCGGTGCTTCCGTTGACCGTCGAACTACCAGCCCCGATCGCCTGGCAAGACCGGTCTCTCCCTTTGTGGTCCAGGCCGGATCGCTCATTCCGGCCGCTCTTATCACGGGGATTCGGTCCGACCTGCCTGGGCAGATCACGGCCCAAGTCACAGAAGCGGTATACGATTCCCCTACCGGGCGAGCTCGCCTTATTCCTCAAGGAGCCCGGCTGATCGGGACGTATGATAGCCAAGTCGCATTTGGCCAATCGCGCGTGCTCCTGGTGTGGACGCGCCTCATCATGCCAAATGGACGGTCGATCGTCCTGGAGCGGCAGCCGGGCGCAGACGTCGCGGGCTACTCTGGGCTTGAGGATGAGGTCGACAACCATTGGAAAGAGCTGTTGGGGGCAGCTGCGCTGTCGACGCTGCTCGCCGTCGGCACCGAGGTGAATTCCGGATCGGATACGGGTAGTACCAACAGCGACCTCATCGCTGCGCTCCGCCGCGGGGCGGGGGACTCGATGAACCAGACGGGCCAGCAGGTGGTCCGCCGCAATCTCAACATCCAGCCGACCTTGACGATTCGTCCGGGATTTCCCCTGCGGGTGATCGTCAACCGTGACCTGGTGCTCGAACCGTACAGAGGATGAGGACGATGTCAAAACTCAAACTCGGAGCCTTAGAAGACGATAAGCCCATCAAGGTGACACACGAACTACCTGCGAGCGTGCACCGCGATCTCGTGTCATACGCTGAAATCCTCGCCCAAGAGACTGGCCAGCCAATCCAGGATCCATCGAAACTCATTGCACCGATGCTGGCGCGGTTCATGGCTGCCGACAGGAGCTTTCGGAAAGCTCGCCGAGCTCGTCAGCCTCCAATCGGAGGCGAACGGTAGCGCGCTGTGAGCAGCTTCAGGAATTCCCGCAGGGCCGGGTTTTCATTGTCGGGGCGCCAAGAGGCCGAAAAGTCGAAGCGGCTGGGCGCCGTGCCATCGCGTAGCTCTCGGTACACAAGGCCCGCAATATTTGCCCCCATATCCGACTCGAGCACCAGGCTTATTCCCGTGTTCATGCTGATTAGGCTCTTGATGATGCCAGGACTGACGTCGTGGCGCTTGATCTTAGGGCGCTCCTCGGGCGAGAGGAGCTTGGAAATCAGAAGATCTTCGAGCTCCTTTCCCGGGTCATAATGGCTGAGTAGCACTGTCTCGTCCCGCAGGTCAGCCCAGCACACAGTCTCTCGCATGGCGAGCGGATGATCATGGGGCAAGGCCACCAGAACACGCTCGCTCCAAAGCGGCATTTCTTCGGTGTTTAACAATGGGAGCCTCCCTGTCACGATCAGCACATCCAGCGCGCCGTTTCGAAGAGCCGCGGCCAAACGCGTCCGTGATCGTTCGACCGTCACAAGTTCGATCTGCGGGAATCGCTCTTTGAACGCGAGTAGCGACGTTTGCAGATTGCCTGCCGAAAGTGAGGTGCAGAAGCCGACTGTCAGACGGCCGGTTTCGCTGTTATGGACAGATATCGCGGTGGCGAGGAGCGCGTCGAATTCTTCCAGAATGCTCCTTGCCAGGCGAAGCACGTCGCGGCCGGCCTGCGTCGGTCGCACGCCTCCGCTATAGCGCTCGAAGATTACGATGCCCAAGTGGTGCTCGATTTCATCGATTCTTCGGCTGAGACTCGATTGTTGCGACTTCAACAACTCCGCGGCTCCGCGGAAGCTGCCGCAATCGGCCGCAGCAACAGCCGATCTCAGGTGTTTCAGCTCGATTGCCTTGCTGGCTTGAAGGGAGGGTCTTGATCGACGTGGTCTGTGCATCGTAAGTCTTAAGCAGATGGGTTTTCCGCTCCAATGTGCAGCGATGTCCCGATTGTACTTGCTTCCAGATCCTAGGCGGCCGCTCGGATGACTGGCGCCCAGAGCACCGGACCTGAGATGTGTCCCGCTTTGCGGATGCGATGCAACGCATCGGGCGAGACCTCGAGGTATCCAGCAATGGCCGTGGTGTTTCCGAGAGGACGAGCTTTTCCGATCGGGCGGAGGGGCCAGCCTGCGCGCCGAAGAATGCGCTCCATCCGGGCGTCGGTGACAGTGACGATTTCGGTCAACTCGATGGAAAGGCTGAACTCAATCATGCCCGCAAACAGCTCGTAAGTGGCAGCAGCAAGTCCGCCCTTAGCCTTCGGTGCATCCGACGGAACATCGAGCGCAAATCGGCTGCTCTCCCAGATCCGATCGCCTCGTGGCGCCGGCTGCCCGTCCAGAAGGATTGGGAAGGTGTCTCTCAACATGGTTGGGCCGGTTGAAGGCAGAAGCCGGACGCAACCCTGAAGACATGCATTGCTTGAGCGGTTCAGTAGATGCACCGGCCGAAGGACATCAAACTCGTCGACCTCCATGTCGCCGCTGACCCCGACGTCCCAATCCAGGCGCTGTTTGAAAACACGATACCTCAGTCGATGCATCTCGGCGAGATCATCGAGGAACTCGCCGTAATAATCTGGGGTGATGAGCTGCATCATTCTTGCCTCCCTGCTTTGCTCGTCAAACAAAGCAGAGAAGTCGAGGCTGGTGCACCTGTGCAGTCACACAGGTGTCTATGGCGAGGCGGCGCTCTATCTTCGAAACTTTGCCTCGGTCAATAGGACGACGGCTTGACGAAGCGAGCCAACGCCGAGCTTCGCTCGGGCGTTATCCAGGTGAAAGCACGCGGTACGCTCGGACATGCCGAGAATAATCCCGATGTCGCCAGCAGATTTGCCGCGCGAAGACCATTCCAGGCATTCGAGCTCTCGGGGAGACAGCACCACACCGCCGACCATGCGATCGGCGGTCCAGAAACGCCTTGCATGTGCATGGAAGAACGTCGCGATTAGTCGCAGGTTCTGGGCATGTTTGAGTACCGAGCGCTCAAAATTGGTGCGACGGTCGTCGGTCGCAAAGCTCAGCGCGGCGAGCGGACCGTTGTCATCGTGGATTGGAAGTGTGAATCCATAACGGATGCCGAATTTAGCAGCCTCTTCAAATAAGTCGCGCTCCCGTTCCGATCGGATGGGCGGGCCAAATTCCAGCCCCCATTGAAAAGGCTGACTATCTCGAATCGCCCGACGCACCACGGGATCAACAGATTCGTACTTGTGTCGAAGGTAGTGTGCTGTCCACGATTGTGGGTATGTCGAGATTAGGTTCGGGCGCCCACCCGGTTTATGGGAGAGCGCAAGATAGGCGAAGCAAGATAGATTCAGCGCCTCGGCGATATCTGCCATCCCCTGCCGGGCAGAGTCACGATCTGTGCTTTCGGCGAGCCGGTCGGCGAGTTTTTGAAAGGCTCGATGCAGCGCGGGTGACCACACGGTGTCCTCGGTGATTGATAAGGCGAATCGAAAGTGTTCTGAGCGGGCTGCTCGGGAAACTTGCGTCCAAGTATGCTGGGCCCAGGTCAGCTGCAACCTCGACAAGCCGGGGCTGGGCGGATTCCATTCTGCGGTCTTTGCGAATTTGTGGGGCTCGAGGCTTCTTCTAGATCTCAAACTTTGATCCGTTTGGAATCCTGCATGATTGCGGGAAACGATGGTGAATTTCCGCAAGGTTTGGCCATTTACGTCGCAGCTTGTCCTGCTCTTTCGATTAAAAGCAGTCTCAAGGAGATCGCAAATGAAGATCGGTGTTCCCAAGGAAATCAAGACCCACGAATACCGCGTGGGCCTTACGCCGGGAGCCGTCCGCGAATACGTGGCCGCCGGTCACAGCGTGCTCATCGAAACGAATGCTGGCGTTGGCATTGGCGCAACGGATGAGAACTATCGCAAGGCGGGCGCAACGATCGTGGGCTCCGCTCGGGAGGTGTTCTCATCTAGCGAGATGATCGTGAAGGTCAAGGAACCTCAGCCTTCCGAATGGACCCAGCTACGAGAGAACCAAATTCTATTCACATACCTGCATTTGGCACCGGATCCCGAGCAGGCGAAGGGTCTCCTCAAGTCGGGGTGCACGGCAATCGCCTACGAAACCGTGACTGATGCGCGCGGCGGACTTCCTCTGCTTGCACCGATGAGCGAGGTTGCAGGTAGGCTTGCCATCGAAGCGGCAGGTAGCGCCCTCAGGCGCCACGCCGGCGGACGGGGATTGTTGATTGGTGGCGTACCAGGTGTCCCCCCGGCCCGCATCGTGGTGATAGGCGGTGGCGTGGTCGGTACGCATGCGGCACGGATGGCGGTGGGTTTGGGTGCGGAGGTCACGATTCTTGACCGCTCAATTTCTCGATTCCGTAAACTGGATGAACTGTTCGAAGGCCGCGTTCGTACCACGTTCTCGACAATAGAAGCCCTCGAGCAGGAGGTATTTGCGGCGGATGCTGTCATTGGCGCCGTGCTTGTCCCCGGCGCGAGCGCGCCGAAACTTGTCAGCCGGGGCATGTTGAGCTCGATGCGCAGAGGCTCGGTGATCGTGGATGTCGCAATCGATCAGGGCGGATGTTTCGAGACATCGCGTCCGACTACGCACGCTGATCCAACCTACGAAGTTGATGGCGTCATCCATTATTGCGTCGCCAATATGCCGGGAGCTGTTCCGCTCACCTCGAGCCAGGCACTGAATAACGCGACTCTTCCATTTGGGTTGGCTCTCGCCAACAAGGGATTTGCAGCCGTGCTCGAAGATCCGCATCTGCGCGCAGGTCTCAATGTCTACCGAGGCCGGCTGACTTATAAGGCTGTGGCTGAAAGTCTCGGCTTGCCGTTTTCACCGATCGATCAGGCCGCGGCCTGATCCCAGAGGCCTCCCTAGGAGGCGTTTTCCTCCCTGACTTGGCGGGCCACTCCTTCGGGAGTGGCCCCGTTTTTTAGACCGTCTATGAATTCGTTCAGAGACACTCGAGCTGCGGCGGAAGCAAGAAACCAACTTGCAATACGAGTTGAGTAAGGACGACCTTGCGGCTCTGGTAGTCTGCAAAAAAGAGCACTGTTCCAGTATCTCCGTCCGATCTGCATATTTCCAGACCTGACGCAGCGCTCATGGCGTCGAACCGGTGCGCCCGCAGACTGCTCCCAGATCCCCTGAGGCGAGCTCGCCACCAGGAGCATACTGATCATCACGGCTGCGCGGCCTTAGAAATGATATTCCTACGTACGACTCCGCCTGTAGTCGCCAAGCAAAGCTTCGTTGGCGGAATGGTCCGGTACATCGTCCTTCCACCGCACGGATCCGAACGGGCGTTCTAGCATGCGACGAATACGCACGGGCTCGGGACCGGTGTGGAAGGCCGCCGCTTGACGGTCTAGCGCGCGTTCGGAGTGGGTCGATCGGTTGCGTTGACGTAGATAATCAAGCCACGTCGGGCAATGGTAGCGCTCGGTCCACAGTTCGGGATCGGCAATATCACGTGCGATCGACCAGCCATACGCGCCATTCCGTTTCCGGAACAGCTGCACGTCTTGCATCACATTGTGAAAGGCCCGCGCATTCTCTTGTGCCACGCGATATTCGATTTCTATCACAAGCGGTCCACTACGATCGGTTAGCGCAAGCCTAACCTCAGGATGCGCGAGCGCCTCGGCGTCCTCGCTTCGTGGGTTTATGCGAGGCATGCGAAGCCAGAACCCCAATAGCGGAGAAATCAACATCAGGACGGCGGATAACAAAAGTGCCGTTTCGACGCCGGCGGCATCGGTCAGGCGACCCCAGCCCCAGCTACCGACGGCAATCCCGCCCGAGCTTGCTGCCTGGTAGGCCGCGAGCGAGCGTCCCGCGACCCAGCGCGGTGCCGACAGTTGCACGCCAATGTTGAAAAGGGCCCACGCCATCATCCACACAGCCCCTGCAAGGACAAGCGCGACCGATGTTAGAACCAGCTCGCGGCTCAACGCCACCGCGGCAAGCGCGCCCCCCATCGACAGTGCGCAGGCGCGGATTGCTGCCTCACCGCTCATGCGCTTCCGCACTTCGGGTACGTTTAGTGCTCCGATCACCGCGCCAAGGCCAAACGCGCTGAGCGTAATCCCATACGTCTGGGCATCGCCTCGGAGGAGATCGCGCGCGACTAACGGCATTAGCGCGATGATTGCGCCGCCGATCACGCCCGTGATCATGGAGCGGATCAGAACAATTTTGATCGGGGGCGAATTAGCGATATAGCGGACCCCCGAAACGATGGCACGATTTAGCTTTTCGGGGGGAAGATACGAGGGCTCGGAAATTCGCTTCCACAAGAATAGCGCAATAAGCAGCGGCAGATATAGCAACGCGTTCAACGCGAAGGAAGCTACTGCGCCCGCTGTCGCAACCACAATGCCGCCGATCGCTGGTCCCAGGCTGCGCGCGATATTGTAGCTGATGCTGTTCAGCGCGACCGCCGCTGGAAGTGCTTCCGCTGGCACCTGCTCGCTAACGGAGGACTGCCAAGCAGGATCCATCAGGGCCACGCCGCTGCCGATTACGAAACACAGTATCAGTAACAGGTCCGGCGTGACCAGGCCGCGCCAGGCAAGTGTCGTCAGCGCGGTCGCACCAGCGAGCAAGATGCCGAGAGAGACGAGCATCACGATGCGCCGGTCATACATGTCAGCAATGGCGCCGGCTGGCATCGAGATCAGCATAACGGGCAGCAACAACGCGGTCTGGACTAGCGCAACTTTGTCGGCGGACGATGTCATCTGAGTCATCGCCCACGCCGCGCCGACGCTCCGAATCAGGGCGCCCAGATTCGTAAGCAGACTTGCGAGCCAGATACGCCGGAAAGTGATGTGGCGGAACGGCGCAGTGATGCCTTCAGCGCTGAACGTCCGAGACTTGGGAGAATAAGTCATCTCGCTTGCTGCGTTGCCTCCGATGAATTGAAGAGAGACTCCGAGAATCGGCTGCTGAACGGGTGAGCGGCCCTGTCTGATGTGTGCCGCATCTGTGTGCGAAAAGCCTTAAGAGAGCCAACCTTGCTCCGAGATTTCGCTGTGGTGTTGTCCAGCTTGGTGCGAGCGAATCTGATTCTTGCCCTGCAAGCGTGAGCGTCAACGACACCGCCCCTTGCCTAGTCACTCCGTGCGACATGCCAGCGGCTTCGGCCAGATGTGGCACGCACTTAATGGCGCCAGAGGCTGCATTCTCTGGGATAGGTATTGATCCCGAATAGTGGATTTTATCGTGGCCGGCTGTGGGAAGCGAGCTGCTGCGTTAGCCGGGCCGCGGATGAACCGCCGCCGATTTCTTGAGATTCGCATGGTCTCGTCAGAGTGGAAAGGCAGCAACAATTGAACGCATGCAGGCGGACGTCCTACCCGCTAAACCGATCTGCAAAAGGTTCACTAGCCGATACACTACAAGATCGATATGGCAGTTTGCAGCATTTTCCGCGCATTGAGCGATGAAAAAGCGCGCTATGCGAGGTCCCTCTGTTCGGTAAACGGTTGCCAGGTCCTCCGCGATCGAGTTAGTCAGCTCGCTCGCGCCACAAGGCTCAAGCGATAGACAACCAGCGCCGCGAATCTGGGTGAGAAGCTGCTGGAGTTGGGAATTGCACCTCTTGCGCAAATGTCTGCGCTCGCTTCGTAGCGTACCCGGCGGCAGTGCGCTTACCTGATCTGGCGATGGACAAACGAGGACAAGCAGATTCGCTTGGCGAGATACGCTTCAATCCTCGGATGGAGCCTCGATTGGAATAGCAAAGCCGGCTTTTACCCGGTCCATTACCACCATCGTCTTGAAGCCTTTGATATCAGGGTTCTCACGGAAGAATCGCCGGGTGAACTGCTCATAGTCGTCCATGGTGCGTGCGGTAATGTACAAGACAAAGTCAGCATCGCCTGTAACGTAAAACCCATTGACGACTTCAACTGACGATTTGATAGCCTTTTTGAATCTGTCAATTATGTCCGAGCGCTCGCGCTCCAAGGTCACCAGCACAAGCATCTGAATAGGTCGCCCTACCGCCTTCGCCGAGACGATGGAAACGTCGGCCTCGATGATGCCGTCCGAGCGAAGCCTCTTTAGTCTGCGTTGACACGCGGTAGCAGAAAGCCCGGCCAGTTCGCCAATCGCCTCGGATGTCAAACGGTTATTCTTTTGCACAATCTCGAGGATGTGAGCGTCGATTCGGTCGTATTGCATAACCGGCTCCGGGCTTGAGAGGAAATTCTGCAACGAGTCGGTGCCTAGCGCAGAAAAACGTCTCGAAGTTGGGAAATCTCTTCGAAAAACATCATTACGACACCAGTATCGTCGATCCGTCGGCAATTTCAACAAATATGCGCTGCGTGACTTGCAAAATGATCTTTGAAAGGCCGCGGTCCTGCTACTCCGACGCACCGCGAAGATCACAGCTTGGGAGCGGCGAAATAGAAATAAGAGTTGCCGTCGATCCGCTGGCGTTCGGTGCCGGTATGACGTCGGCCCTCGAGTGTGATGGGCCCCTTTGTCGATAACAACAAGGTCGTTGGCTGGGGATATTTTTCTGCTCGGTCATGCAGAGATCCGCTACTCTCTTGCCTGGCATTAATCCGTAAGCAGTTATACGGATGATGATTGCGTCACATGGAGGCTGTTGAAGGCGACGGCGCCAAGTGGCTCATCGAGGTCTTCGTCTGAGCAATTAAGCTCTCGGGTCGTAAGCCGGTGAGGGTAACGTGTTCGTAGGATAATACTGCAAGATCCTGCTGTGGCGCTGTCAAGCGATATGCCCCCGGCTTTGATGCCGCCAGGAGCATAGTTTTGCGAGCTGGATAAGGCTAAACGCCTATGAGGCCACGGATCGGCTCAGCCGAGTTTTACTATCATCTGTTGCAATGACGTCCGCGACCATCTCAGCTGTGACAGCGGATAATGTCCAGCCGAGGTGACCATGACCGGTGTTGTAGAAGATATTCGGCCTTTTACCTCGGCCGACCCTCGGCATCATGCTAGGTGTCATAGGACGCAAGCCTGCCCATGGCACCACCTGCGCGGTGGACACATCCGGAAAAGACCGCTCTACCCAGCGCACCAGAGGCTTAATTCGGTCCCAGCGGATGTCGCGGTTCTCGCCGTTGAACTCCGCGGTCCCAGCGACACGGAAGCGATCTTCTCCTAACCGGCTGGTCACGATCTTGGTGGCCTCGTCGAGCAGGCTGACACGGGGCGCAGCCTTTTGGCTCGTTTCATCCCCGAGCTCGACCGTGATGGAGTATCCCTTGACGGGATAAATGTTTATCTTGTCCCCCAGCATTGAAGCAATGCGTCGGCTGCCGACCCCAGCGCAGACCACCGCTCTTTCAGCTTTAAGTTCCTCCTTCAGAGGGCCTCCTTCCCATCGTACGACCACACCGTCTCGATCAGCTTGCATGCCGCAGATCTCTGCACCAAAGACGAAGCGTACGCCCCTTCGCTCGCAAGCCGCAGCGAGACCACGCGTGAACTTGTGAATGTCGCCCGTTGAGTCAGATGGGGTAAAGAAACCACCGTAATACTGATCACGCAGCGCTGGCTCTATCGCGAGCATTTCGGAGGGCGTCACGGGGCGACGATCCAATCCGCCCTGGAGCAGCAACTGATTCACGCGAGAAGCCGTATCGAAGTCGGCCTTACTCGAATAAACGTGTAATATTCCTCGCCGCTCCAAGTCGAAAGCGATGCTCTCCCGATCGGCAAGCTCAAACAGATGTTGCCGCGCCGCTATCGCCAGCTTTGTCGTTTCGATCGTATTGCGACGGTAATGCCGAATCTGGCCTACGAACTCCGCGAGCCAAGTATATTTGTGAAAACTGGGACTTGGGTTCAGCAGCAATGGTGCGTCCTTGCGCAGCATCCACCTCAAGCCTTTTACGATCGTTGCGGCGTTATTCCAGACTTCGGCATTGCTTGCCGATAATTGACCGCCATTGGCAAACGAAGTGTCCATCGCGGGATAACGCTGGCGGTCAAAGACACTGACCGAATAGCCGCGGCAGGCCAAGGCATAGGCCGTTGTAACTCCGGTGATACCGGATCCGATAATGATGATCGTGCTCATCGTATGCTCCAAGACAGGGATGAATGAACGGTGAAATGGCTTTCGCCATCACTCCGTCCCCAAATCTGTCCGTGCACCTGAGAGCTTTCTCCGCAATCCTAGTGGATAACGGTCCCCTTCGGTGGGTGCCGACTGGCACCTCTCTCCAGATCGTCCTCGGTGTGCGGTCCTGGGCCTGAGAGTTTCCTTGGGGGGTTGCTCCGTCGGCGGCGATGTGCCTGTCGGCTCATCGCACTCTCCCGCACACCATCGTCAGACACGATAACAGTCTCAGACGTACTCACTACATGTCAAGCCATGACGCATCGTTGAAGCTCGAGATTCGGCGGCGTAGGCGATGCTCGATAATGTTGCTCTTCCAACCGTCCGATCACCAGCTGGTTTGCCGCTAAGATCGCTGTGGTGGCCTAGCATGTACGATCGTATCCGCTGGATGTCTCACCGGTTTTGAACAAGCTGTTGCTGCAGAACGCAGCAAAACTGCGATCTTAACAAAAAAACGCACAATGTGAGCGTGGGGCAGCTCTAATAAATACATGGTGATGTAGGACTCTCCAAAAGCTGTGCGCGGCATGCATCTCTTTCAACGTCGAGTCAAAATGGACGGCTGCACCCCTGACTCGCTTGCTCTGCTCGACCGAGGGTTCTGCAGCGTTCTGGCGTCGACGTTTCTCGCGTCTGGCGATAGAATTGAGTCTGGCTTGGCGCGCGACGAACTGAGGTTCTCTGCTAGTTCGGCGATCAACTCCCGCGATCTCCAAGTTGTGCGATTTCACGGCGCTGCTTCGCCAAAGACGCCAGCCGATCACAAGACTCAGCTCGCGCGTGGCGCCATTCTGAGGCTGTTCGGGCCGGGGTTGATCGGCTCTCAAGCGCCTGGTCGCGCCTTGCGAACTACGATCTCAGCTCAAATAGCATGCTGTTTTCATATGAAGCCCAAAAGATGCGGGCGCCGAGTTGAGGATAGATGTCGTACGCTTTCGATCTGCGTTGAACTCGATGGAGAATCGCGGTGAGACATGCCGTCTTCGTCTTCTGCGTCGATCACGAAAGGGATCCGGTTGCGGGTCACGTTCTGGATGCCCTCAAGGCCGAATGCACCCTTGTTCGAACGGGTTTAGAGCTCGATGGGCACTCCGTACTCGAGGTTCCTGGCTTGCATGGCGCCAGGATTTCGATCGTGCCCACTAACGAGGTCGTAAGTAACGACTATGGGCGCTACGCGCCAATCTTGAATGAACGCTTCGGTGACGCCAACGTTATTGGAATCGTGAATTGGCACGAGGGGGCCAATGCACAAAACGCAATCTTCTCGGTTCAAACGACCGGCGACCTGGCGACGGGGACTTTCAGCGCAGTCGACCCCCGGATTACTCGGGGCCTTCTTCTAGCCATCGAAGCCGAGCGCGTCACGTCGGGTCTTGCCGACTTTCGCACTTACCTGGAAGCGACTCATTGGTCGGGCGTCAAGGCGGGTGATGCTGGTACCCGTCTCGCTGACTTGCGGCCTTCTGCAATCGATATCGAGATCGGAAGCTCGCCAGCAGATTGGACTAATTCTCGTGCCGCTCGGGTGCTGGCGCGTTCGCTATTGCGAACGTTCGATCGCATGGACGAAGCGGTAACCTCCGTCCTTTGCATCGGTGGCGTTCACTTCGAACCAAGCTTTACGAGCGCCATATTGCAGGCACAAGACGAACCCCCGATAGCAGCAAGTCATGTCCTACCAAACCATTGGCTAGTGTCGGGCGGCTATGACCAGGAAAGTCGCTTGGTCGATCTAAGAGCTTGCGTGCATTCGATCGTGGGTGGGATTCAAGGCATCGTGTACCACGATAAGCTGAAAGCTCCTTTCAAAGGTGTTGCTCGCCTGCTTGCAGAGGAACTCGGTGTCCCGATGCTCTCTCACAAGAAACTGCGGGCGGCTCTTTCAAAGGATATCGAATGAGCCCGCGAAAGCTGTCATGTGCTGTCGGACCAGCATGTAAACTATCGGTCGCCCAGCGCTTGACGTATTTCTCTGGAGAAAAGCGATGAACGCTATTGGTTTTGGTTCGATTAAGACAATTCCGTACGATCCGTTTCCCCGGATCGAATACGAAGGCTGGGTCGAGCGGGCGCGGCGTTTGATGAAAGAGCATACTATAGACGCGCTTCTGGTGACGGCCGAACACAACTTGCGATATCTCGTTGGTGAGCCTAGCACGACGCCGCAGCAGACGACTCGGCCGCGATTTCTTCTTATTCTTTCGTCTGGTGAAGCTGTTGCGATCGTTCCCGAGGGAATCGACCAGTTTTATAGAGAGACAACCTGGGTAAAAAAATGCCGGAGCTGGCCTAGTCCGAATCCGAAGGATGAGGGTGTGTCAGCACTTGCCGGAGCGTTGCGTGAACTATTGCCAGAGCACGCCAGAATCGGCATAGAGCTTGGCGCGGAGAGTAGACTTGGCTTCCCTGCGGGAGATTTCTTGCGCGTTGCGGATGCGATCAAACCTCGGACGTTTGTCGATGCAGCGGATCCAATTTTCACTCCATTGCGAATGATCAAGTCTCCATTAGAGGTCGACCGAATTCGAACTGTATGCGGGCTTGTTTCAGAGGCATTTGAGAATCTGACACCAAAGCTCCGTCTGGGTATGACGGAACGAGAGGTGTGTCGCTTGTTCGAGACCGAATGCTTCAGTCGCGGTGTCGAGAAGACAAGCAAGATCGTTGGTGTCTCTGGCCGCGGGGGCTATACGCGGCCCTACGGTGTCCCGAGCGACAAAGTTCTGTCGGATGGAGACCTGCTGTTTATTGATGCGGGCTGTCTATTCGACTTTTATTGGAGCGACTTCGACCGACACTTTGCGTTCGGTGCACCTGATCCGCACACCCAGGATGCCTATCAAGTCGTTTGGGATGCCACAGAAGCGGGAATTGCCGCCGCTAAACCTGGCATTCCGATCTGTAATGTCTGGAGCGCAATGTCAGCCGTGCTAAATGGCTCAAATAATCGCGGTAAAGCCACGAACATCGGGCGAATGGGGCACTCCATGGGTTTATGGATGCCGGAGCTACCTTCCGTTCAACCGGACGATAAGACGATACTGAAGCCAGGCATGATCATTAATATTGAGCCAAGCACCTCCTATCCTTCGTATTTCGACGGATCACCGAAGCTGATGCTGCATGAAGAGGTCGTTGTCGTGACCGAAGCTGGCTCGCAATTGCTCACCTCTCGTGCTTCTCGAACCATACCGGTGGTCGCCAAATAAAGAGACAGAAAGCCCGCGGCGGAAGGAAGAGCATGCAGAGCTCTCGCCGTAAGCCTCAAGCGGCCATGACGTCCTATTCGCGTGTTACGCCTGTACCCCAATGGCCACATGAGAGCGTCGAATATCAGCAATCCGGCGGTGAATGCTGAGTATTTGTGATTCACGACGAGGGTGCAGAAGCCGACACGGCTCCCGCCCAATAGATGCGACGTCCAGCCATGACACTTCTACATTGTCACTTGCCGCGTTCTCCATTCCAAAAAGTCAGGACGCAAGCGCCTGCAGCAGAGAGTGCTCGCGGCCGCTTGATGAGTGGTGCACGGGGACACCGCCGCATACGACTGGTGCCGTATCGTAATGGATTCGTAAGTTAAGGTCTGACATGCATAGCGTTGAACAGTTCCGCGATCTGCAGCGTGAGGTAACCGCCTGGCGACGCTATCTTCACGAGAATCCCGAGCTCGACTTTCAGGTACATAACACGGCGAGGTTCGTGACCGAGAAGCTGGCTTCCTTCGGCATCAATCACATCGAAACGGGCATAGCTGAAACCGGTATCGTTGCATTGATTCAAGGGGAGGGGGGAGACGGTCCCACAATCGGGTTGAGAGCCGACATGGATGCGCTGCCAATCCTTGAGGCCTCAAACAAACCGTGGTCCTCGAGAGTACCGGGCAAAATGCACGCGTGCGGGCACGATGGTCATACCGCTATGTTGCTGGGTGCCGCCAAATACCTCGCCAAGACGCGCAATTTCAAGGGCTGCGTCGCCCTGATTTTTCAACCGGCGGAAGAAGTCGAACTTCCCTCTGGCGGCCTAAAAATGGTCCGGGAAGGAATCATGGACCGTTTCAGCATCTCTAAAGTCTTTGGGATGCACAACGCGCCGGGCACCGAGGTCGGCACGTTCAGCATTTGCGATGGGCCGATCATGGCCTCGCAGGACGATTTTGACATTGTCGTGAAGGGGCGTGGCGGTCATGCGGCCAAGCCGCATGAGACCATCGATCCAGTCGTAATTGCGGCACAGATCATCGTCGGCCTACAGATTTTGGTCTCGCGCAACACGAATCCAATCGATTCCCTCGTAATCTCCGTGACCAAGTTGAATGCCGCTAACGCCTACAACATCATTGCTGATCACGTCGAAATGGCTGGGACTGTCAGAACTCATGTTCCTAACCTGCGAGACTTCGCCGAGCGCCAGATCATGGCAGCAGCCCAAGGCATAGCGCGCGGATTTGGCGCGGATATCGACTTTAAATACCGTCGGTCCGTCCCGGTGACCTTCAACCATACCCAGGAGACCAATCTGGCGATCAGGGCGGCACGCAGTCTCGTCGGATCCGCTTCCGTGGACGAGAACATCAAGCCGCGTCTGGGGGCCGAGGACTTTGCCTACATGCTCGAGGCCCGGCCAGGCGCTATGATTTTCATTGGAAATGGACCGACCGCTGGTGTGCACAACCCGGCATATGATTTCAACGATGAAGCTTTGCCTTATGGCATCGGCTATTGGGTGAATTTGGTTGAGACATTGCTGGCTGCCTGACGACCCATCTGAGGCCCGCAAGGCGGCTTGAGCGCGTTGAAGCGATTCTCTGCTTGCTGGGGATCGCTGCTGAATGCCGAGGATGCAAATCATCCGCACGTAGGCCGATTTATGGCCGGAGAGAACCGATGCAATCTGCTCGCGCTTGTAAGACAGAGGGCGGCACCAGCGCGAAGGCTGACTCTGACCATGTTAGAAACATTGCTCGCGATTCCGACGATCATCCCCTGGTCCAGTTTGGGGGCTCAGTTATGAGCATTCAACTCAAGAAGGGGGCGTCGGTTCGGGAGTCGAATGTCAGCCCGGAGGTCTACCCAATGGCAAGACCCATGGTGACGTCGTGTCAGCTCGTGCGGGCTCTCCCTGGATCCAGTCCATGCGGCTACGCCCGGTGGGCCACCGGCCAAAGGTGCGCATTTGGCGCGACGTCGCCGTCAAGTGCCCACGCAAGCACGGCGGAAATCCTGGACGAGATTATTTGGGGCGCAGTCCTGTGTCCGCTTGGAGCTCGATCAATGCGTAGGCTGAAACGAATTCTGTGTCCGAAAACAATTGCCGTATTTGGAGGTCGGCAGGCGGCAGCCGTCGTCGCACAATCGATCAAGATGGGCTTTACCGGCGAGATCTGGCCCGTGCATCCCAGTAAGGACGAGGTTGCCGGCTGCAAGACCTACCGCTCGGTGGCTGAACTGCCCGATGCTCCTGACGCTGCCTGGGTCGGCGTCAACCGCCATCTCACCATTGAGGTGATCAAGCAGGTGGCCGAACGCGGTGCCGGCAGCGCGATCTGCTATGCTTCCGGCTTTCGCGAAACGGAAGCCTATGATGAGTATGGCGAGCGGTTGCAGGTCGAGCTCGTCGCCGCCGCCGGCAAGATGCCGATCATCGGCCCCAACTGCTATGGCCTGATCAACTATGCCGACGGCGCGCTCTTGTGGCCCGACCAGCATGGCGGTAATAGGCTCGGCGAGGGCGGCCGTGGCGTTGCCATCATCACACAGTCGTCCGCCATCGCCCTCAGCATGTCAATGCTGAAGCGTGGCTTGCCGATCGCTTTTCTGATGACCGCGGGCAACCAGGCCCAGACCGCTCTTTCCGAAATAGCACTTGGCCTGATCGAGGACGATCGCGTCACCGCGCTTGGCCTGCACATCAAAGGCTTCGATTCTGTGATCGGCTTCGAAAGACTGGCGACGCGCGCGCGGGAGTTGAAGAAGCCGATCATCGCGATGAAAGTTGGCCGTTCCGAGCAGGCGCGGCAGGCGACGGTGTCGCATACAGCTTCGCTTGCCGGTGCCGACGCCGCATCCGGCGCCTTCCTGAAGCGACTCGGCATCGCCCGCATCAATTCTATTTCCACCTTCATCGAGGCGCTAAAACTTCTGCACGTCACCGGACCTCTGTCTGGCTACCGCTTGTCCTCGATGAGCTACTCGGGTGGCGACGCCTCGATCATGGCCGACAGCACTGTAGGGCATCTTGTGCATTTCCCCAGCCTGACCGACCAGCACCGCGCGCATGTGAAATCGACCTCGGGCCATTGGTGGCGGTAGCCAACCCGCTCGATTATAATACCTTCACCTGGAACAACGAGCCCGCGTTGACGGCTACCTCCTCAGCGATGGTGTCGGGTGGCTTCGATCTCAATATCGCCGTGGTCGACTTTCCGCGTCCGGACCGGTGCCCGGACGCCAGCGCCTATTGGACGATCTCACGCGCCTTCGAGGCGGCGCTGAAGACGAACAAGGCGCAAGGCGCCATAGTGTCTTCACTTCCTGAGAACCTGCCTGAGGAGTACGCGGCCGGTCTGATGACGCGAGGCATAGTACCACTCCTCGGAATTGCGGAAGCTATGGACGCAGCCCAGGCAGCTGCCTTCATCGGTTCGGCTTGGCGTTCGCCACTGCCTCAGTCTATCGACACCATCTCTGCCGGGGTCCATGGGAGCGAACGAGTGACGTCGAACGAAGCCGAGGCCAAAGAGCGGCTGATCAAGGCCGGTCTTCCGGTCCCAAAAGGGGAGCGCGCCAGTACCGCGGCGGAAGCGGTGTCTTCATCCATATCACTCGGCTTTCCGGTAGCGCTGAAGGCGCTGGGTGTGCCCCATAAATCAGAAGTCGGAGCGGTACGGCTGAATCTCAAGGACGCCGATTCCGTCGGTGCGGCGGCACATGATTTGTTGCCGCTCGGCACCGGCCTGTATGTCGAACGCATGGTACGAGACGGTGTTGCTGAACTGATCGTCGGTTTCACCCGGGATCCGATGTTTGGCGCGGTCATGACGCTTGGCAGCGGTGGAGTGCTAGTCGGGCTGATGCGGGATACAGTCACACTGATGCTCCCGGTGACACACGACGATATCGAGGCCGCGCTGCGCGGCCTGAAATTCTACCCATTGCTCGAAGGCTATCGCGGCAAGCCTAAAGCCGATCTCACGGTAGCGATTGATGTCATCGCGGGCATTGCTGACTTCGTACAGAAGAATGCCTGGGAGATCGACGAGCTCGACATCAATCCGCTGATCGTCTGTGAGCAAGGCAAGGGCGCCTGGATCGCTGATGCGTTGCTCAGCCTGAAGAAGAGCTGACGTCGTCACCGCCTGCTCCAAAGCCGCTGTCGTTGAGGTCATATTCGACCGAGGCGCGCCATCGTAAAGACCGTCGGGACAAGTCTTTCTTCGCCGGCCGAGACCTCAAGGCTCCAGCGGCAATTCGCGTCAGCGAGTCTATGGCTTCGAGGGCTTCGATGCGCTGCGGTAATTTCGCGACCTGAACAATCCGGTGATCGCCTGTGTCAACAGCAGGACAGTCGACGGCCGATTCGACGAGCGCTCTCGTGGGGCTTGATCTATGCGTCCTCCTTCGCCATCGGAATTTCGCGCTGCCACTCGCTGATCTCGATTCGGCCAGACCGCTAGAGCAGCATTCCAATCACTTGCGTTGGAGCTTCTGATCGCGTGTCGCTGGATGGACCCGGGGGAGGCACACCACTGGCCAGGCGCTTCCGAAGGAAAAGCTTGAGCAACGCGTGTGGGAGGTCGCGAGGCTGGTCGCCAGCCGGCCACCGCTTGTGCTTGCTACCATTAAGGAGATAGCGCGTGTGGCGGGGTCCCTGAGCTCCCAAGACACCTTGAACCGGGAGAAGCGTCGACAGCTTGCAACGGCGACGTACTCTATGGCTCAGGAAGACCGTCTTGAGAGTCTCCGCGCCTTCGCAGATCGGCATGGAAGGGGCGCAGTAGCATTGCCGAGAACGCTTCACACACGAGAGAGGCCGTGGAGGGGGAGCGCAACAGAAGAGAGGTGCAGATTTCAGCGTTCTTCGTCGATGTCACAGGCGCCGGGCTCAGATCGCAGGATGGCCGGCTTGTGCCTGTAATCCGGGAGCAGATTGCTGATCTGCGATCGAGGAAGCTCGGGTGGGGCAACCGGGATCCACAGCCACCTGCGTGCCGCCAAAACCACACCGGTTTGCGTGATCAAGTGCTGTTTCGCGAGATGGTGAGATCCATTCGGATGTGAATTCAGTGAATAACCTCACAATCCCAATCTTATCACCCGACGACCTTGTAGATGAACGTCAAATGCACGAGTTGGCCAAGCGGAAATGGTTCGGAGCGACCCGCGCCTATGCCGCATGGGCCAACACAGCGCCGCCTGCCTCGATGGGATCTGCGGCGCGAACCAATGACAGTTTGTTGAACCTGTCGTGCCTAACTCCTCACAACATGCGCCCTGGCTAATTGGAATGCCTTGATCACTTTTTCCATGTCGTCTGCAGAATGCGTGGCACTTACTTGCATGCGAATCCGCGCAGCACCTTCCGGCACAACAGGGTAGGAGAACGGAACGACGAGAACGTCATGCGCACGCACAAACTCAGCAATCTGGACCGCGATTGCCGCATCCCCGGTCATCACGGGCACAATTGGGTGATCGCTGCCCAAGACTTGAAATCCCAGATCGCTCAATCCTTGACGTAGCTGACGGGTGCGAGCAGAAAGATTGTGCCTCAGATCGTCTGCTTTTTCTGCCAAATCAATTGCAGCCAATGATGCCTCACAGATCGCCGGCATCAGTGAGTTTGAAAAAAGGTATGGGCGCGCACGCTGTCGCAACCAGGAAATGATCTCACCCCGGCCTGAGACGTACCCTCCCGATGCGCCGCCAAGCGCTTTGCCGAGCGTGCCGGTAAGAATATCAATCTGATCTTCCAGACCGTACCGCGCTGGCGTTCCACGCCCCTCTGGGCCGATAAACCCCACGGCGTGGGAGTCATCGACCATGACCAAGGCGCCATAACGTTTTGCAAGATTGCAGATCCCAGGCAGATTCGCCGCAGCGCCATCCATGGAAAACACGCCATCGGTCACGACGAGCACTGTTCGGCAGGCACTTGCCTCTTGAAGAGCCTGCTCTAGTTCGCTCATATCATTATTCGCATAGCGAAAGCGCTTCGCTTTGCAGAGCCGAATCCCATCTATAATGCTCGCATGATTCAGGCTATCGCTGATTACCGCATCATCAGCGTCCAGCAGGGCCTCAAACAGTCCGGCGTTCGCATCGAAGCACGAACCGAATAGGATCGTGTCTTCCGTCCGAACGTAGCTCGAAAGCCTGTTTTCAAGCGCTCGATGAACTGAGTGTGTCCCACAAATGAATCGCACCGACGACATTCCAAAACCATGCCGTTCGAGACCCGCGTGCGCGGCTCGCACCAGGGTTGGGTGATTGGCGAGACCAAGATAGTTGTTGGCGCACATGTTCAGGAGGTCGCGCTCGCCAAGTGCACGCAGGTGTATATGCGTCGACTGGGGCGAGGCGATCTCTTGCTCGACTTTCAGGAGTTTTCGCGATGATAGCTCATCGAGATTGTCGCGAAGTCGCTGGCCAAGTTGCGAGCGCATGTTCCATTTCCATTCAAGCATAAACTATAGCAGTCGACCACGCGGGATCAGCGTGCTTTTGCCAGTAGAGATCCGTGAGCCGGCGGGTAATGGATCCCACCTGCCCTTTAGAGATCGTGGTGTCATCGATGCGCGTCACTGGCATAATGCCGCCGGCAGTGGAGGTGATAAACACCTCGTCAGCCTTCTTGATGTCGTCACGACTGATATCGGCAGCAGTGGCGGCTAGCCCGATCTCAGCACAGAGATCGAGGACGGTCCGACGCGTGATACCCGGCAACACCCCAAAAGTCGGCGTCCTCAACGATCCATCCTTCACAAGGAACACATTGAAGCCTGGCCCTTCCGCGACATACCCGTTCGTATCTAGGATAAGCGCCGTCTCGGCGCCTTTGTCGTAGGCGTCGAAAAGGCCCTTGACGAGATCCAGCCAATGATAGTTCTTGATCGTGGGATCGACTGAGTTAGGCGGAATACGGACGGTCTCGCTGATCGCGACGTGCAAGCCTCTTTCCAATTGTTCCTTGTTGGCAACCGAGCCGTAAGGCACAGCAAATGCGATAAAGCGGTTCTCTGCTTGACGGGGATCACGGCTGAATGTCGGCGATGATCCGCGCGTGCAGATCATCTCCACGTAAGCCGATTTGTGGCCCGACAAAGCAACACACTGCTCGAGGATCGACGCGATCTTCTCGCGGTCGTAAGGCAGCTTCATTCGAAGACGTTCGACACCTGCCAAAAAGCGGTCAAGATGCAAATCCAACCGGAAAAACCGACCGTTCCAGACGTGCACCGTGTCGTAGGTTGCGTCTGAGTGCAACAGACCCCAATCGAGCACAGAGATCTTGGCCTCGGACATCGGCAGGTACTGCCCATCCATGAAAGCGACCCCATGAGGGTAGCGGCGTTGGTCGATGTGATGCTGATCGATTGCTGAAAGCACAGTTGAGGGGTTTGTCATCGGAGTCATTTGCAATAGGGCGGGTTGAGACAAGCGACGAATTCTTGCTTCGGGAAAACAAGGATTTCGGACATGGTGCTCCATCAAGATGCCGAGGCTCGGCACGGCCGGCCCACTGAACCTAGTCAGGTTTAGACGTTAGCAGCCCCACGAGCCGCATTCCTCCGATGTGGCACCTCGTCTGGCCTAAATTCTGCGTCTGAACGGAATAGGTGAAGCTTTCACACGATCGAGACGCGACTTGAGTACCCCGTCCATGCCGATGATCGCCTGCTGTCGCACGATCAAGATCTGGAGAATTTCATGACACGGAATGTGTGTATCGGTCGAAGCTAATGACCAATCATTGAAGATGGTGCTTCGCACAATGCGAGCCAGATCGATGGGCGGCTCGGAACGAGCTTCGAGGGTCGACGACAGCGCGCGAAGCACAAATTTCATGGCCGTTGATCCTCAAGCGGCACGAAGGGGCTCTGGAGGATTTTAGTTCGAAATAGCCAGCCTGCGGCGAAGCCGGGTTTCTCTAAACAAGTGACAGAGAGGGTAGATATACAAAGTATATCTATGATGTGAGGGCCACGTGCTTTCCACTGCTCACGAAATGGAAAGGGGTATGTGACGCATGAGGCCCGATGTCGATCATCTGGAGTCCTGCCGATTCCACACCCTCAGAGTTTGCAGGGCCCTGAAGGCGCTCGCGCGATTGCAACGACGGCATCGCCAGGAGCAAGTTGCCGATAACGACCGGCTTCTCGGTGGGCACGCGGAGGCCGTGAACCTAGAACGGGCTTGGCACCGGCCCTCGCCTGCTGGGCGCAATCGTCTTCTGAAGCGGGCTGAACTAAAAAAATCATTCTGGCGATGGGTGCCCGCCCTAAGACGCGCGTGATCGTCATTCGTTGGCGCCCAAGGCGGGCGATCCCAATAGCAGACTAACCGACCTATTAGATATTCGCGGCTTGAACTGAACAAGGAACACTCGCTATGGACGACATCAAGCACAACCTAGATCTCGCTCTCGCGCTGACCGACGCAGAAGAGCGCTATTCCAGTCAACACCCCCTGAGCCGCGCTCATATGGAGCGCGCATCTCGATTCATGCCCGGGGGAAATACAAGATCCGTTCTGTACTTTAAGCCGTTTCCCTTGGTCGTAAAGGCGAGCTCGGGCTGTCGAGTTCAGGATTTCGATGGCAATGACTATGTTGATTTTCTGGGTGAATACAGCGCGGGGCTGTTCGGCCACTCAGAGCCGACGATCAAAGCAGCTCTTCAGCAGGCTATTGAAACGGGCTGGGTGCATGGCGGGCACATCGAGAACGAGGCGCACTTGGCGGCTTCCCTGTGTTCGCGCTTCCCATCTGTCGAAAGCATCCGGTTCACGAATTCGGGCACTGAGGCGAATCTTATGGCGTTGGTGACAGCCAGAGCCTTCACCAAACGTTCGCGAATTATGGCATTTCGAGGAGGCTATCACGGGGGAGTATTGCTTTATAAATCTGGCGATTCAGTTCAAAACGCGCCTCTTCCGCTTGTGCTCTGCACTTACAACAACATAGAGCAGACCGTGGCTGCGATTGACCGGGAGGCGCGCGATCTCGCGGCGGTGATCGTCGAGCCGCTGCAGGGGTCGGCGGGATGCATTCCGGCCAGCCGGGAATTCCTGTCAGCAATTCGCGCCGCTTGCGAGCGGCATGGCGTCATTCTCATCTTTGACGAAGTTATGTGCTCTCGCCTTGCGCCCGGTGGGCTCCAAGGCGCCCTCGAAATTACGCCAGACCTCACAACCCTCGGCAAGTACCTCGGCGGAGGAGCTTCCTTCGGCGCCTTTGGAGGGCGCGAGGACATCATGTCGCTCTACGATCCAAATCGGCCAGACGCCCTTGCCCATGCCGACACGTTTAACAACAATGCCATTTCAATGGCTGCGGCAAAAGTGCTGACTAGCGAGCGTCTCATGCATCTAAACGCCATGGGCGACGCGCTGCGGGCGAGGCTTAACGGGATCGCGCATGCTCGTGCGCTGCCCATACAGTTCACTGGAGGCGGCTCGATGATGAACATCCATTTCCGTGAGGGCGACATCCGCACCATCGCGGACACGGAGACCGAAGATCCGAATGCCAAGCCCTTCTTTCATCTGGAGATGTTAGCGCGTGGCCAATATCTGGCCCGCAGGGGCATGCTGACCTTGTCTCTGCCGATGACCGCAAACGAACTCGACGGCTTTGCAAGCGCAGTCGAAGATTTTCTCGAGTTGAATGGAAGGTTGATCGCAGCCTCCTACACACATTGACCTGCTTGCCTCGAGAGAAAAGGCCGCCAGGGACAAATGTGCGCAGTGAAGTCGCCAGTTCTGAAGCCGGTGACCGCCCCGTTTTACGCCAGGCAACCATTGCTCCGCCGCGCGATGACTGAGCCAATTGAGCCTAGCCGTTCACCCCAAGTGTTGGTTCGGCCAGCGGCGCGATTTTTTCGATGATACCATTCCTCGAGAGGATGCTCCCGGACAAACCGCGCGAAATCCCAAGTGCAGGCGATGACCAAATCGGCCGTCGGCCCCCAAAAAATGACGCGCTCCTCTACATCGCGGTCTGACGGCATGCGTATGAATAACTTGTTCGGTTGGAGTCCTCGCGAAGAGCGCTTATCACTACTTGTCGCTGCTAGGTATATTGAGTATGTCAAGGTCACTTAGGAAAGCACCACGAGGGTGGGTCATGGCACCGATTACTTGCGACATCCTGATCAAGAACGCGTGCGTACTTAGCATGGACGCGAAACGCACGATCTATCGCCCTGGTGCGGTGGCAATTGCCGGCCGGAATATCCTGATGGTGGGGAGGGGACGGAGCGCGACATTGTGCCGTCAGTTGTGCCGATCCGCGTGATCGATGCCGGCGGCGCGGTGGTGCACCCGGGCTTTGTCGAGGCGCACTACCACACGACCATGCATCTCACCCGCGCCTCGATCACCGACGACCCCAAGCGTCCCGCAGTGGGAAGATCGGGCACGGCCGGGAAGGCCGCGAAGCCGATCTACGCAGAATGGGTCGACGCCATGAGCGACGAGGACGAGCACGCCTCGGCTTTGCTGGCGTGCCTCGAGATGGCGCGCAACGGCTACACTTGTTTCATGGACGACCCGGGCACGGTGCTCGAGCCCGATACGGCGGCCAAGGCGGCCGAGGCGGTGGGTATTCGGGGCTCGCTCGCTGACCCCTATCTTTCAGACTCCTTGGGAGGGACACACTTGGCAGCGCTTGACCGCACGCCGCCATCCCTTGAACGCAGCCTCAAGCTGATGGGAAAAGAGCTCCGTCGCAACAAGGACCCCAACGCCCTGATCGGTGGACATATCGCGGTCTATGGCTCCGGATCAGCATCGGATACCTTGATGCTTGCAGCAAAGAAATGTGCCGACGACAACGGCGCGATCTACACCCAGCACCAATCCTTCCTGCCCCAGGCGGTCGAGACAGAAGACAAGCGCCTTGGCAAACACGCCCTTGTCCATTTCGAGGAGATCGGTGTCCTCGGGCCAAATGTCAGCTTCGTACACATGAATGTTCTGCGCGAGGACGAGGTGGACGCCATTGTACGCTCGGGAATGTCCGTGATCTGGCATCCCGGCAATTTCCTGTTCTACGGCATCGGCGAGTCAGCGCGGCAACGGATGCTGGAGTTGCGCGCGCGGGGCACCAATCTCGGTTTCGGCAGCGACCTTTGCAAGTTATGGACATTTGGCGAGTTGCCTTACATCGCTTATCTCGCGAGCCGCAGCCAAGGGGGTTACATCTCGCCGGGCGGCGCGTTGGAGATCGCGACCCTGGGGGGCGCCAGGGCCAAGGGCTGGCAAGATCGCATCGGCTCCCTTGAACCCGGCAAGCGCGCAGACCTGGCAATCCGACGCAATGACTTGCCCGAAGCCTGTCCCGGCACCGACCCGGTCTTCGAGACCGTTCTGGTCGCGCGCTCCAGATCGGTGGATACCGTGATCTGCGACGGCCAAATCATCGTCAAGGACGGCCATTCCACCCGGTTGGACGAGCGGGTCATCTACCTATCGGCCTGCGCCTCTGCTCGCAGGCTCATGGCGAAGACTGGGCTAAAGGGAGACCTGGACTGGCCCATCGTAGCGGGAGATATGGACTGGGACTTTATGGGGGGCTGAAAAGCCCCGTGGCGCCGGTGTCTCGGATAGTAGGCCGTGCCTGGCAGCTAACACCAAGGTCTGAAGGCGACTCCCCAGGCGAATAGGACCGGACTAGTCAAGGTCCGGTTCGCGCCTCATGGACGTTAACCGCCAAGGTCTTTCTCCGGCCTCATAGCTCTTGGCTGCTTGGCGAAGTCGGTCGACAAAGTGATGGCTCGCGAGATTTGTGCCCTGCAAACAGGGCGAGCCGTCGACCGCGGCATCGCGGAATGTTGGGTCGTAGGCTCAGGAAGTGCTGCTCGCACAAGCGAAGCTTGCTCGTGGCGTGAGTTTTTTCGCTATCCTCGTGCAGCATCGTGCAGCATCGTGCAGCTGCAGCTCGGGGCGAGCTTGCCTAAATCTTGCGCTGTCTTGTTCGTCTTGCCTAGGGAGGGCGTAGTGTGCGGCCGCATCACGCTATCACCGCTGCTTCAGCTGCTGCCAGCTATTGATCGAGGGATCTCGCTGAAGCAGTCCTGGTGCAGACACGCTGATGTGGGGCACTGGGCACTGTTCGGCGATTCACGATAGCCGATGGGGAACAGCTTCCTTCTCGTGACGGCATGAGGACGGTGACGAGTTCATCTTGTCGGAAATATTGCGCTCGGGGCGCGCCGATCTCGACCTCGGAGGCGACTAGCGCCGGCATCTTGGCATGACACGACGGCCGATCATCTACTCGGTCGCGCAGGCGCGCGCGCCGCTGTTTGGCTTAGGTTAACTGACCCACTGCTTGTCGTACATTGGAAGGCGAGCATGAATGACGAGCCGCCCGAAAATTCTTCTACTCGAGGGCAGACGTATTGGTTTAGCAGCGGGTTTACCCTGGCGACATACGGGACGAAGCTCCGATGATAACAGTGGCGGCTTATGAGAGCTGGCCGAGTGCTCGGCCACGACCGCCACTGCCTAACCTCGAATGGCGACAAGCCAGCGCACATCATAATGCAATCTATGTCCCCCATCGCAGTTGCGAGTTTCCCCAAGTTGGCCTACCAGCAGACGACAAGGGCGAGCCTTTACGTTCGGGCGTGTTGTCAATCGGTTCCCGAAAAACGGTTACTGCGCTTGCGACTGACCGGTCCAAGCGCCGGTATGAGATTGTGCAGAGTGTGGCGGGCCAGAGGATCAGATGCCGTGGTGGTGACCATTCTGCTTTTCTTCTTATGCGACGTAGGATTTCATGATGGCTAAGCGGCAGACATCTGAATCGGAACGACTGCCAGAGAATGATGGCTTCCTTTATCGATCGGTCTCTCGAAAACTGAGAAATCTAATCGATGGCGGCACATATAAGCCCGGTGCGCAACTGCCTAGCGCCGTAGAACTCGCGAGGGATTTTGGCGTCAGCACGATCACTATCAGGCGCGCGATCCGCGACCTTTCGCTCGAGGGCCGTCTCGTTGGCCGACAGGGCCTTGGTGTTTTCGTCGCAAGTAAGCGCAGGATCGTGCGCGTTATCGGAATGGACTACGAAGATACTTTTCGCAAGGCGGGCTTGAAACTCAGCATCCAAGTGCTTCAATTGACGCTGGTCGATGTGATTGATGATGGTCCAATCGAGCTTGAGAAGTCAGGCATGGGATATCGGCTTGACAAGATCATTCTCGCAGATGACGAGCCCGTGGTCCTGGACACGACTTGGTTTCCCAACAAGTTCGCAGACATTCTAATACCAAAAAGACGAGCCCGCCTGATAACGCCGCTGATCGAAGCTCACGCCGCGTTCGAGCACATGGACTACCAGGTCGAAGGTTCGACGACCACCGAGGAGCAAGCCGGGCTTCTCAAGGTGGTGCCGGGTTTCCCGGTCCTCGCCATGCAATATACCGCCGTTGGACGGGGCGGTGAGGCGCTGTTTGTAGGGCGCGCCATTTCGCGGGCCGATCACTTCGTCTATCAATTTCGCCACGCGGCCAAGGGCTCATCGCGACCAAGCTCACGTAAGAGAAAGAAGTGATCCCGAGCAATGAGCGGTCAAGGACACGGCGCTCCTTTGTCGGTCCGGTCTAACTAGACCAATCGCTGCGCGCCAAAGAGCGATAGGATCGGGTGAATCGCGATCGTGCTTGATTGAGCATGGTCTTTTCGAAAACCAACTCCACACTTTTCCGGATCGTGCTCTAGCCGCAGCCATCTCCGAGTTCAACGTCGGCACAATAAGGCCGCTCCACGATCGCCTTGCAGATCGCGCTTAAGCGCGATCCTGGCTTTAGGAGCATCCTCACGCACATGCGTAGATGGCCTCATTTTGCACGCGGTGGAATGGGCGCCCATGTGCGTGACCAGTTCATCTGTTCATCGCGCCGAAATCTTCATCTGCACAAAGCTGACAAATAGCCCCAGCGCCAATCTACTCGAAGTGCACCAGGACGTGGTTGCTTTGACGCGTCCCAGATCGTTGACCACCTAAATATACAAAGTATATCTTCATCTTGATGGTCAGCGCAGGAGAGCTGACTTCAGCAAGCTGGCGAGGAAGTGAGCGGGGAGAAGTCGCATGCAGGCTCCAACCAAGAACTGCCGACTTGGAATCGCCTGGAGCGGTTTCGCGCAAGCTCGCCAGGATCGACACCATGAATGATGCTCCAACTCACGAAACGCTACGCGTCCGCGGCCTCCAAGCTGATGCCGAAATCTTGATTGACAGGTGGGGCATTCCGCACCTGCGCGCACAATCCGCCATGGATGGCTTTTACCTCCAAGGCTTTAATGCTGCGCGCGATAGGTTGTGGCAGATGGACTTGTGGCGCAAACGGGGTCTCGGTCGGCTTTCCGCCTCCTTTGGCCCCGGATTTCTGGAGCAGGATATCGCCGCGCGTTCTGTCCTCTACAGGGGCGATATGCAGGCGGAGTACGATTCATACGCCGAAGATATGGAGGAAATCTGCAACGCCTTCACGGCAGGTATCAATGCCTGGATCGAAGACGTCTCCAGACAAAATTAACCCAATGACTCGCTGTACCGCCGCTATGTAACCCGCGCGGCTGAAGTTAGAACGCCATGCGCCGGCGATGCCGACCGAACAATTCGGCGTCGACCTTGGGCCGTCAAGCGGCGCTGTGAAGTCATCGGCTCTGCGTGTGCACGCTCGCTCCGACGCGCAGGATGCTGCTCCGGCCATCCAGTGGACACGATCCAGCATCTACCGTCACGGTGATCGAAGCTGACGACCACGTCATAGAAATGTAAGATGGACTGGGGCAGACCCAGGCAGGAAAGCGCCGGCACGTGCAACTTCTCCAACGTTCTGTTGAGATCGTAAGACAAAAAGCCCGCGGCGCCTCCCTAGAAGGGAGGAAGATCCGGGCGATGTTCTTGCCGATACGCGGCGAGAAGAGTGCGAAGAACGTCCCATGGATCCCCCTGAAGAGCTACGCCATTGCAACTCGCCCGTCCGCCCACGATCGTGTAGGTACTAAACGGATCGCAGGCAAGATATGAGTAGCGCCCAAGTAACTCATGGCGCTATCGAGAAATGTAAGCTGCCCTCGATGCGTGAGACAGCGGGCCGCTGTGACAGGCTCAATCCACTGCAGTTCGCGGAGGTGAGTCGGGCTATCAATCACCGTCGATTTGTCTTTCGAAAAGGGCCTGTATGGTGGTTCACTTCAATGAAAGCGATGCTCGCTGAACGTCGAAAGCGCTTGAGATCCTAGCGATGCACCGCCGCTCAAAATTGTGCGCCAAAAACAAGGTCTACATTGTCTTTATGCGAAGCCCGCATCCGGCGATACATTGTAGTCAGCAGCGAACCGGAGGTCCCGAAGTGGGCGCACTCGCCTGATCGATTCCTGGTAAAGATCATGCGCCTTGTAAGCTGCAAGTTCCATTTCGTTGTCGAACTCTCCATAAACGATGACGTCGATATCGTTGCCGAGCTGGTCGGACTTGCAATTGCGAGCGACCTCGAGCCGGCGTGCATGTGGGATTGTGGTAAGAACCGACAGGCCCTCGATCATTTGCTCGATACAAGCCGTATCCTTTGCGGTGAACAAGACAATGTGGCGGATCATGGCTGGCCTTAACGCGATGACGTGACCTGGCCCAACTAACTTGAGCTTGAGCGTACCGCAACGGGTGTAACGATTGCTGAGCCTCCATCGCGGCAACATAAGCACAGCTCTCGATAAGAGCACGCGTCGGCGTGCATAAATCCTCCACTTCGCCGATGGAAATCTGCGCGAATCGGGGAGAGCTCGCTTGATGGGTGCAAATTCTTTCGAAAGCCGCCGCTTTTCTACTTGAAGACGACGGTAAGATGCTGCCTCTGGGCTAAAATCGTTCGACGCTGGGAAAGGGCCGCCGTGGCAGTGGACAGAAATGCCAGTCACAACAATGCGCCAGTTCGCGGTGACTGGGAGCGCGCCGAAGCCGAGGCACTCTATCGACTGCCCTTTGCTGACCTGATTTTTCAGGCCCAGAGCGTTCATCGCGAGAACTTCGATCCGAACCATGTCGAAACCGCGAGCCTGCTCAGCATTAAGACCGGCGGCTGCCCGGAAGACTGCGGCTACTGTTCGCAGAGTGCGCATTACGACATCGGACTGAAGGCGACCCGCGTGATGGATCGCGCCAATGTGGTTGCCGCCGCTCAGCACGCCAAAGACGCCGGCGCGACCCGCTTCTGCAGGGCCGCGGCCTGGCGCAGTCCAAAAGATCGCGATCTCGATCAGGTCTGTCATATGATCGGCGCGGTCAAAGGTCTCGGCATGGAAACGTGCGTCACTCTCGGCATGTTGACGCCGAAACAAGCCGCTCGGCTGTTCGACGCCGGGCTCGACTTCTACAATCACAATGTGGACACCGCGCCGGAGTTCTACGGAAAAATCATCACCACACATACCATCCAGGATCGCATCGACACACTCGCACATGTGCGCGATGCGGGCATCAAGGTCTGCTCCGGAGGCATTGTCGGGATGGGTGAGAGCGTCGATGACCGGCTCGCCATGCTCGTGCTGCTCGCCAATCTTCCCAGCCAACCGGAAAGCGTGCCCATTAACCTTTGGAACGAGGTCAAGGGCGTGCCGGTCAGCGAAACCGCCGAGCGTCCAGATCCCATTGCTGTGGTGCGAGTCGTGGCAACAGCCCGGATCATGATGCCAATCAGTGTGGTGCGGCTGTCCGCCGGACGGCAGTACATGACGGACGAGCTGCAGGCTCTATGCTCTTGGCCGGCGCAAATTCGATCTTTATCGGTGACGTCCTGTTGACGACCAAAAACCTACAGCGCGATCGGGACGCAAATTTGTTGGGCCGGCTCGGTATCACGTCCGGGCTTGCCTGAGTCAAGCAGCTCGACGAGCAGGCTGTGTACAATCTCAGTTTAGGCTAGAAAAATGCAAATTACCTTGATGAAAGGCAAAATTCACCGCGCGTCGGTGACCGACGCCGAGCTGCACTACGAGGGCTCGATTTCAATTGATCGTACGCTATTGGAGGCAGCCGGGTTCGTGATCAACGAACGCGTAGAAATCTACAACATTGAGACTGGAGCACGCTTCGCCACCTATCTAATCGAGGCGCCCCGAGATTCAGCCATTATAGGATTGAATGGTGCGGCCGCGCGGCTGGCAATGCCCGGGGACAAAGTGATTATCGTCGCATACGCCTCGTTCGAGGAGTCGGAGGCAAAGATATTCAAGCCACGCGTTGTGCTGGTCGACAAGCAGAATCGCATCTTGCCACGTTCAAATCCGAGCGACTGACAGCTGGGAGCTGTTGTCCTTGCAGGCGATTCAATTGTTTCTACGTAGAGAGCCGGGGACGAAAAATGGATTTGAGCCGTCCAGCCGATTCCGAGTATGTCGCGGCCTTGCGTGGCTTGAAGAAAGACGACCGGTTGCGCTTTCTCAAGCGGAGCACGGGAATCGACTTCGTATCGAATGATTATCTGGCGCTCGCGAGCGCTCCGCGGATGAAAAAGGCTGTCTTGGCGGCTCTTGAGTCCGGCACAGCGATCGGAGCGGGCGGCTCGCGGCTTCTGCGCGGTAACTGCGAGGAGCATGAACGACTCGAAGAAGAAGCTGCCAAGTTCTTCGGCGCAGAGACCGCACTTTTTTTCGGCGGCGGTTATGTGGCGAATTTTGCCGTCCTGACAACGCTACCGCAGCGCGGCGATTTGCTGATTCTCGATTCTCTCGTTCATGCAAGTATTCACGAAGGTGCGCGAGCTGGGCGGGCCGACTTTCGGATATCCGCCCATAACGATCCTCAGTCGGTCGAAAGTACAATTCGTGAGTGGCGGGCCAATGGTGGAGTGGGCCGGATCTGGATCGTGGTGGAGAGTCTCTACAGCATGGATGGAGACTTCGCCCCGCTTGAAGAACTGATCGCGATTTCGGATCGGCATGAGTCATTCTTGATGGTAGACGAGGCCCATGCCACTGGTGTCTACGGCCAGCAGGGCCGGGGACTCACGGCGCCCTATGAGCGACGCGAAAACCTTTTGGTTATGCATACCTGCGGTAAAGCGCTAGGTGCAGCAGGCGCGCTCGTCACCAGTCCCCGCGTCCTCCGCGATTTTATGGTCAATCGGTGCCGCCCGTTTATCTTCGCCACCGCGCCGTCACCACTGATGGCCGTCGCCGTGCGGGAGGCACTCCTGATCCTGCAACAGGAACCCGATCTACAGCGACGCTTGACTGAGCTGGTCGCGTTTACGCATGGCGAGATTCGAACGCGTGGTGTTCGCAGCGATTCGAGCTCGCAGATCGTGCCCTATATCGTTGGCGAAAATGCTCGCGCAATGCTGCTCGCCTCCTCACTGCAGACCCGCGGCTTCGATGTCAGAGGTATCCGGCCACCGACCGTGCCACCCGGCACGGCCCGTTTGCGCATCTCACTGACGCTCAACATCGGGAGAGATGACATCTGCGCAATGCTCGATGCGCTGTCTGAGGAAACGAGGGAGTTGGAGAAGAGGGGCTGGTCTCGATGAGTCCGCGGATCGTGGTGGCCGGTACAGATACCGGGGTCGGAAAAACTGTATTTTCCGCGGGCCTCGCCCATCTACTCGAAGCCAATTACTGGAAACCGATCCAGGCCGGGCTGGAAAGCGAGACCGATACTGAGACCGTTGCACGTCTTGGCTGTCTCTCGGCCGATCGCATCGTGCCTGAGCTCTACCGCCTGCGAACACCTGCATCACCCCATCATTCCGCGGAGATTGACGAAGTTCGTATTGACGTCGATTCGCTCCATGTGCCGGAAACGGGAGAGCGACGACTCGTCATCGAGGGCGCGGGCGGTCTGATGGTGCCCCTGGATCGCGGCACTCTCTACATTGACGTATTCGAGCGATGGCGCCTTCCGGTGGTGCTTTGCGCAAGTACGGAGCTCGGTACGATCAACCACGCCCTGCTCTCGATTGAGGCTTTGCGGAGGCGGCATATGCATATTCTTGGGATCGCATTCATTGGGAAAAGGAACCCGGAAACTGAGAGCGCAATTTGCGATATGGGGCGGGTGCGTTGGCTGGGGCGACTGCCATGGATTTCACCTCTTTCGACAGAGTCGCTACAGGCCGTATTCAAAAACTCGTTTGTGCGTAATGATTTCTTGAATCCATAATGCCAAAGGAGAAGTCGCCGATTTGGCATCCGTTCACGCAGCACGCGCTTCAAGGCGAGATGACCAAGATTGTGCGTGCTGACGGTGCTTATCTCCACACGGATGATGGTCGTCGGGTCATCGATGCAATCTCATCGTGGTGGATCGTGACCCATGGTCATTGTCATCCACATATTGTGGGCGCGATCCGGGAGCAAGCAGGCAAGCTCAACCAGATTATCTTTGCCTGACATACGCATGAACCGGCTGAGGAGCTTCCAGCGCTGCTCTTGAAAATCACACCGCGCGGTCTCGATCACGTATTCTTCTCCGATAGCGGGTCGACCAGTGTGGAAGTTGCGCTAAAAATGGCCCTCGGCTACTGGAAAAACATAGGCAAGCCACGCACGCGCATTGTGGTAATGCAACATTCCTATCACGGCGATACCGTTGGAGCGATGTCGGTCGGTGCTCGAGGCGTGTTCAACGCAGCCTACCGTCCCCTGCTGTTCGATGTCACTTCAATCCCATTCCCCGCCAAAGGTCGTGAACGGGAAACACTTAATGCGCTCGCATCGGTATGTAGAACCGAAGCGCCAGCCGCCTTTATCGTGGAGCCTCTCGTACTCGGAGCGGGTGGGATGCTGATGTATCCATCCTGGGTATTGAGAGAGATAACGCGGATCTGCGAGGTTTCGGACGTTCTGTTCATTGCGGATGAGGTGATGACGGGCTGGGGGCGCACCGGTACATTGTTCGCCTGCGAGCAGGCCGAAGTTATCCCAGATATTGCATGTTACTCAAAGGGCCTCACGGGAGGGGCGGTCCCGCTCGCGGTTACACTCTGTGGTGCGAGAATTTTTGACGCGCATTATTCGGCAGACCGGACGCGAACGTTCTTTCATTCGAGTTCATATACAGCCAATCCAATTGCCTGCGCCGCCGCGAAGGCCAATCTGGAGCTCTGGCAAGATCCGAAAACTCCCAAGAAGGTCGCCTCTATCGCCAAGATGCAAGAGCAGGCAATCGAACCATTTCGCGCCGATCCGTGCTTTGCAAACGTTCGTCGGACCGGGACCGTCACGGCACTCGATTTGAAGACGAGAAATCCAGGCTATCTCGCAGACATTGGTCCGAAGCTTCAAGCGTTCTTTAAGGACCGACATCTGCTGCTCAGACCCCTCGGTAACACAATCGACGTCATGCCGCCCTATTGCGTCACGGCGGCAGACTTGGATGCGGTCTATACCGGAATCACAGATGCTGCCGATGCGCTGACCTGAAGAGGCGCTTTCTTTCGCGCAGGCCGCAAAGACCAGTGTGATCCCACCCGGCACCTCTAATCGGGGGAAGTCGATCGGTTCGTGATGATTGATGCAGTGGAATAGTTCCGAGCCGATAGTTGCCGGGCTAAACGCTTACGTCTCCCGCAATAATTGGAAATGTGCTGTCGCTGTTCAAACTGCGGCATAACGTTGAATTGATGGAGGAGCGGAAAACGTTGTTCGCTTCGGCGGATTTGCGACAGGCCGTCCGAGCCCAAATGCGAGTACCGGTTCGGCTTGATGAGCTCTCAACTCGCGGTGCAGCTCAGAATTGGCTTGCCCAGGCCATATTGCCGGGCCTTGGACACTCCGAAATCAAATCAACGCGACTTTCTAGTTATTGAGCAACGCGCGAGCGTCGACTTGGTCACATACGATCGAAGGTTTGCAGTGCCGACGAGGACAGCTGACTATTTCCGGAGATCACGCCTTGGTCACTTGAGCTTTTCGTTCCCAATCGAAGACTCGAGGATCCGTGCCCGCGCCAGGCTTGATCGACAACCTTCCAGCGTCCACAATGACAGACGCGCGTCCCTCACTTCCTTTCACGGCCAACGGCATTGGGCGCCAACGTCTGCAGATGTCTCCCGCCGACGTTGGTGACAATAGTATGAAACGAGACTGCCGAGCGGAAAGTTCGCTTGACCTTACACAATAATCGCCCGCCAAAACTACGCGCTCGCCTCGATCAAAGAATACGACGATTCAAAGACGTCTCGTGCGTTGATCTCAGGAGTGTGTCTGCGGTGGCACGCGAATTGTTCGATCCGGCAGAGTCAACGCGCGTATTTCATCGCTTGCACCTTCCGCGAAGTGATCGTTGCTCGCTACCAAAAACAAAGTTGGTTTCGTTTCATTGACTATACATCAAACGCTCCTAGGATTTAGAGCGACAAGGCGAGACCGTCTATTGTGCGTTTGAAGCCGGGTAAGTCGCCGGTGTCCGAGACGATCTCGAATATCTCCGCTGTCGCGTCCGCGATCAGCGCATAGCGGAGCATTTGTTCAGGGGATCGCGACAATGAAGGTGATCATGAGCAACGCAACAACCATTCACGAGCTTATTCCGAGAGCGGACATCAACAAGCTCGGAGTTCGACTTGGTGCCGAGATTAGGAACCTCAGGCTGTCGGATGATCTGCCAGACGAGGTTATCCACGCGATCAACCAGTTGATGCTCGAGCATAAGGTCATCTTCTTCCGCGACCAGCAGCCCCTTAACGACCCCCAGCATGAGCGCTTTGTTCACCGGCTAGGCGATCTGGTTCCGGATCATCAAATCGGTATCGCTAAGGCGATGCTGTCGATTCTGAAGCCAGATTCCGGCCTGAGCGGTGGTCGCGCCGACCAGCGGCAGCATACGCTGATCATTGTTGAGGGGTATCCGAAGATGTCCCTCCTGGGCAGCGTGATAAGTCCGCCCTATCGCGGCGATACCGTTTGGTCGGATATGGCGGGTGCATATCAAGCGCTTCCCCTATCATTGCGCATGCTCGCCGATCAGCTCTGGGCGGTTCACAGCAATGACGACGACTATGCCATCAAAGCGCAAGCCACCGGGGCAGAGAAACAAGAGTTGGATGAGGTGTTTGCCGGAACGAACTCAGAGACAGAGTATCCAGTCATTCTAGTGCACCCCGAGACAGGTGAGCGCATGCTCTCGGTCGGAGGCTTCGTGCACCGCTTTGTTGGCTTGCAGAAAGATACCGGGCAAAAACTCTTCGGTCTCTTCCAATCGTACATCACCGCGCCGGAAAACACGGTGCGATGGAGTTGGATGCCGGGTGACGTTGCGATCTGGGATCGTCGCGCGACGCAGTGTCACGAGATGAAGGACCATGGCGATGACCATCACTTGCAAGGCCGCGGTACTACCAATTGCGATGTGTCGCTCAGCATCGACGCGCGTCGCCGTGCCAAACGCGTCAACACGTCAAAGCCGCGGGTACGCAAGGCTCATGAAGCTTACGGCGACATCCGAAGTCGCAGCTCGCCTCGGTGATATGGAACCTTCTTTGCCAAGCTGCTTATGGCTGCACTGGCACGCGAATGCACGGCATTCAATCATGCTCTTTAACCGGTTTCCGCCGGATCGCGGCAAATTGCACGCTCTCTCGGAAGAATAGCGTCGTTTGTAACGGCAGCAGTGTTTGTGCCCCGACGCATCTAGCCGTCGCGTCTTAGATGCACCAAGCGGGGCACCGCGGCTAGTTCGATGACTGGAAACAAGTCCAAGGAGGAGAGCCTCGGCGACTGCGGTGAATTCTCGCGTGACCACCGAAGTACAAGCAGTACGGGCCTGTGACCTGCAGGCTTGTTAACTGAGGTTGCCGCTAGTCGATTAGATATTATCGTCGGCAGCGCGCCCGCCTTCATCGGAGTCTGGACGAGATCGTCATCACGACCCTGCTCAACGTTGTCAATCTGCCTGGCGCGGAAAATATGGAAGGCGTGCGCGCAGCTAAATGCGACGTCGCCTCACTGCGCCGCCGGCTGGCGATTAGATAGCGTGTCAATTCGCGCGCCTTGAGGTCCCCTGATGAACTCCTGCACTAAAGAAGAAAATGCGCCGCACCAGAGCCCAACAGCTGGCCGACTTCCTCCTCAATCTGTACGCATACGACGAAGGCCGCCTGATTGACACATGCGCGCGAGCGCGGCGAGTTCTACGATGGCGTTGCGTGAAGG
>NZ_JBVVOU010000035.1:0-62187 GCF_055807635.1 Bradyrhizobium sp. Kon56 | reverse complement strand
GTGCCAGCCGGCACCCGGCCTTCCCTGCGCCCTCTTGGACAAGAGGGTGAAGCGACGAAGCAAAGCTCGGGCGAAACGCGCCGCGAGGACGCGAAGGCATGTCTGCAAGTTGAACCTGAATTGGAGGACGGCGATGCTGCCCTTTGCTCCGTCATTGCGATCGCAGCGAGCGATCCAGAAATGCATCCGTGGAAAATGTCTGGATGGCTTCGTCGCAAGAGCTCCTCGCAATGACGACGTGGAGGCAGTTTCGCTGATCGCGCTAGGCTTCCGGTATCACCGTCCCGCTGGTGCAGACATCGCGCCGTTGGAATAGCGGGACCAGTCGGGCCCGGTCGGCTGCGACGGCCAGAGCGCGGCGTTGGAGTCGCGCACCGACTGGGTGATGGGATGGGGCTGCGCCTTGCGGACATGACGGCGGTCGTTCGCCGCGGCAGTCTGGATGGCGGCGGCGGCAATCAGCGTCGCGCCGAGAATGATGAAAGTCTTTTGCATTGTTTCTTTCTCCCGTGACGACGCCCGGCTGTGAGATGTGTGTTTTGTGTGTCGCCGTCGCGGCTGACATGGCGACGCGCCCGGCCGATATCACCGCTCGCGACATCACATTGGGGCGAGCCAATTTTCTAGCCTCGGCTAAATATTCGGCAATCGCGACCGGTGGCACCGGTGGACTTGCCTGCTCCAATCCGGTTCAATGGGCCAAATCTGGTTTTCAGGCGACAATGATGTCGAAATATCTGCTGGTCCTTCTGCTGATCGCCTCGCCGGCCGTGGCGCAGGTCAAGCTGACCCCAAAAACATCGGCGGCGCATCCGGACCCCTGCGCGCCGATCGGGCGGACCGCGGACGGCAAGCTGGTCTACTCCATGAAATGCGAGAATTTGCCTGTGCCGCCTCCGTCGCCGCAGGCGGAACTGAGGGAGGCGCCGCAGCCCGCCGCCGAGCCGGAGCCCGAGACGCGGCGGAGTGGCGTTTTCGGCTGGTCCTACGACCGCAGGTAACGGGCCGCGCCCCTTGCGCGAAGCCCGACGGAGTGCTCTTTGCCTGAAAATTCCCCGTGGGGCCACCGCCCCCGATCCAGAGAGATGAGATGACCAAACTCGTTATCCGCGCCGGCGACTTCACCTTCGATGCTCGTTTCGAGGAGCAAGCGGCCCCGAAGACTGTCGCCGCGTTCCGCAAGGCGCTGCCGTTCGAAAGCCACATCATCCACGTGCGCTGGAGCGGCGAGGGGGTGTGGATGCCGCTCGGCGACCTCGATTTCGGTGTGGGCTACGAGAATCACACCAGCTATCCCGCGCCCGGCCAGATCATCCTCTATCCCGGCGGCATCAGCGAGACCGAGATCCTGATGGCGTATGGCGGCGTGCACTTCGCGAGCAAGATGGGCCAGCTCGCCGGCAACCATTTCATCACGTTGACCTCCGGCTTGGAGAATCTGGCGACGCTCGGCAAGAGCGTGCTGTGGAAGGGCGCGCTGCCGATCCGCTTCGAGGAAGTCTGAGTGACTGGTGCCCGCTACCCGCGCGATCTCCGCGGTTACGGCCGCAACCCGCCGCACCCGCAATGGCCCGGCAACGCGCGGGTCGCGGTGCAGTTCGTCGTCAATTTCGAGGAGGGCGGCGAAAACAACATCCTGCATGGCGACCCGGCCTCGGAAGCGTTTCTGTCCGACGTGCTCGGCGCACAGCCTTGGCCCGGCCAGCGCCACGCCAATATCGAATCGATGTTCGAATATGGCTCGCGCGCCGGCTTCTGGCGGCTCTGGCGGATGTTCAGCGAGCGGAAGTGGCCGACTACCGTGTTCGGCGTCGCCACAGCGCTGAAGCGCAATCCGGAAATCGTAGCTGCCATGAAGGAAGCGGGCTGGGACATCGCCAGCCACAGCCTGAAGTGGATCGAGCACAAGGACATGACCGAGGCGCAGGAGCGCGCGGAGATCGCGGAAGCGATCCGCGTCCACACCGCGGCGACCGGCTCGCGGCCGCTCGGCTGGTACACCGGGCGCTCCTCGATCAACACCAACCGTCTGTTGATGGAGGAGGGCGGCTTCCTCTATCTCAGCGATTCCTACGCCGACGATCTGCCCTATTGGGTCAAGGGCGCCAGCGGTAAGCAACTCGTCATTCCCTATACGCTCGACGCCAACGACATGCGCTTCATCAATCCGCAAGGCTTTGCCGAAGGCGAGCAGTTCTTCACCTATCTGAAGGATGCCTTCGACGTGCTCTATGCCGAAGGCGAGAGCGCGCCGAAGATGATGTCGGTCGGCCTGCACTGTCGTCTCGCCGGTCGCCCCGGCCGCGCGGCGGGGCTGATCCGCTTCCTCGACTACATCGGCAAGCACGAGCGCGTCTGGGTGCCGACGCGATTGCAGATCGCCCAGCATTGGCACGACAAGCATGCGGGCCTTGCCGACGATGCTTTCGAGATCGGATAGGGCAGCAATGTCACAGATCGCCTTGTCTGATCTCAATGCCGCGAGCTTCGACGATTTCGTGGCCGTACTTGAAAACGTGGTCGAGTACTCGCCTTGGATTGCCCAAGAAGCCGCGGCGCGCCGTCCGTTTGCCGGCATCAATTCACTGCTCGACGCGATCAAGGCGGCGATCGCTAGCGCTGAGCCCGAGGTGCAGCTGGCGTTGATACGCGCGCATCCCGACCTCGCGAACAAGACCCAGCGCGCAGCGGGACTCACGCCTGACTCGACTGCCGAGCAGAGCAGCGCTGGTCTAGACCGTCTGTCGGACACCGAATATGCGGCCTTCGAGCGGGCGAACAATGCGTATCGCGAAAAATTCGGTATCCCCTATATCGTCTGTGCGCGCCGGCACACCAAGGACTCCATTCTGCGTGACTTCGAGTCGCGACTGCAGAACATTGCCAAGACCGAGACACGCCGCGCGCTCGAGGAAATCTCCCGCATCGCTGCGCTGCGGCTGGACCAGCTCGTCAGTGCTGACGACAAGCTGAAAGTGCACGGCCGGCTCTCGACCCACGTGCTGGACAACCACGCCGGCAAGCCCGCACCGGGCATTCCGGTCGAGCTGGTCGAGCTCGCGAATCTCGGCGAGAGCCGCGTGATAGCGCGCGCGGTGACCAATGCGGACGGCCGCACCGACCAGCCGCTGATCGGCGGCCGGCCGCTGCCGATCGGCCGCTACGAGCTCCGGTTTAGCGTCGCCAAATATTACGCCGAGCGCAACGTGCAGCTCACCGACCCGCCGTTCCTCGACGAGATCCCGCTACGCTTTGCGATCAGCGAGCCGGAAAGCCACTACCACGTGCCGCTGCTCGTCACGCCGTGGAGCTATTCAACCTATCGCGGCAGTTAATTGCCGAACTTCTCGTGCAGCGCCGGAAACAGCCGGTCCGGCTTGTAGGGCGGCGCCGTGAAGCGGATGCCGGTGGCATCGGCAATCGCGTTGCCGAGCGCGGCGGCGACCGGATTGTACGGACTCTCGCTCATCGACTTCGCCCCCAGCGGGCCGATCGTGTCGGAGGTCTCGGCGAAGAAGACCTCGGTGCGGGGGACATCGGCGAAAGAGGGCAGGTGATAGTCGCGAAATTTGGGGTTGGCGACGCGGCCGTCCGCGTCGATCACCATCTCCTCGTAGAGCGCGGCACCGAGCGCCTGCGCGACACCGCCTTCGACCTGGCCGCGGCATTGCATGGGATTGGCGACGACGCCGGCGTCCGCCGCATGCACGCTCCTGAGAATCCGGAGCTCGCCGGTGCCCTTGTTCACGGCGACGCGAAAGCCCTGCACGTTGAAGCCGACCGAACGCGGCGTCCCGCCGGAATTGCCGGCGCCTGCCAACGGCTGTCCGCGCTCGCGCGCGAGCTTTGCCAGCTCGACAAAGGACATGCGCCGTACGCCACTGACGACGGCCTCGCTCTCGAGCGTGCAGCTGCCGACTTCGCAGAGCCATGCGCCGGCGGCGGCCGCCTTCAGCTCGGTTGCGAGCTGCACGGCTGCCGCATGCGTCGCCTTCCCGGCGACGAACATGCCGGCGCTGCCATAGGCGCCGGTGTCGTGGCCGCCATGGGCGGTGTCGGACTGGCGCAGGCGGATCCGGTCGACGGTGGTCGCAAGCGTGGTCGCCGCGATCTGCCGGTGCACGGTGCTGGTGCCGTTGCCGAATTCGGCGGTGCCGACGGTGAGGTCGAAGCTGGCGTCGTCGTTGAGGGTGACCATCGCGTCCGCGAGATGGCCCGCCGGGGGCACCGTGTCGATCATGGTCAGCGCGACGCCGTCGCCGATCAGCCACTCCGGCGACAGGTCCGGCTGCGGGCCATCGGCCTGCATCGCGCGCTCGACGAGGTCGAGGCACTGGTCGAGCCCGTAGGAGCCGTAGAACACGTCGTGAAATTCCGACGGCGGTGGGGACACCATGGGATCGCCGGGCTTGACGACGTTGCGCCGGCGCATCTCGTAAGGGCTGATGCCGAGTTGCTTGGCCAGTTCGTCGATCGCGGCCTCGACCGCGATCAGTGTTTGCGGCAAGCCGTAACCACGAAACGCGCCTGCCGGCACTGTATTGGTGTAGACCGCGTGGCCGTCGACCCGCTTGTTCCGGCAATTGTAGACGCTGATGGATTCCGCCAGCGAGTGGAACATCACCGGGCCGGCGTGATTGCCGTAGGCGCCGGTGTTGGAGAGCACGTCGAGCTGGAGCGCGGTGAGCTTGCCGTCCGCGTCGGCACCGGCCTTGACGTGGACCCGCATCGGGTGCCGCGTCGAGGTTGCGATGAACTGCTCCTCCCGGGTGAGCTCCAGCTTCACCGGACGTCCGGTCTTGAGCGCGGCGAGCGCCAGAATGTCCTCGACGAACATCTCCTGCTTGCCGCCAAAGCCGCCGCCGACTCGCTCGCACAAGACGCGGACCTTGTCCATGGGAAGCTCGAAGATATCAGACAGCGCGCGCCTGGTCAGGAACGGCACCTGCGTCGAGGTGCGGACATTGAGCACGCCGGAAGCGTCGAGCCAGGCGAGGCCGCCGTGGGTTTCCAAAGCGGCATGCTGCACACGGTGACTATGGAAGGTGCCCTCGAAGGTGACGGCAGATGTCGCGAGCGCAGCCGCCACGTCGCCGAATTCGCCATGCATCTCCGCAGCGAGATTGCGCTGGGCGTCGGCGACGCGGTTCGCGGTAGTGCGATCGGGATGAATGACGGGTGCACCCGGCGCCATCGCCTGCTCCGGATCGACCAGCGCGGGCAAAATCTCGTAACTGACCTTCAGCCGGCGGCATGCGTCCTCCGCGGCGGCTTCGCTGTCTGCGACGACGGCGGCGACCTTCTGGCCGATGAAGCGGACGATTTCGTCGAGAACACGAGTGTCCTCGGGATCCATCCAGTCCTTCTCATGCCGCGCGGTCGAGATCAGGATGGTGGGCGCATCCTCATGCGTCAGCACCGCGTGCACGCCGGGAACGTTCAGTGCTTCCGACTTGTCGATCGCGACGATCCTCGCGTGGGCATGGGGCGAACGGAGCAGCTTGATATGCAGCAAGCCGTCAATCTGCGTGTCGAACGTGTAGCGCGCCTTGCCGCGCACGACATCGGGGCCAGCTGGCGCCGGCAGGCTGCGGCCGAATGCGGCGCCGGCCTCGACGCTCTCCTCGATATTGGTCTTGCCGAGCAACGCGTCCTCGATGGCGCGATAGCCGGTGCAGCGGCAGATATTGCCCTTCAGCGCGACGCCGAGATCGGTGCGCTGCGCCTGGTTCAGCGAGGCGCAGGTCAGGATCATGCCGGCGGTGCAGAAGCCGCATTGAAAGCCCTGCGCATCGAGGAAAGCCTGCTGCATCGGGTGCGCGCCGCCGTCTCCGCCCAGACCTTCGATCGTGGTGACGGCGCGACCTTCGGCGCGGAAGGCCGGGATCAGGCAGCTATGCACCGGTTCGCCGTCCAACAGCACGGTGCAGGCGCCGCAATCGCCGGCGTCGCAGCCCTTCTTCACGCCGAAATGGCCGAGCTCGCGCAGGAACGTGCGCAGGCACTGGCCGGCGCGTGGCTCCTGCGGAAACGTCGTGCCATTGACCTCGAAGCTCATGACGACGGTGCTCCGAGGAGTTCGTCGCGAATCTCTTCGGCAAGCCGCAATGTCATGTGCTTGCGCCAGAGCGGCTTGCCGTGGATGTCGGTGTGGTACAGATCGTCCGTAATCTGCTGCGCGATAGCGTCGCGAAGCGCTTTCGTGTGAGGGGCCTCGCGAAAGGACAACCGGATCGGCCGCACCGTCGACGCGGAGACCGTGAGCGTCAGCGTGCCATCGGCATCCAGACTGCCGATCAGGAGCGCCGCCGAGCGGCCGACCGGCGCCAGCGAGATCTGGCGGAAGGCCGTACGACGCTTCAGCGCGGCGATCGGAATATCGATCTGCCGGAGCAGATCCCCCGGCGCCAGAAGGTTACGCTGGTTGCCGGTGACGAAGTCGATGACGGGCATCATCTGTTCGCCGCCGCCGGCCTTCCAGATGGTGCAGACGCCCTCCAGCGCCGCGGTGAGCGAGATCATCGGTCCCGCCGGCAGCGACATGGAGAGATTGCCGCCGACCGTCGCCGTCTTCCATATCTTGAACGAAGCAAGGAAGGCGCGGCAGCACTGGTTGATCAGCGGTGCCGCGAACCAGTCGGGTGGGCAGGCGAATCCATCGAGCTGCGCAACGGTGCAGGTGGCCGCGATGCTGAAATGGCTCTCGGTGACCGTCAGCGCCGGCCATTTGAGGTCGGTGAGATCGATGAGCCGAGTCAGGTGAACTTGCGGCTCCGAGAACAGCCAGGTGCCGCCCGCGAGCCAAGCATCACCTGGCGTCCAAACGGGCAGCTGCGCGCGCGTTTGCGGATGGGCGACCGCTGTGATGGTATTCAAGTCCATGGCGACGCCAACGCTTCCAACGAGTGAATCGAGCCCGGAGAAAGTCTTGCAAGACAAGCGCCAAGTCGCAACAACAAGTCGCAGCAAAAGCGCAATCGGGCCGGCCCCTGCCTTGCAGGGCCTGTCGGGAGCGGATGTGAGGAGGAGCAGATTCATGAGCGCCGCAAAGCCGATCTGGATCAGGGATCCCCTGGCTATCCTCGCCGATGGCGCCGAGCGCGGCGTCGTGGTGCGGGACGGCCGAATTGTCGAGCTGGTGCCGGCCGGCGGTGCGCCCGCAACCGCTGACGTCGCGGTGTTCGATGCTGGCGACCACGTCGTGCTGCCCGGCCTCATCAACACCCATCACCATTTTTACCAGACGCTGACACGGGCGCTACCCGCGGCGATGGACCGCGAGTTGTTTCCCTGGCTCCAGGCGCTCTATCCGGTGTGGGCGAAGCTGACGCCTGATGCGCTCGAGCTCGCTGTCACGGTGGCGATGGCCGAACTGCTGCTGTCGGGCTGCACCACTACGACGGATCATCACTACGTATTTCCGGCAGGGCTCGAAGACGCCGTCGATATCGAGGTGGCGGTGGCCAGGCGGCTCGGCGTGCGCGTGCTGCTCACGCGCGGCTCGATGAACCTGTCGCAGCGCGACGGCGGTCTGCCGCCCGATAGCGTCGTGCAGGATGAGGACACCATCCTCGCGGACAGCGCGCGCGTCGTCGCCAGGCACCACCAGCGCGGCGCGGATGCGATGGTGCAGATCGCGCTCGCACCTTGCTCGCCCTTCTCGGTGTCGACGTCCCTGATGCGCGCCACCGCCGATCTGGCCGACAAGCTCGACGTGCGCCTGCATACCCATCTTGCTGAGACCGAGGACGAGAACAGGTTCTGCCAGGAGATGTATGGCTGCCGTCCGCTCGACTATCTCGAACAATGCGGTTGGCTCAATGCGCGGACATGGCTTGCCCATGGCATCTTCTTCAATGCAGACGAGATGAAGCGGCTCGGCAGGGCGAAGACGACGATCAGTCATTGCGCCTGTAGCAATCAGCTCCTGGCCTCCGGCTGCTGCCCCGTCTGCGAGATGGAGGAGGCTGGTGTCGGCATCGGCATCGGCGTCGATGGCTCGGCCTCGAACGACGGATCGAACCTGATGCAGGAGGTGCGGGCCGCGTTTCTGCTGCAGCGGGCGCGCTACGGGGTGACGAAGGTCAGTCATAAGGATGCGCTGCGCTGGGCCACCAAGGGCTCGGCGGCCTGCGTCGGCCGGCCGGAACTCGGCGAGATCGCCGTCGGGAAGGCAGCAGATCTCGCGCTGTTCAGGCTCGACGAGCTGCGCTTCTCCGGCCATGGCGATCCCCTGGCCGCTCTGGTGCTGTGCGGGGCGCACCGGGCCGACAGGGTGATGGTCGCAGGAAAATGGGCCGTGATCGACGGCGCGATCCCCGGCCTTGATGTGGCAGACCTCATCCACCGCCACAGTTCAGCGGCGCGGGCCATGCAGGCGGGATAGTATCCAGGCGAAGATAGAAAGAGGGGGCGACCACAAGTGCCGGGTGCTTCTGGCCACCCCCTCCGAACCTCCTCCGGGAGGAGCAGGTGATTAGGCGATGCAAGAAGCGTGCTACTTGCCCGGCAGTTTGTCGTCGATGCCTTTGACATAGAAATTCATGCCGAGGATCTGGCCGTCGTCGAGATTGGCGCCGCCCTTGCACTCGACCTCCTTGCCGTCCTGCCCAAGGACCGGGCACTTGAACGGATGCAGCTTCCCCGCGGTGATCGCCGCCTGGGCATCCTCGGCGATCTTCTTCACGTCGTCAGGCATATTGGTGTAGGGCGCCATCGCGAACATGTGGCTGTCGAGGCCGCCCCATGTGTCCTCGGATTTCCAGGTTCCGTCGAGCTCGGCCTTGACCCGGGCGATGTAGTAGGGACCCCAGGTATCGAGGATCGAGGTCAGCTGGGTCTTCGGCCCGAACTTGATCATCTCGGAATCCTGGCCGAAGGCGAGCTTGCCGCGTTCGCTGGCGATCTGCATTGCCGCCGGCGAATCCGTGTGCTGCATGATGATGTCGGCGCCCTGGTCGATCAGCGCCTTGGCGGCGTCGGCTTCCTTGCCTGGGTCGAACCAGGTGTTGGCCCAGATGATCTTGACCTTGATGTTCGGATTGATGGTCTGCGCGGCGAGGATCGTCGCGTTGATGCCGGAGACGACCTCGGGAATCGGGAACGAGCCGATATAGCCGAGCACGCCGGACTTCGACATCTTGGCCGCGATCAGGCCCTGGATGTAGCGGCCCTGGTACCATTTGGCCGAATAAGTCGACATGTTCGGGTTGCGCTTGTATCCGGTCGCGTGCTCGAAATGCACGTTCGGATATTTCTTCGCGACCTTGAGCGTCGGATCCATGTAGCCGAACGAGGTGGTGAAGATCAGCTTGTTGCCGGCGCGGACGAGCTGCTCGATGGAGCGCTCGGCGTCGGGGCCTTCAGGCACGTTTTCGAGGAAAGTGGTCTCGATCTTGTCGCCGAGCTCCTTCACCAGCGCCTGGCGTGCCAGCTCATGCTGATAGGTCCAGCCGAGGTCACCGACCGGGCCGAGGTAGATAAATCCGACTTTCAGCTTGTCGGCGGCGGAGGCTGCACTGACGCTCCCGGCAAGCAAGAGCCCGGCAGCCAGCGCAAGAAGTGATTTCCTCATCATCAATCTCCAAACATCAGGGGAAAGCCATGATCCGCACCGTGCGCGCCCCATCGCGCACGGTGCGGAGATGAAACGCTAGCGGTCAGGCACGAACACGGTGCCAAGCGCAGCCGGTGCGGTCGATCCACCCGTGCGCGCGCGGGAGAGCAGGACCAGGACGATGACAGTCGCAAGATAAGGCAGCGCCGACATCAACTGCGAGGGAATGCCGACGCCCCAGCCCTGCGCGTGCAGCTGCAGGATCGTCACCGCGCCGAACAGATACGCGCCGACCACGAGGCGGCCCGGCCGCCAGGACGAGAACACCACCAGCGCCAGCGCGATCCAGCCGCGGCCTGCGGTCATGCCCGGAATGAAGAAGGGCGTATAGGCGAGCGGCAGATAAGCGCCGGCAAGTCCTGCGCAGGCGCCGCCGAACATCACCGCTAAGGTGCGGATGCGCAGCACGGGATAGCCGAGCGCATGCGCAGACACGTGGTTGTCGCCGCAGGCGCGCAGGATCAATCCCGGCCGCGTACGGTACAGGAACCACCAGACGCCGATGACCAGCGCCAGCGAGAAATAGACGAAGGCGTCCTCGCCGAACAACACGCGGCCAACCAGCGGAATATCCGTGAGACCGGGAATGTTGAGATGCAGCGCCGGCGTGATGCGCTCGCCGACGAAGCCAGCGCCGATCAGGCCGGAGAGTCCGACACCAAGGATGGTCAGCGCCAGCCCTGTCGCAACTTGGTTGACCGCAAGCCCGAGCGCCATCAGTGCGAAGACCAGTGATATCAACGTGCCGGCGACGATGCCGAACAGTGCGCCGATAAAGATCGAGCCGGTCAACCACGCACCTGCAAAGCCACATGCGGCGCCGACGATCATCATGCCCTCGACGCCGAGATTGAGCACACCGGAGCGCTCGGTCACGAGCTCGCCGGTCGCCGCGATCAGGAGCGGCGTCGAGGCGGCGAGCACCGCGAGGATGATGGCTTCAATGAGTTCCACGAGCCACCTGTCGGTTCGGAAAGACCAGCTTGAACCGGTAGAGAATGAGGGAATCGCAGGCGAGCACGTAGAACAGCAGGATGCCTTGAAAAACCTTTGTCACGTCCAACGGGATCTTCATCGCGATCTGCGCCTGCTCGCCGCCGATAAAGGTCAACGCGAGAAAAAGGCCTGCAATTAATATTCCAAGCGGGTTCAGCCGGCCGAGAAAGGCGACGATGATCGCCGTAAAACCGTAACCCGGCGAGATGCCGGGCTGGAGATGCCCGACCGGACCCGCGACCTCGATGATGCCGGCGAGGCCCGCCAGCGCGCCGGAGACGGCGAAGGTCAGGATGATCAACTGGTTGGAATTGAAGCCGCCGAACCGCGCGGCGCGTGGCGCGGCGCCCACCACACGGATCTCGAAGCCCTTGATGGTGCGTCCCAGCAGGATTGCGGCTGCCGCGACGACGAGCAGGGCGATGATCGAGCCCAGATGCAGCCGGCCGCCTTCGATCAGCAGCGGCACCGTCGCGACCGGATCGAACTCGGCGGTGGTCGGGAAATTGAAACCGTGCGGATCGCGCCAGGGGCCGCGCACGAGATAGTCGAGGAAGAGATCGGCCACATACACCAGCATCAGGCTGGTCAGGATTTCGCTGGCGCCGAACTTCACCTTGCAGATTGCCGGGATCAGTGCGTAGAGCGCGCCTGCGGCGGCCGCGAGCACGAGCATGACCGGCAGCACCCAGACGCCAGCGTCGGTGCCCTGCGTCTTCACCGCAATCCAGCTTCCGGCGACCGCTCCGATCAGGAATTGCCCTTCGGCACCGATGTTCCAGGCATTGGCGAGATAGCAGAGCGAAAGCCCGATCGCGATCATCACCAGCGGTGTCGCCTTCACCGCGATTTCCTGCAGCGAATAGCTGTCGGTCAAAGGCGCGACGAAATAGGCGTGCAGCGCGAGCAGCGGATTTTTGCCGAGGATCGCGAACAGGATGACCATGGTCACGATCGTGAGGCCGATCGCGATCAGCGGCGAGATCAGCGCGATCGCGTTGGAGCGTTCGGCGCGCTTCTCAAGCACCAACTGCATGCGCAGCCTCCTTCGGCTCCAGCGTGCTGCCGCCCATCAACAGGCCTAGTTTTTCGCGCGTCGCCTCGCTGGCGGCGAGCGGTGCGGACAGATGGCCATGGAACATCACGGCGATGCGGTCGGCGATTTCCGCGAGCTCGTCGAGGTCCTGGCTGGTGACGAGCACGGCGGCGCCTGCGGTTGCGAGATCAAGCAGCGCCTGTCGGATGACGGCGGCAGCGCCAGCGTCGACGCCCCAGGTCGGCTGGCTCACCACCAGCACCGCGGGATTGCGCAGGATCTCGCGTCCCACGATGAATTTCTGCAGATTGCCGCCGGAGAGGGATGCTGCTTCCGGATCGCGCTTGGCCTTGCGGACGTCGAAGGTCTCGGTTGCGCGGTCAACCGTCTTCAGGGTGGCGGCAGTATCGATGAAGCCGTGATGGACCATGCCGCTGGCGGCGTGCCCGGTGAGAAGCGCATTCTCGGAAAGCTTCATGCGCGGCGCGGTGCCGTGGCCGAGCCGCTCCTCCGGAACGAAGGCCGCACCGAGCTTGCGGCGCTGCGTGATCGAGAGATGGCCGGCAGCAAGGCCTTCGATGACGATCGTGCCGGGATCCTTCGACAGGCGTTCGCCGGACAGCGCGGCGAACAGTTCGTCCTGGCCGTTGCCGGCGACGCCGGCGATGCCGAGGATCTCGCCGCCTTTCAGCTCGAACGAGATGTGCTCGAGCCGCACGCCATGCGCCTCGCCAGGGGCGAGCGAGAGATCGTTGACGACGAGGCGCGGCACCGTGGTCTGCCGGCCGGCGGCCGCCTTCACCTCCTTGATCTCACCGCCGACCATCATGCGCGCCAGCGAAGCGGCGGTCTCAAGCCTGGGATTGCAGGTCTCCACCTTCTTGCCGCCGCGCAGGATCGTTGCCGTGTCGCACAAGCGCTTCACCTCTTCGAGCTTGTGGCTGATGTAGAGGATGGCGCGACCTTCGGCCTTGAGCCGCTCCAGCACGACGAAGAGCTGGTCGGCTTCCTGTGGCGTCAGCACCGCGGTGGGCTCGTCAAGGATCAGGAATTGCGGATCCTGCATCAGCGCGCGAACGATCTCAATGCGCTGGCGTTCGCCGACCGACAATTGCCAGACCTCGCGTTTGGGATCGAGCGGCAATCCATAAGTCTTCGACACCTGCTCAAGCCGCGCCGACATGTCCTTGAAGGATTCTTTCCCGTCGAGGCCGAGCGCGACGTTCTCGGCGACGGTGAGATTGTCGAACAGCGAGAAATGCTGGAACACCATGCCGATGCCGCGGCTGCGCGCTTCCGAGGGACCGGACAGCACGATCGGCTGGCCCTGCCAGAAAATCTGACCAGCGCTGGGCTGGATCAGCCCGTAGATCGCCTTGACCAGCGTCGACTTGCCGGCGCCGTTCTCGCCCAGCAGCGCGTGGATTTCCGTTGGCCAGATATCGATGTCGATGGCCTCATTGGCGAGGAAATCGCCATAGCGCTTGGTGAGCCCGACCGTCCTGAGGAGCGGGGACTCGCCGGAATGCAGGCTCTTAGCCGTGGGATCCAACATTCGCTGATGCGCTTGCATGGGGTGAAGTGCCTCAATACTGGGCTAGTTTGAACCGCCGCGTAAGGTGTGAAAAAGCGTCATCCCTTGCTCAACGCTTCGGCAGGCAGGAGGTGTCGGCGAGTCTCGGCTCTCGCCGGCGGCGATCGTCCTCAGACACCTTCCGAGCAGCCTTTGCAGTCCCGGCTTGCGTGTGACGCCTGTTGCAAATTTGTGACGGCTCAAGCCAAATCGGAACCCGCTATGCAGGCTTGGCGTGAAGTTAAGCAGAGACGCGCCAGCACGCGTATGCATTTGCGAACACCGCGACAGTAGCTTCCACCCATCTTGTTTGCCTTGTCCGGTCGACATGAAAAGGCGAACGAAATCAAATGGGGATATCCGGCAATGGGTCACTTTCGGCCGACGGCGTGGCGGTGAGGTTGGCCTTCCAAATCGGCCGGTGAAACGCCGCGCCCTGTGCAAACAAGCGGCATGCCTTGAAACAAGTTGAGGCTTCTCACTCCGGGAGATCGGCGCAAGTGTCGCACCCAAGGGACGTTCATTTTTACGTGTCCAAACTTGGGGGTATTCAGGATGTCGTTTCGTTTCAAGGCAATTGCAGCAGGCGCGCTGTCACTTGCTACGGTTGCTACCGGTGGCCTGGCTCAGGCGGCGGATCTGCCGGTCAAGGCTGCCAAGAAGGCGGCCGACCTTCCGTTCTTCCTGGTGATCGACGACCGCGTCACCTTCTCCTACATCTTCAATGCCTCGCAGCCCGGTGCGTTCACCAACACAAACGGCGTGATCAACGCCAAGACGACGAAGCAGGTCTACTCCTTCACCCACTTCGATGCCTGGACCTACGGCACCAACTTCTTCACCATCTCGATGTTCAAGTCGGACCACAATGATCCGGCCGGCCCGTGTACCGCCACAGGCGTGGTCGTTTCGCCGGCTGCGGGCTTCGCTGCGACGCCGACGAGCTGTGCCGGCGCGACAGAAATCTACGGTCTTTTCCGCTCGACCTTCGGCTGGAACGAGATCTTCAACACCAAGGCATTCACGCAGGGCCCGCTGCACAACATCTCGTTCGAGATTGGCATGGATGCCAACACGGAGAACCGGTATTTCGGCGCCGCCAAGCGCGACGTTGTCGCCGGTCTGCAGTTCGCCTTCGATCTCCCCTATAAGGGCTACTTCAACGTCGCGCCGCTGGTGTATTGGGAGTTCGCCAACCACAACTCCTTCTCGCAGTGCGGCGCCGGTTGGTCCGCTCCGTGTATTGCTGACGGCAACACATCGTTCAAGCCGACCTGGGCGATCGAAACCAACTACTATATGGACCTCGGCTTCCTGCCGCAGAACATGCAGTATTTCTCGATCAGCGGCCGAGCGGCGTGGTACGGCAAGAAGGGCACCGACACTGAGCCGCTTCCCGCCAGCGTCGCCAACGGCGTCTATCCCACCAAGGTCGAGTTCAACTCCGAGCCGATCCGCCTGACCCTCGATGCCTCGAAGGCAGTGTGGGGTGAGAAGTACTCGCACTTCGTGGACGTCTGGGTCGCCTACCGGTATTGGCAGAACAAGTTCGGCCTCGATCACAACAACGCCGTGGCCTGCACCACCCTGGCCGGCGGCGCGAGGGTGAGCACAGGCTCCTGCACCGAGTCCTCGCTCTACTCCGGTGTCACTGTGAAATTCTAGCCACCTGACACGCTTCAGGTGAACGACGATGGCGCCGCGTCAAACCTCCGCGGCGTCATCTTCGTTTGTGGGCAGGAAGGTAGGTAGGGGATGAGCCGTAGGCGCAATCCGCTCTACGAAATTGAATTGGTGTTTGCTACTTCGTCCACACGCCGTCGTGCAGCGCTTCGGCCTCGTCTTCGAGCAGCGGCCCCGCAACCTCTGTCGGCCGCTGGCCGCTGGCAAAGACTTCGCGACAGGGCAAGTCGAGCGTCGGGTTCTCCGGATGATCGCCGGTGATGCCGCGCAGGCGGTGCTCGCTGAGGCCATAGACGACACGGCCGATGCCGGCCCAGTAGATCGCGCCGGCGCACATCGCGCAGGGCTCGGCGGAGGAATAGAGCGTGGCTCTCGCCAACACCTCGCGGCCAAGCGTGCGGCAGGCCTGCGTGGCGGCGAGGCGCTCGGCATGCGCGGTGCCGTCGTGATCCGGCATGTAGCCGTTCTCGGCCTCGATCAGGACCTTGCCCTCGGCATCGACCACGATGCAGCCGAAGGGATGGTTGCCGTGCGTGAGGGAACGGCGGGCGACCGCGAAGGAAAGGCGAAGGAAGTGCTCGTCACGCTCGGACCCGCCGCTCATCGCTCTTCCCTGGTCAATGCCCCGCCATGTGCCGGCCGACCACGGTGAGATCGGCTTCGCTGGTCCGTGCTTCATACACGAATTCGCCGTGGAACATCACCACCAGCCGATCGGAGAGTTCAAGGAGTTCGTCGAGGTCCTCGCTGACCAACAGCACCGCGGCGCCGCGGTTGCGCGCGGCCATGATCTCGGCATGGATTTGCGCCACCGCCGCGAAATCGAGCCCGAAGCAGGGATTGGCCGCGATCAGCACCTCGACGTCGCCGCCGAGCTCACGGGCCAGCACGGCGCGTTGGACATTGCCGCCCGACAGCGCCGAGATCGGCGTGTCGGGCGTGCGGGTCTTGATCTTGTACTGGGCGATCTTCTTCCGCGCGTCGACGCGGAAGGCACCGCGGTTGAGCCACCAGCCGAGGCTAGCGAAAGGCGCGCGGTCGAATTCGCGGAAGGCGATGTTGTCGGCGACGCTCATGCCGCCGACACAGGCGTTCTTCAGCGGCTCCTCCGGCAGGACTGACATATTGTGCCGCCGCATCTCCTCGCGGCTGGCGTGATAGGGATCGCCGGCGACGCGGATCTCGCCACTCTCAGCGCCGCGCTGCCCGGCCAGCACCTCGACGAGCTGGCGCTGGCCGTTGCCGGAGACGCCGGCGATGCCGACGATCTCGCCGGCACGGACCGTAAGGGAGACGTCGTGAACGGCGATGGCGCCGGCGTCGTCGCGCGCGCGCATCTTCGCCAGCTCCAGCCTCGCCTTGCCGGCCTCACCGGTGCGCGGCGGCTGTAGCGTCAGCTCCTCGGCGCCGATCATGGTGCGCGCCATGGCGTCCGGCGTTAGTTCGGACACCTTGCCGGCGCCGGCGAGCTTGCCGCGGCGCAGGATCGTGACGTCGTCGGCGAAGGCCATGACCTCGCGGAACTTGTGCGTGATCATCAGGATGGTCAGCTCGCCCTTGACGACCATGTCGCGGAGCATGCCAAGCACCTCGTCGGCTTCCGCCGGGGTCAGCACCGAGGTCGGCTCGTCCAGGATCAGGAAGCGACGCTTCAGGTAGAGCTGCTTGAGGATCTCGCATTTCTGGCGCTCGCCCGCGGAGATGTCGGAGACCTTTGCGCTGAGCGGTACCTTGAATGGCATGCGCGCGAGAAAGGCCTCGAGCTCCTTCATCTCTTTCGGCCAGTTCACGACAGCCGGCACGTCATCGCGCGCCAGCACCAGATTTTCGGCGACCGTCATCGCCGGCACCAGCGTGAAATGCTGGTAGACCATGCCGAGGCCGAGGGCGTGGGCGTCCTTCGGATTGCCGATCGCCTGCTCGCGCCCGCCGACGAGAATGTCACCCTCGGTGGCGTGGTAATAGCCCATAATGCATTTGACGAGCGTCGACTTGCCGGCGCCGTTCTCGCCGAGCAGCGCATGGAACGAACCCGGCCGCACTTTCAGCGCGACATTGTCCAGCGCCAGGAAATCACCGAAGCGCATGGTCATGGCGATGGCATCGACGCCGAAGGCGCCCGATGGCGGCGACGTTTCGCCGACGATCACGAAATCGCTCCGATGAAGGCGTCGGCGGTCGAGACCGCGCCGAACACGCCGCCCTGCATCTTGATCATCTTCAGCGCGTGGTCGTGGTTGCTCTTGTCAGTGGCACCGCAGCAATCGTGCAGCAGCACGCATTCGAAGCCGCGGTCGTTGGCCTCACGCATGGTGGTGTGAACGCAGACGTCGGTGGTGATGCCAGTGAGCACGATGTTCTCGATGCCGCGGACGCGCAGGATCAGCTCCAGGTCGGTGGCGCAGAACGAGCCCTTGCCGGGCTTGTCGATGATGGGTTCGCCGGGCAGCGGCGCGAGCTCCGGGATGATGTCCCACCCAGGCTCGCCGCGCACCAGGATGCGGCCGCAGGGACCGGGATCGCCGATGCCGGCGCCGATCTGCCGGGAGCGCCAACGCTTGTTGGCAGGAAGATCCGAGAGATCGGGACGGTGGCCTTCGCGGGTATGGATGATGTGAAAGCCTCGGCTCCGCATTGCCGTGAGCAGTCTCTTGATCGGCTCGATCGGCGCCCGCGTCAGCGAGAGGTCATAGCCCATCTTGTCGACATAGCCGCCGACGCCGCAGAAATCGGTCTGCATGTCGATGATGATGAGCGCGGTATTCTCCGGACGCAGGTCGCCGTTATAGGGCCAGGCATAGGGCTCGGACTTGATGGTGCGCTCGGGCATGATTTGGCTCTCTAGCGGGTGATCGACAATTCGGCCGGGGCTCCGGTCAGCGTGCGTTTCGGCGAGCAGGTGATGATCATGATCGCCAGCGTCAGGATGTAGGGTGCGGCGTTGAAAAGGTGGTAGCCGGAGGTGACGCCGACCGATTGCAGCGCCGGGCCCAGCGCTGCGGCGCCGCCAAAGGCGAGCGAGGCCCACAGACACAGCAAGGGGTCCCAGCGCGCGAAGATCACGAGCGCCACGGCCGTGATGCCCTGGCCCGAGGACAGGCCCTCGTTCCAGCTTCCGGGATAGAACAGCGACAGAAAGGAGCCACCGATGCCGGCGAGGAAGCCGCCGACCATGGTCGCGCGCAAGCGGATCAACAGCACGGAGTTGCCCATCGCACGCGCGGCGTCCGAACTCTCGCCGGCGGTGCGGATCAGGAGGCCCCAGCGCGTGGTCCGGAAGGCCCAGTAGAGAGTTGGGGCGAGCGCGACACCAATCAGGAACAACACGTTGACCCGTAGTGCCGCGCGCACCTGTTGAATGTCGCTCCACCAGCCGAAATCGATCGCGGGCAGCCGCGGCGCGGTGGGCTCGATCAGCGGCTTGCCGAGATAGAAGGCAAGCCCGGTGCCGAACAGCATCAAGGCGATGCCAACCGCAATGTCGTTGACGCGCGGCAACGAGCAGATGCCGGCATGCAGCGCGCCCAGAAGCGCGCCGGTGATGCCAGCGGCGAGCACGCCGAGCCACGGCGATCCCGTAAGGTAGGAAATCCCGTAGGCGCTCATCGCGCCCATTACCAGCGTGCCTTCGAGGCCGAGATTGATGCGGCCGGAGCGCTCGGTGATGCATTCGCCCAGGCTCACGAACAGGAACGGGGTCGAGACTCGAATGGCGCCGCCGAGCACGGCGAGCGGAACGGTCCAGAGTCCGATCGAGCCGTCTGCCATCTCAGGACTTTCCCTTCAGAAACCCGATGCGGCCGTAGAGCGCATCGCTGGCCAGCACGAAGACGAAGATGATGCCTTGCAGCACCAGCACGGATGCATCCGGCAATCCGAGGCGGCGCTGCAACAGCCCGCCGCTGGCGCTGATACCACCGAGCAGGATCGCGACGGGGATAATGGCGAGCGGATTTTGCCGCGCCAGGAAGGCGACGAGAATCCCTGTGAAGCCGTAGCCTGCGGCGAGGTTCGCGTTGGTGCGCCCCTGCACCGCGGCGACCTCGACCATGCCTGCAAGGCCCGCGGCGCCGCCGGCGAGGAAGCAGACGATCAGGATCAGCTTGCTGACATTGAGACCGACGATCTTCGCAGCGCGGATGTTGCCGCCGGCAACACGCGCGGCGAAGCCAAACACAGTGTGATAGATCAGGATATAGGCGGCGAACGCGGCGATCAGGCCGAACACGAGACCCCAATGCACATCGGTGCCGGGGATCGATCCGATCATGTTGGCCGCGCCGATCTCGCGGGTCGACGGCTTGTTCAGGCTGCCGGGGTCGCGCATCGCGCCTTCGACGAGATGGTTGACGACCGCGAGCGCGATATAGACGAGCAGCAGGCTCGAGATCGTTTCGTTGACGCCGCGATATTGCCGTAGCGCGCCCGAAAGCATGACCCAGAGGCCGCCGCCGATCACGCCGGCGACGACCATGGCGATCTGCACGATGAGCGGCGGCATGCCCTGAAGCACCAGTGCTGCGCTGGTTGCCGACAGCGCGCCGATCAGGAGTGCGCCTTCGCCGCCGATGATAACCATGCCGAGCTGCGCGGGCAGTGCCGTGCAGAGTGCGGTAAGGATCAGCGGCGCCGCGCGCGTCAACGTGTTCTGCCATGAGAACCAGGTGCCGAACGCGCCGTAGTACATGTAGAAATAGAGGTCGAGCGGGCTCTTGCCGAACATTGCGACGAAGATGCCGAAGACCCCGAGCGCGCCGGCCAGCGCCGCGCCCGGGATCAGGATATATTCGATCGCTCCGCCGTGACGCTGGAGGAATCCCGGATCGGCGGCCGGGGCAACGGTCCCGACCGCTTCAGCGAGATCTGCAGCTTCCGTCGTCACGAAGTCGCCCCGACCACGCCCTCCACGAGATAGTCCATCTTCTCGAGTTCGGGATCCTTCTGGCCACGATCGGTGCCGGCCGCGATCACCGTCTTGCCCTTGTTGTCGACCAGCCCTCCCTTGAAGATGGCGTAGCCGTCACCGGACAAGAACTTGGCCTTGACGTCGTCGGCGTGCTTGCGCGCCTCGGCGGAGACCGCTTCGCCATAGGGCGAGGTCTTGACGATCTCCTCCTTGAGGCCGCCGCGATAGAAGTTCGGAATGCTCTCGCCGGCGGCGATCATCTTGACGAACTTGGGGTACAGCGCTTCCCAGTTCCACTCGGCGCCCGTGAGATACGCTTTTGGCGCGAGCGGCGACTGGTTGACGTGATAGCCGCACACCATGGCGCCTCGACGCGCGGCGTTCTCGACCATAGTCTTGGGACCATCGACATGGCAGGTGAGGACGTCGACGCCCTGATCGATCAGGCTGTTGGTGGCCTCGGCTTCCTTGACTGGCATCGACCAGTCACCAGTGAAGATGACCTGCGTGGTTGTCTTGGGATTGGCAAGCCTCGCGCCGAGCGCGAATGCGTTGATGTTGCGCAGCACCTGCGGGATCGGTTTCGCGGCGACGAAGCCGAGCTTGCCGCTCTTGGAGCTATAGCCGGCGACGATGCCCGAGATGTATTGGGCTTCATCGATGTAGCCGAAATAGCTGCCGGCGTTTTTCGGGTCCTTGTCGCTCCACAGGCCGCCGCAGTGCTCGAAGTGCAGCTTCGGGAATTTGTTGGCCATCTTGACCATGTGAGGATTGTAGTAGCCGAACGAGGTCGGGAAGAGCAGGGTGGCGCCGTCGAGATTGATCATGGACTCGATCGTCTTCTCGACCGCGTCGGTCTCCGGCACCTTCTCTTCTTCCACGACTTTGAGGCCGGGAATCTTCTTCAGCGCCGCCGCGCCCTGCGCATGCGCCTGGTTGTAGCCATAGTCGTCCCGCGAGCCGACGTAGATGAATCCGATGGTGGTCTCGGCCGCGAAGGCCGGACGAATGCCCGTCGCCGCACCGAGGGTGACGGCCGCGCCGCCCTGCAACAAATGACGTCGTGAGATCCTGCCAAATTCCATTGCTTGCTCCCCTTGGCGGATGCACCGCCTCATCTCGCGCTGCGCCGGTCTGGCGGAGCCCGGGATAGATTGTCGCAAGCTTCGTGCCAGAGGCTACCGAGGGAGGATTTCCACTTAAGTTATTGAGAGTAATTTGCTATTTTCGGTGATCCGAGCTTGATCAGGAAAGCAGCAGATGAAAATATAGGCAGTATTTTATGATTGTATGCAATGGAGTTAAGCAGTCTTACCCGGCTTAGGCATGTGCATGACGAGGGCCGGGTGGTCTGCCGGCGACCGCATTCATGCTAACCACGCGCTGATTGGAACGATGTCGGTAGCGTGATTTCGCTGGCATCGAACTTGAATCGATAGCCGCCAGGACTGCCGTCGCTGCGGTCTCGAGAGATGGAAAGCCCGCCGAGATGGTTGCTGGTACCGCCGTTCAGAATGGTTCGCTCGGCGAAGAGATCGCGCGAAGGATCAACGAGCTCGCGGCGATCTCGGAAGAAGGCGACAAGCTCACCCGCATCTATCTGACCGGCGAGCTGCGCAAGGCGGCGGACCTCATCCTGAGCTGGATGCACGACGCCGGTATGAGTGCACGTCTCGACGCGATCGGGAATGTCTGCGGGCGCTACGAAGGGGAGCGGCCGGGCGCGCCCTGCCTGATGCTCGGCTCGCACTACGATACCGTGCGCGATGCCGGCAAATGGGACGGGCCGTTGGGCGTGATCACGGCGATCGCCTGCGTCGCCGATCTCAACCGCCGCGGCAAGCGCCTGCCGTTCGCGATCGAAATCGTCGGTTTTGCGGATGAGGAAGGGGTACGCTTTGCCTCCACCCTGCTCGGCAGCCGCGCCGTGGCCGGCACTTTTGACGAAAGCGTCCTCAACACACGCGACAGCGATGGCGTCGCGATGCGCGATGCGCTGGTGCAGTTCGGGCTCGACCCCGATCATATCGGCGCGGCCGCGCGGGCCCGGCGCGAGCTGCTTGCCTATCTCGAGCTGCACATCGAGCAGGGGCCGGTGCTGGAAACGCAAAACCTCCCCGTCGGAGTTGTCACTGCGATCGCGGGCGCGACACGGCTTGCCGCGCGGCTAACCGGCATGGCGGGGCACGCCGGCACGGTGCCGATGGCGCTTCGGCGCGATGCGTTGGCGGGCGCGGCCGAATGCATCGGTGCGATCGAGCAGTTTTGCCGCACCGACGAGGGTGGGCTGGTCGGCACCGTCGGCTACATCCAGGCGAGGCCCGGCGCGACCAACGTCATCCCGGGCGAGGTGTCGTTCACCATCGATATGCGGGCGCCGACCGACATGCACCGCAAGCGCGCGGTCGCCGACGTCGTGAGGCAGATCGAGGCCATCGCAAAGCGCCGCCAATTGACACTTCAGCTCGACGTCACCCACGAGAACCGCACCGCGCCCTGCGCGCCCTGGCTCAAGGAGCAGATCGCGCAGGCGATCAAAGCGGAAGGTTTTTCCGTGTTCGAGCTGCCGAGCGGGGCGGGGCATGACGGCATGGCCATGATCGACATTGCCGACGTCGGCATGATCTTCGTTCGCTGCCGCGGCGGAATCAGCCATCACCCCGACGAGCATGTCGAGCTCGCCGATGCCGACGCCGGCGCGCGAGTGTTGCTGGGGCTGATCGAGAATTTTCGGCCGCGGCAAGGGTAAATCGGCTCCTCACGTCACCGGCTAGAGATAAGAATCAGACAGGTCTAGCGTCGTAACGGCGTCCCGCCGGACCACGAGACAACATTCGACGGCGCGTATGAACAGCGGCATCTCTTTTCCATCCCATGGCGAAAACCGATTTTACCAGGGTATGGCGGCGACCTTCGTTGCCAACGCGCTTCAGGCGGTGAACTTTCTCGGTGATCGATTCCTGAGGCAGTCGCATCATCCGTTCACGGCTATCGAGGACCTTTACCGGCACTCGATGGACAGTGCTTTTGCGGTATCTGAGTCCTTTCTCGTTACGGGCGCGCCGCACGCTTCTGCGTGCTATCCGCGCGACTTTGCCTGGTTCTATCCCGACATCCTCGACCCCGACACCATCATGGATTCGCAGGATGCGGTTCGCCGGGCTCGTCTGCTCGAAAAGAGCGTCCGCCTGCTGCTGGAAGCAGTTCGCGCCAACGTCGTCACGACGACGATCGTCCCGGCGGCGCGCGCCCGGTATCTCGGCGTGAACTATTTCTCGCGCCCTTCGGATACGCTGCTCGGCATTCTGGCCGGCCTGCGGCAGATGATCTCTGCCGAGGAGAGAGCGTCGTCCTATCTGGCGATGTCGCAATGCGCGCATGCCGGTCGCCTGCTGCTGGCCGAATATTGCGGTGATCTGAAGCGCGCGATCCTCCAGCTCGCAAGCGAGCTCGAGCCGTTCAATGATGATGGCTCTACGTATTTGCTGTGCGATGCCAGTGCTCCGCGCTCTGCGGCAACGGACACGCGCGCCGAGCGCAGGCGTTTCGTCACCAATGCCTGCGTCTACACGACCTTCGTGTGGGGCGTGCGGCTCGGGATCATCGACGAGAACGAGCTGAAGCGGCGGCTCGGACGCGACCTGGCGCAGTACAAGAGGGACCTGCTCCGCCTGTTCGGCAAGGGTGGCTATATCAGGCATTCCCTGGATGGCCCCTCAGGCTCGCCGGTGTCCTCGGTCGCTCTGGATTTCGTCAATGTGCATCGCGGCTTCTGGGATATGAACGAGCCGGCCGAGCGCGCGCTGTTCGCAGCCACGGCGGATCTGATCATGGCGGAGCCGCGCTTTCGCATCCCCGGCACATTCCACTTCCTGGTGTCCGCGGATAATCCGCGGAACAAGATGATCCACAAGATCGCGGCTCCCGCCTATCAGGGACGTTCCTCCTGGCCGACGTTCAACGTCGAATTCGCGGATCGCATGCTGGACTATGATGAATTCTCGTGCAGCGATACCTACCGTTCCTGCGCCCAGGGAATTCTGAAGGACATTCGCACCGCAACCGAAGTCCACGGCGGCTATCAGGAACTGATCTCGGAGCGGGGCCTGAAGTATCGCACCTGGGCCTACAAGGGTGCCGTGGCCCACTCCTGGTTTCCGCGTTTCCTCTCTGTGTGGAGGAGGGCGCATGGAACGCCGCTCCTCCATTGGAATGACTGAACGGCGGTCGTTACCCAGCCGTCACGTCCACAAGCTCGCCACCGTCGAGGACCTTGGCCGCCTTGGCGCGATCGAGGTCGCCTTCCCAGGCGGCCACCACCACGGTCGCAACGCAATTGCCGGTGAGGTTGCCGACCGCGCGAGCCATGCCGATGAACCAGTCGACCGACAAGACCAGCACGAGGCCGATCGCAGGGATGCTGGGCACCGCGTTCAGCGTCGCCGCCAGAATCACGATCGCGGAGCCCGGTACGCCATGGGCGCCCTTCGAGGTGATCAGGGAGACGCCGAGCACCAGCAGGAGGTCGCCGAAGGACAGCGGCGTGTTGGTCGCCTGCGCGATGAAGACGACCGCAAGCGTCAGGTAGATCGAGAACGCGTCGAGGTTGAAGGAATATCCGGTCGGAATCACGAGTCCGACGACGGAATCCTTCACGCCCATCCGCTCCAGCTTCTTCATGATCTGCGGCAGCACGGCGTCGGACGAGGCGGTCGCGAGCACGATCGTCAACTCCTCGCGCAGGTAGGCGAGGAATTTGAGGATGTTGATGCCGGCAAGCGCCATGACGCCGCCGAGCACGCCCAGCACGAAGATGCCGACCGAGACGTAGAACAGCGCAACCAGTGAGACGAGCTGCTTGAGCGAGCCGACGCCGTATTTGCCGACGGTGTAGGCGACTGCGCCGAGCACGCCAAGTGGAGCAACGCGGACGATAAGCCCCATGACGCGGAACAGCACGGTCGAGGCGGCATCGATCATCGACGTCACGAGCTTGCCCTTCTCGCCGCCGACCAGTGCGAGGCCTACGCCGAACAGCACGGCGAAAAACAGCACCTGGAGCACGTCGTTGCGCGACAACGCGTCGAACGAGGTGCTCGGGATCACGTTGAGGAGGAAGGAGCCGATGCCGCCGCCCTGAAGCTTGTGGGCGTTGTCGGCATAGGTATTGAGCGCCTTGGCGTCCAGCGTCGAGGGGTCGATGTTCATGCCATGGCCGGGGCCGAAAGTGTAGGCCAGGATGAGACCTACCACGAGCGCGACTGTGGTCATCACCTCGAAATAGACCAGCGCTTTGACGCCGACCCGTCCGACCTTCTTGAGGTCGCCCGCGCCGGCAATGCCGTGCACGACGACGCAGAACACGATCGGCGCCACGATCATCGAAATCAGCTTCAGGAAGGCGTCGCTGAGAATCTTGAGGGAGATGGCAAAATCCGGCGCGGCCACGCCGAGAATGATGCCGAGGATCAGCGCGGCCAGGACCTGGACGAACAGCGACGTGTAGAGCGGCTTTGGCTCGGCGGCCGGGGCCGCGGCAATGGTCGACATGGTGACTCCCCCGTTTTGACGACGTCTCGATCGTCGAAAGGAGCAACTAGCGTGCCAGATTGTCGCGGTTTTCGCTGAGGAGGAGGTCTATTCGGTCTTTTTGCGGTGCGACCGGCATCCGCATCGGCGCCGGGAAACCGTTCCAGGTGCCGTCGGTCACGTGGACAGACGATTTTGCGGTCCACAGTCACGTTCTGCGCGCGGGTGGCCGCGTCACGCCGCGAGATCCAGCAGCCGACACGATCCGCGTACCAGCACCTTGCGTCCATTCGGCGTCATGACCGGCACGCCGTCGCAGACGACGACAAGACCGAACTTGACGAGGCTCTCGATGAGATAGGCCTTGGAAAGGCGACCGTTCGACACCGGGTCGCGAAGCGCCTTCAGAACCTCCCATTGGTCTGGCGAAAGATCGAAGTCGATGTCGTTGCTCATGTTGCCTCAAGCCGTGGTGCCGTTCCTGCGCCTCTGTTAGAGGCGCTGCATGAAGACCGTGCGACGACAATGAGTCGGGAATTCGGTGAGGCGTTTAGAACTTCTCTTCACAAATTGCTGCACGCCATTGCGCCACAAGAGTTAAGACCGCTCGGTCACGAGGACCGTCCGAGCCTCGATCACATATTGATGATGTAGGCTTGATGTTGGTCCGCGAACTACCGCACTGCACGGGAAGCGCTGCTGCCCCATTCTGCGTCGCAATATGCACAGAAATCATGAGAACGAAGGGTTCGGGATTCTGTTACGCTGATTCGCGGGGAATGGCTTCACACGGCAGGAGTGGAGTGCATGAACAGGCTGGTCGAAATTCGCAGTCAGGAATCCCTGTGCCGGGAGCGCGCCGCGCTTGATTTCCAGCGCCGGGTTTTCTGGCTTGCGCAAGCTCAGGAATGGGAGCAGCGCGCGCTTGACGAGATCGCCTATCATTTCCGGGAGTGCAATGTGGCTCAGATGGAGCTGGGGCGAAACTGACGTCGGCTGTGGGTAAGACCTACTGATAAGTCGCCACAATATCGGACACCGCGCGCTCGAGCTGCTGCGCGGTGGCGCACTGGCGCACCACGCTGCAGAAGGTCGCATAGCGCGGCATCTCGGAATCGCCAAAGCCCCAGGCGAGACGTCCTTCGGGATTGAGCCACACCAGTCGCTTCGAGCGCTCGGAGATGCGGCGCAGGATGTCGGCGCGCGGATCGAGATTGTTGCTGCGGGCATCGCCCAGCACGATCACCGTGGTCTGCGGCGTCAGCGCGCTCATGAACTCCTTCTCGAAATCGGCCAGCGACGAGCCGTAGTCGGAGGAGCCGAAGCCGACCTTGGACATGATCTCGGCCATCGCTTCTTCCGGCGATTTCGATTCCAGGATGTCGCTGACTTCGATCAGATGCGAGGAGAAGGCAAAGGAATTGACGTCGTCGACCACCTCGTGCAGCGAGTGGATCAGGAGCAGGAAGAAATCCGAGACCTGCGCCACCGAGCCCGAGACGTCGCAGAGCGCCACGATCTTCGGCCGATCGCGATGCTTGCGCTTCCAGGCCGTGAGAAAGGGGATGCCGCCCCAGGCGGCATTGCGGCGCAGCGTGCGGCGGACGTCGAGATGACCGCGCCGTTGGCGCTTGCGTGGTTTCGAATAGCGCTCGCGCAGGCGACGTGCGATCTGGCGGATGAGAGCGCGCATCTCCGCGACATGGCGGCGCTCGATGCGGGCAAGCGGCGCGTTGCGAAGAATCTCGTTGCGGAGGTTTTCAGCTTCCTCGCGGGCATAGAGCGCAAGCCCCTGCGCGACGGTGTCGCGGACGGCTTCGCGCAAGGCATCGAGCGCGGCGCGAAGCCGCTCGGCCAGTGCCGGATTGGTCGCGGTCAGCTCGTCGAGATCGTCGCGTAGCCGCTGGACCCCCATGGCGTCGAGGATGCGGCTGGAGAAGATGCCGCGCTGGGTGGAGTAGCGGATGTCGGATAGGGAGGCCGCACCTGAGGCGCTGGCGATCGCGGCGGTGATCGCGTTGCGATCCTGCGACAGCAGCATCTGCGCGAGGGGACCCAATTCTGCGGGAGGCGAACCGACGCTCGCATCGCTGGCCGCGCCCGACGACGGAGATTGATCCGCGTTCTCCGAAACATCGTTGCTGTCGGCTTCAGGCTGTTCCTGCCGCGGCTCCGGCTGGCTGAAGAACAGATCGAAACAGTCTCCAAGCGCGAGCTTTTCGTCCTGCGACTTGGCGAGCGTCAGAAGGAGCGCATCGCGCAGGATGGTCCGGTCGGAAAGGCCGACCTGCTCGACCGCGCGCATCGCATCGATGCTTTCGGCAGGCGAGACATGGACGCCGGCGCCCCGTGCGGCACGGAAGAAACGATGGATATTCTCGCGCATCGGCGTCAACCGAAGACGTTGGATCGTGCTGCCTTGGCAATGAAGGTCGTAATCTGAGGTTGAGCCGCCTCAATGTCGGCCTCGTATTTCAGGAGCACGTTGAGCGTGTCCTTGACGATCTCGGTGTCGAGCTCTGAGGCCTGCAAGAGCACCAGCACGCGGGCCCAGTCGATGGTCTCGCTGACCGAAGGCAGCTTCTTCAGGTCGAGCGAGCGGATTTCGTGGATGAAGCCGACCATCTGCCGCCGCAGCGTCTGCGAAATGTTGGGGACGCGGCTCTCGACGATGCGCTCCTCGAGCCGCTGCTCGGGGAAGCCGATGTGCAGATGCAGGCAGCGCCGCTTCAAGGCATCGCCGAGATCGCGCTCGCTGTTGGAGGTGAGGATCACCGTTGGCGGCGTGATCGCGGAGAGGGTGCCGAGTTCTGGGATCGTGACCTGGAAATCGGAGAGAATTTCCAGCAGCAGCGACTCGAATTCCGCATCCGACTTGTCGATCTCGTCGATCAGGAGCACGCAGCCGCCCGGCTGCTCCAGCGCTTGCAGCAGCGGCCGCGGCTCGACGAATTCCTTGGAGAAGAACACGTCGCCGAAATCGTGGAGCTGATGAAGTGCAGCGTGCAAAGTCTGCGCGCCGCCGAGGACTTCCCCGAGCTTGTCCTTGAGGATCTGCGTGTAGAGAAGCTGCTTGGCGTATTTCCATTCATAGAGCGCCTTGGCCTCGTCGAGGCCTTCGTAGCACTGAAGGCGGATCATCTTCAGGCCGCGCCAGGCCGCGATCGCCTTGGCAAGCTCGGTCTTGCCGACGCCCGCGGGGCCTTCGACCAGGATCGGCTTCTCGATCTGTTGCGACAAATAGACGGCGGTCGCGATCTGCCGGCTCGCGATGTAGCCTTGCGCGGCGAGGCCGCTCTCCACCGCCTCGATCGCTGTCGAGGGCTTCTGTTCAGCCACGAAAAGGCGCTCCCAAAGGTCTTGATTGAGGCTTGTTCTGCCTGCGTTCACGGCAAAGAACAAGCCTCGTTTGGGAGAGGCCAGACCCGCGCGAATGGGCGTTTTTTCCGCTCAACGCAAATAGTCGGGCGGCCAACCGGCCGCGGGATCAGTGCCGCAGCAACTCCGGCTTGCGGATCGTCTGTCTGACCTCGGCGCCGCAATCGGCGCATTCATAGACGAAGTCGATCGTGGCAAGACTCCAATGCGGTTCGACCTCGCGTACATACATTGGAAGGAACCCCATGCAAGCAGGGCAAATCACAGGCGCGATCTCGATATCCTGATGATGCTGTACATAAGCTGGCATCTCGGCTCTCCTTCGCAGACGACCTCCAAACCCGCGCGAAGGCTACTGCCGGCCGGCGAAAGGCCGACATCAACTCTTTCGAACAGAGGCGGAACGGCGGAGGTTTGTCGTTCGCTGTGACATTCTTGTTACGTCTCTGTACTGTGACGGGTGGACCAAATACCTATTTCAAAGCCCGATCCGATATTCGGACTTTGACCTCAACGATAAGGGAGCAACGCCCATGACGCATGCCATTCGCTTTCATAAGACTGGTGGTCCGGAAGTGCTGGTCTGGGAAGAAGTCAGTGTCGGCAGGCCCGGACCAGGCGAGGCACGAATCCGCCATACCGCCGTCGGTCTCAACTTCGTCGACATCTACAATCGTTCGGGCCTTTACCCGGTGCAACTGCCGAGTGGGCTTGGTAGCGAGGCTGCTGGCGTCGTCGAGGAGGTCGGGCCTGGCGTCACCGATCTGAAGCCCGGCGATCGCGTCGCCTACGGCGCCTCGCCGCTCGGGGCCTATTCCGAGGCGCGGCTGATCCCGGCCGACCGACTGCTGAAGCTGCCGGACGGTGTCGACGACAAGACCGCAGCGGCGATGATGCTGAAGGGGCTCACAACGCAATATCTGATCCGGCAGACCTATCGGGTGAAGGCCGGCGACACCATCCTGCTGCATGCGGCCGCCGGCGGCGTCGGCCTGATTCTCTCCCAGTGGGCCAAGCATCTCGGCGCAACCGTGATCGGCACCGTCAGCAACGACGAGAAGGCCAAGCTCGCCAAGGAGCATGGCTGCGACCATGTCATCATCTATAGCCGCGAGGATTTCGTGAAGCGCGTGGACGAGATCACCGGCGGCAAGAAGGTGCCGGTGGTCTATGACTCGGTCGGCAAGGATACGTTCTTGAAGTCGCTCGATTGCCTCGCGCCGCTCGGCGTCGCCGCGCTGTTCGGTGCGTCCTCCGGCGCCGTCGAGCCGCTCAATCTCGGTCTGCTGGCGCAGAAGGGCTCGCTCTACGTCACCCGGCCGACGCTGTTCACCTACGCCGCCAAGCGTGAAAGCCTGGTCGCGATGGCGGGCGAGCTGTTCGATGTCGTCAAGTCCGGCGCGGTCAAGATCGAGGTGCGCCAGACCTATCCACTGAAGGACGCCGCCAAGGCGCATGCCGATCTCGCCGCGCGTAAGACCACGGGATCGACCGTCCTCACGGTGTGATCTCCGACCGGGCTGTGGCGCAGGCTGGCAGAGCGTTTCGAGCGAACTGGATTCCGGTTCGCGTAGAGAAAACGCGTCAAAATAAGAAATCCAGAGCCCGTTCCGATTCGATCGGACCGGAAAAGGTCGGCCCTGGGCCTGCGTTATGTCCGCTCGTGCTTACGCAGATCGCGGGCGTGATCGAGGCGGAGAGCCTGGAGGTCGACTTCTTCGGGCGGGATCCGGGGCAGGGCAGCCTCAGCGAGGATCGCCTCGGTCACGTCTTCGACCGAATTCTCCACGATTTCCTGGATGAACGAGATATTCCGATATTCCCCTGAGGCAACGCGGGAAATGACCTCGCGCCTGGTGATTTCAGGGTCGACCACTGCCTCGCGGCCGCGGCGCCCATAGTCGATCATCACGACGAAATACTGCATGAAACGATCCTGCCGTGCCCATGGTCGGGACGGCAGAGTATTTCCGAAAAACGGAATCAAGTCAAGGTGAATTTCGTAAAAACGGAAATTGCAGCCTACTTGCTCCTCTTGCGCGGGCGCGCCGACTTGGCGCGCAGCCGCTCCAGCTGCCCCTTGGGCATGGACAGGCAGATCTCGCCGACCCACTCTAGTTTCACGCCGACGATCTGCTTGGCATTGAAGCTGCTGAGATTGACGACGGAAGGGGATTTGCCTCGTTCGATGGTCTTCAGATAGCGCTCGCCGGTCTTGAGCCGGACCACGGCCTCCTCGCCGTAGAAGCTCGACAGGGGATGGCGCTGATCCTTGTAGACTACGATTACGTCGCCGCTCTCGTATTTGGGCAGCATCGAATCGCCCACGATCTCGAATGCGATGGTCTCCTCCATGATCGGAAAGGGCAGCGCGATGTCGCCAAGGCCTTCGGGGGGAACCTGCTCATAATCCGGCTCGATCACGGCACCGGCCCCCACGCGGCCCATGATCGGCGCGAGATTGAGCTCGAGATATTCCATGATCGGAATGATTTCCGAAGCCTTCACCAGGCGTTCGCCGCCGAGGATCTCCGAGACAGCGCCGGGGCGTACGCCCATGGCAGCCGCCAGGCCGCCCTTGCTCTTGCCCGTCTTTTCCAGGCCCCGTTCGATCATTGCAGCGTCCAACATGGTGATTCCCTCGATTGTCCATCGTCCGTCTCTTGTAATCCGAAATTCGGAATTGATGCAATTATGAATATCAGAATTATCGCTTGACTTCGACTTCGGAATACCGGAATGTAGGCTCCGCCTCGCGGTCGTGCGATCGGAGGAGGCGCATCACAGGACAGCAGCATGGAACCGGCTCATTGGCCGTCGGAGCACTCCGACGCGCTTCGCGACTATTTTCTCAAGGGATTGTCTTATGCGGAGATCGGAAGACAGATTAACGCAAGGTTCGGAACGGCTTACACGCGCAACGCGGTGGTCGGCCGCGCCAAGCGGCTCGGGCTGATCGTGCAGGTGCGGATGACGAGCCCGTCGATCGTGCCGGTGCTGCCGTCTGGAGCCTGTCTTATCCTCCCGCACCGTCCCGCGTTACTGAACCTGCCGCCGAAATCTGCGATGAAGCCTGCCGCGCAGGTCAAATTGCGCTGCGTCGGCGTCCAGCCGCGCCTGGTCCCGTTGGTCGAACTCGCTGCCGAGGACTGTCGCTATCCCTATGGTGGCGACAAGGACGGGGAGGAGATTACCTTCTGCGGCCATCCAAGTGAGCCTGGCTCGAGCTATTGCACGCCGCATGCGCGCCTGACGCGCCGCGCCGGAGCTGGATCCGCCCGCGTCGCCGGCCCCGTCGTGCTGAGGCTGGTCTCTGCCGCGTGACCTCACGACCGTCCGTTCAATCGTCAATTCGCAAGGAGTATCCGAGTGGCACGTGTCCGACGCAACAGTTCCTTTAAATCGGCGAATGTCTACGACCGACGCTCACGTGAGATACCGTTCAATGCGGAGGTGGCGGAAGTCGAGGTGGACAATCCGCTGGCGTTCGACCCCGGCGAGAAGATTATGGCCGTGCGGTCGATCCGCAGCGATCCGCTCGGCCGGCTGCATGCGCACCGTCAGATCGACGAGGCGCAGTATCGCGGCGGGCGCGCCTTCCAGGACGATTGGGAGAAGGCCGAGCGAGGCCCTCAGGCAATGGACCCGACTCGCGAATATGTCGATGGCGCGCGCATGCGCGAGCCGGTCACCGAGAGCCAACGCCAGGCGGTGCTGCGGCTGAACCGGATCGAGCGCGAACTCGGCACAGACGGTGCGGCGCTAGTGCACGACGTGTTGGTGCTGGGCCTGACCATGGACGAGATCGGTCAGCGTCGCGCCGTCCGTACGCAGCGCTGGATCGACTATTTTGCCCGACGTTTCCGTGAATGCCTGGACCGGCTGGCAGTGATCTATGGCTTTGCGACGGAAACGGGGAGACAGCGTGCAGGGCAACGAAGATGACAACGGCGCGCCCGCGACCACGATCGCGGGCGCGCCGGTCTTGTGCTTAGGGATGCGGTAGGATCTGGTAGGTCGTGGCATAGGGCTCGACCCGCAGCGAGGCGTTGGCCAAAAGGCCGATTCTGGCGGTCGGCGCCTGCTGCAATTCGCCGTTCGGACCGCGATGCACGTTGTATTGCCAGACGGTGAGATCGCCCTTCTGTGCCAGAGCATGTGCAACGGCGCTCGCATCATTGCCGCCGAGGGCCTGAAGCTCCGACGACGATTTCGTCCTTGATGGTGACGATCTTGAACAGGTTCATCCTGGTCTCCTGCGCCCACGCGCTTTGTGTCGAGAAGGTGAGAAGCGCGACTGCGGCGCCCTTGATGAGATCGCAGCGAGAAAGCATGCCGTCGTCCTTTGGTGCTGGGGCGCCCGAATCGATCAATGCATCGGCCACGGCGCCCGTGATCTGCGTGACTGTTACGCCACCGGTTTGTCGTTTGCTCCTCGAAAACAGTTCACGGCCGGAAACAAATGGGGCCCGATGAATCCTGATGCGAAGAGGCGGGTCCAAGTCCAAGAGCTCGAGGGGACGGGTTTGGATGAAATCCAAACGTCATAGTTTGTCTCTTGGTCAGAAGGCCGCGCTGTGGCTGCCGATCCATAGCGCGAGATCGACGCCTATTTCGTCGACGATACAACCGCCGACGCCAGATTCAACAATTACGTGTATACGCTGAAGAAGCACTGGTTCGCGTCCGCCAACGTCCATTCACATCCGAAACAACACGAAACGCAGCGTCGATTGACGGCAATCGAGGCTGTATGCCTGATCGATGCCGCTTCTTGACGCAGGTGGGTGACGGCCGGCCCTATTCCTGTTATCCGGAATTGCCGTGGTGCGATGCAGACGAAGCATCGCTGCGCCAACCGTTAGGCTTGCCGGAGGGGTTGTTTCTTGACATAGTTGCAACCTATTCAGGTGTGCGCGCTGCACATGTAGCTCGGCGTGCGAACACACCGGGCTTCCCCCCGGCCGAAGGCGCGCCGTCGCCATAGCATCCGGTTATGGCATCCAGTTGTGTCGTTGGGTTCTTAGTTGGGACCTCGATGTTGGATCACGAAGTCCGATGCTTGTCATAGGTGCGAGATGAAGAACCTCAATTTCGCAGCTGAGCTGCACCTCAAGCTCGGCGCGCCTGCAAGCGGCACCGTCGAAAGCCTGCGCCTGCTCCGCGCCTTTCTGAAGCTCGCGCCCCGGCAGCGTTTCGAGGTCATCAAGCTCGTCGAAGACCTCGCCACCGAAGAAACCCTCCCCGAACACCCCCTGTCCTGAGCCGGCTTGCGCGCCGGCCTTATGTTTTCCTGCCACAGCAGGCCGCCGGGCGACGTCTTCCCCGGGGCTGGACGCTGGCAGGCGATCCGGCAAGTGTGGTATTCAGTTCTGAAAACGGGAGGAGTGCGACCATGATCGAACCGAAGCTCGAAGTTCCGGCCGAACTGCGCGACCTGGCCGAGAAGACGATTGACCAGGCGGAAAAGGCATTCGGCATGTTTTTCGAAGCCGCCACCAAATCGATGACGACCGTTCCGGGCGCGGGGGCGGACGTCTCGAAGCAGGCGCTCGCTTTCACCGAGCAGAACATGAAGTCGGCGTTCGAGCATGCCCGCAAGCTCGTCCATGCGACCGACCTTCAGGAGGCGATGCGAATCCAATCGGATTTCCTGCGCAGCCAGTTCACCAGTGCCGGAGACCACATGCGCCAGATTACCGGTAGTCTGATGCAACCGGGGAAGGGCAAGTCCTAATTCTCGGTGTGTTCACGGCGCGTCCACAGATTGGACTTGCACGGCGTGAATATCCGCACTGGTATCGGTCCATGATGGGCCGTCGAATGGACCTCATTCGCCGCCCATCATCCTTTCCGCTGATCCCTGTCGGTTCTCAGGCAGGGATTTGCATCTGTCGCAGGTGTCTTGACCAATCGGTCGCTCTGCTAACGCAGCGATGCGATGTAGGCCGCGATATCGCCGGCTTCGATCCGCCTCAAGGGGAAATTCGGCATCTTCGGGTGCGTCCCCCTCTTTCGTGTCCGTTGCGCGCAGGCCTGACTTCAGTTCGGAACGACTCGGTCGGCGCTCGCCTGAGTTTTGCCGTTCGCCACGACATGGCAGCTGGCGCACCAGCGCCTCGCAAGGTCGGCGCCGTGATCTGCATCGGCGGCGAGAGCGGACGACGTGCCCACGCTCAAGGCCACGGCAACCAGCAGGCAAATTCGTCTCAAATGCCGGTGCATGGGGCAATCCTGTGTGTTGTTGGCTAGCGACGCCATCCTCATCCGCAACACGAACCCGGAAACTGCGAGAGGTCGATGCGGGCGATGATCGACCGCAGCAGCTTGCGAGCCGAACGATAGAGGTGCCGGGCGAATCTCAGCGTCCTTGCCGCGGGCAGGCCAAAGCTTGTCGTATCGTGTCTTTTCGTATCAAGGCTATCGATGGAGTGCGACACGTGCCTCTCCGAGATGACGAGGCTCTTTCTATCGGGGTCGGCTCGCGGCAGCCTTGATCTGCCGCAAAGGGGCCGGATTAATAGTCGCCGGGGTTCATGATCATCGGGCTTCGTGTATCGGCCGGGGCGAGCGCGCTGCTGGCGCTGTCGCGCAGGAAGCGGTCGAGCGTCGCCTGGATCTTCTCCTTGACCGCATCGGGACCGCGATCGCTCATCTCGGTATGCTGTGCGCCAGTGTGGATAATGTCGATGCCGCGCGCCTTGGCCTCTTCTGGCGTCGGCAGCACGCCGGGATCAGTTACGAAATGCGGATCCTTCGAGCGGAACGACAGGATCTTCATGTTGTCGCTAAGCACGAAAGGTACCCGCAGATTGTCGAGCGTGATCACTTTCGACACCAGCTCCGGGTGCTGATGGGCGACGTACATCGAAACGTCGCCACCGTTGGAATGGCCGACGAGCGTGATGTGGTCGTAGTCGGCGTTCTCCTGCCGCCGCTTCAACTCGCCCAAGGTGAAGAGGATGTTGGCCTCGCAGCGGATATAGACCTCGCGCCGGCCGACATATTGCTGACCGGCCTTGGTCATCAGCGGCGGATCGCTCGGCAGATCCTGCTGGATGCTGGCGACGAGATAACCGCGTGCGGCGAGCACGTTGGCTAGGAAGGAATATTCAGTGGCCTTGACGGTATTGCCGTTGCTGATGATGGCGAGCGGGAGCTTCCAGAGGCCGAGATTGGCCTTGGTCTCGTAATCGCGCCGTACAGCGATTTCGACCGCAATCGGCCGCTGGCGGGCGGCGTCGAACAGGGTCAACACCTCATGGCGGATCGCGAACCGGCTGACGACGAAATACTGGCCGACGCCGAGGACGCAGAGAAACGCCAGAACTGCAAACACCCTTTTCATGGTCCGTCTCAAATCACTTTTGACTGAACATGGCCATTGGGAACTCCCGGATCGAGCGATCGTGAGCAGGTTACGGGATTAAATTTAGGCAAGGCTGTGAGCCTGAGCCCAGGGGCCGCATGTCGCGGGCTACAGCGCGAAGGACAAGGGGTTTACAGACAACCGCCCTTGCCGCGTTCGGAGCAGAGCTGCAACGCGCTTGACAGAGTAAACAGGAAGCGCGGGCTGCGGCGCTCGTTGTCGGGCGCCCGGTAGCTCAGGGGGACGGCCACGCCGAGATCGGCCTGGAAATCGTCTGGCAGAAAGAACCGCACGCCAGCTCCGGCCGAGGTCAGCGACAGGCCCTCGCTCAGGCGGTAACCGTGGTTCCAGACTGCGCCGGCGTCACCGAAGGCGTAGAGCTGATAGCCGGTCCAGTAGCGGAAATTGAGCTTCTGGTCGAAGCGCAGTTCGAGCGAGCCGGCGAGACCATTGTCGCCGCTGATCTCGGCTGCGCCATAGCCGCGCCCGAAGGCAGCGCCGCCGAGATAGAATTGCTGCGAGGTGAACAGCGGCCGTGACGCCGTCTGGCTCGCAGCGGAGAGCTTGAGCGACCAGACGTCGTTGAGCGTCTGGTAGCGCGTGAACCAGAGGTTCAGCACGGAGAAGTTCGATGACGCGCCATCGCGCGACAACAGGTCGTCGTCGAAATGCGAGGCACCGAAGATGTCGAGGCCCTGGCGGTAGATCAGCGTCGCGAAATTGGTGCCGCCGAAATGATCCTGGAGCCGGTAGTCGGCGGTCAGGCTCGCGGTCCTGATGTGGTCGTTGTACCAGGGGCCGTAAAGGTCATGCTCGGACACGTTGCTGAAGGTCGTCGCCGCGGTCAGGGTCAGCGAGGACAATTGCGACTGCAATGGGACGATGCTGGCACGCAGCTCGAACGCCTCGGTCGTGGTGATGTCGCTGTCGAGGCGGCGCGCATCGCCCGGCCTGACCGCGCTGTATAAGACAGACCCGCCGAGACGCACGCCGTCGACACCGATCGGTGCATCGTAGGACAGCCGTGCGAAGCCAAGCTGGCGGGGGTCGTTGGCGATGGTCGACAGGTTGACCGCCAGCGTGTCGCCGGCCGTGAGATAGGAGTTGAACGCGCCGGTCGCATAGGTCTGCCACGGACCGACTGATGATGAGCCGAGATTGTCCAGACCGAACGACGAGAAGACGTGCCAGGTCTTCAAATAGACGATGAGGCGGAAGCGGCCGGTTGCACCGCCGATCTCCTCCAGTGCGGTATCGGTGATCCGGACGCCAGGTCTGCCGTTGACGAGAAAGAGCTGACGTTCCAGCGTTGCCAGGCGCGACGGTTGCTCAGCCAGAACCGGCCCAAGCATCGGTCTCACGCCGAACTGCTCGGCGCCATCGCCTTTCAGCTCGGCCTGCACGATGGCGCCTTCGATCACCTGGATCCGGAGCAGGCCGTCGGCAATGTCCTGCGGCGGCACGATCGCACGGCTCAAGTGAAAACCATCGGCACGGTAGAGATCGCTGATCGCGCCGGCGATCGCGGCGAGATCCGCCTGCGAAACCTTCTTGCCGACATAGGGCTGGTAGACCGCGGCGATGCGATCGGGAGAAACGGCGCGGGCTCCGCTGACGTTGACGCCGCGCAGCACGAATTGAGGCTTGGTATCGCCGCCGGTGCTGGGCTGGTCGATTGTTGGGAGCCTGACCGGCGGACGGCTCAGGGATTCCCGCTCGGTTTGGTTCTCAAAATATTTCTGAGGTTGGCGCGGATCGAAACCCGGCTGGTTCGCCTGCTGCGCGAAAGCCTGAGGGACTCCCGCGAAGAACGGCGCCAACAGCACCGCTGCGGTAACGAGATGCCGCTTCGCAACGCGCGCGACGCGCCTGTCCCCGTAGTTCGACGGAGATGTGCCCCTGATGCTAAAAGGGTTCGTTAGCCACATGATTTTTCATAGTTTTTTATGGTCAACGAATGGTTAACGCGACCGCTCCGCTGGCCGCTTCCCGCTAATCCTATGTTGAGTGATTTCGGATACCCCTCAAGGCCGGCTGTAACGCGGACTGAGGATCGTCATGCTGAACAAGGTTGGAATGCGGTGCGCCTTGGCGGCCGCGCTGATGCTGGGAACGGCTTCCGCCGCATCCGCTGCGGATGATGGCGTCTGGTCGGTTGGCAAGGCCACCGGCGAGGTGTGGGTCGCCACCAGCGGCGCTCAGCAAGTGTCCTTGAGTCAGCAGGAGGCGCTCAAGCCCGGCGACACCATTCGTACCGGACGTAATGGCCGCGTCCTGCTCGTCCGCGGCGAGGAGACCATCCTGATCTCTCCCAACTCGGTGGTCGGCTTGCCGACGGAGAAAAAGGACGGTCTCTCGACCACCATCATCCAGCAGGCGGGCTCGATCCTGCTCGAGGTCGAGAAGCGCAACGTCAAGCACTTCGAGGTCGAGACGCCCTATCTCGCCGCCGTGGTCAAGGGCACCCAGTTCAGCGTCACCGTGAATGCGGGCAGCACCAAGGTGGGCGTGCTTCGCGGCCAAGTCGAGGTCTCCGACTTCAAGACGGGGCAGATCGCCCAGGTCCTGCCGGGGCAGGCCGCCACCGTCTTCGAGCATGGCAAGCCCGGCCTCTCTCTGAGCGGCTCCGGCACCTTCAATCCGATCGAGCACGGCAAGCCGCGCGCCTCGAGCATCGAGCGCGTCCCGGTGCCGAAATCAGGTCTGTCGGCCCCGCGCAACGCCGCGAACGGCCATGCGATCCACGCGCTCGGTCCGATCGACAAGGGCGCCAAGGCGGCCGGCGCGCTCAAGCCATCGCAACCGGCGGCCGGAGCTCACGCGTCCAAGGGCGGTGCTGCAAAGCCCGGCGTCGTGCGCATCTCGAGTTCGCTGGGCGAGGTCAAGCTCAACGTCCACAAGGTCACGCACGGGCTCGCCCACGGCGGCGGTGCCCCCGGACAGGTGCGCAACGCGCACGCCAGCACCGAGACGGTCTGGAGCGACTCGAAAGCGAGCACGACGGCATCCAACAGCACCGGCCAGACTGCGGTCACCACGAGCAGCGGCGTGACGGCTGGCAGCACCAGCTCCTCGGCCGCCGGCACGACAATAGCCGCGACGACGGCCGGTGCGTCTAGCGACGGCTCTGGCGGCGGCAGTGGAAATTCCAGTGGCAAGTCCAACCCCGGCAAGGGCAACTCCGGTAACGGCAATTCCGGCAATGGGAATTCCGGCGACGGTAACGGCAACAACGGCGCCACCGGTAACGGTAGGGGCAACAACGGTAACGGCAACGGCAATGGCGGCGGCAACGGCAGCAATGGTAACGGCAACGGCAACGGCGGCGGCAACGGCAGCAATGGCCACGGCAATGCCTTTGGCCACAACAAGCACTGAGGCGATTTCGTAGGGGATGAGGGGGCGTACCTGCAGAAGCAGGTGCGCGGGAGGATCGGAGTGACGCGCTATCGTCCGCATATTCTAGTCGTGACCGCGCTGGCGATCGTGCTGTCCACGGGGTGGCATGGTGCGCTTCGCAACGCGCTGACCGACTTGCGGTTCGCATGGCAATCGCGTGCCGCGAGCGGCAACGTCGTCGTGGTGGCCATCGACGCGCCCTCGATCGACCAGATCGGGGTGTGGCCCTGGCCGCGCCGGCTGCACGCGGAATTGTTGCACAGGTTAGAGGCCGCGGGGGCGCAGGACGTCGCTTTCGACGTCGATTTCAGCTCGCCATCCGATCCCGCCTCCGACGAGGCTTTCGTCAACGCGTTGCGTAAGGCCGGCGGCTCGACCATCCTGCCGTCCTTCAAGCAGCCCGCGCCGAATGGCGGCGCAGCTCACATCAATCGCCCCCTCAAGCCGTTCGGCAACCAGTCGTGGCCGGCGCTGGTCAATGTCGCGATCGAATCCGACGGGCTCGTTCGCCGCTATCCGTTCGGCGAGAAGCTCGGCGATGCCGTGATGCCATCGATGGCCGTCGTGCTGGCCGGGCAGAACGCCAATCGGCGGCCGCCTTTCCTGATCGATTTCAGCATTCGGGCGAACTCGGTTCCGAGTGTCTCATATGTCGACGTGCTCCGCGGCGAAACCGCCGCTCTGGACAAGCTGAGAGACAAGAAGATCATCATTGGAGCGACGGCGCTCGAACTCGGCGACCGCTTCAGCGTTCCGAATGGCCGCATCATCTCCGGACCCATCCTCCAGGCGCTGGCAGCGGAATCGATCCTCCAGAACCGGATGCTGCGCTGGACCTCCGATACCGGGATGTTCCTGGGTCTCGCTGGGATCTGCCTGCTGATGGTGTATTCGTGGCGCCGCTTCGGACCGGGAATTCGCGCCGCAATCCTGATCTCGGCCGGGGCGGTTTTCGAGCTGCTGGCGGTCCTCGTGCAAGCAAGATGGCCCTTCATCATCGACACATCGTTGTTCCACATCGCGATTGTGGCTTATCTGACGGCGATCGCACTCGACGAAATCGATTTCCGCGGTCTCTTGGGGCGCATCGCCGAAAGCCGCTTTCATCGTATCGCGATGTCGCTCGGCGATGGCCTCGTTTGCACCGACGAAGGTCAGCTGATCACCGTGTGGAATCCCGGCGCCAGTGCGATCTTCGGCTATATGCCCGCCGAGATCATCGGCCGCCCGTTCGAAACGCTGTGCGCCGTGTCGGTGGACGGTGACGCGAGGCCGTCCATGCGCGACGCCGCGCGCCAGGCCCTCCTGGTCCCTGGCGGGGCGGTCGTCGTCGAGTTCGAAGGGCGGCGCAAGAACGGTGAAACTTTCCCGGTCGAGGCGAGCTTCTCGGGCTGGCAGGGAACGGACGGCTTCCAGTACGGAGCCATCCTGCGCGATATCTCGGTCCGCAAGCGTGAGGCCGAACGCGTCAGATATCTCGCCGAGTACGACGCACTGACCGGTCTTGCCAACCGCAACACGCTGCATGCAGGGCTGGTCGGCATGATCGCGGATGCGGGGCAGCGCCCTTGCGAGGTCGCGCTGCTCGTGATCGGGCTCGACGGCTTCCAGAGCATCAATGACATGCTGGGTCATTCGGCCGGAGATCTCGTGCTGCAGGCGGTCGCTGGTCGCCTGAGAGCCGAGGCGCGCGGCGCTGTCGTTGCCCGGCTTAGCGGAGACGAATTCGCCATTGTGCGCAAAGGCGCCGATGGCGACCCGCCAATCGCAGAGTTCGCCGAGCGCATCGCGCGCGCCTTCGAAGCGCCGCTTGCGACCGGCACGCGGCAGCATCGCGTCAGAATCAGCATCGGCGTCGCCATCCATCCGGAAGGCGGGCACAACGCCGACGATCTCCTGAGCAATGCCCATCTCGCTCTGAGCAAGGCAAAGCTGACCCGGCGGGGCAGCCATGTGATCTTCGAGAGCGCGATCCGGGAGGAGCTGGAGAACCGGCTGACGCTGGAGAGTGAATTGGCGCTTGCCGCCGATCGCGGCGAGTTCGAGCTGTTCTACCAGCCCCAGGTTCGCCTGGTCGACGCCAGCCTGGTCGGGGCCGAAGCGCTGATCCGCTGGCGGCATCCCGTGCGCGGCTACGTTTCGCCAGGAGAGTTCATGCCGGTGGTCAATAGCTCGGCCCTGTCCGAGCGGATCGGAAACTGGGTGATGGAGAACGCCTGCCGGCAGGCACGCGCCTGGGAATTGTCCGGCGACAGAGTGCGCGTCGCGATCAATTTGTCGCCCTCGCAGTTGCAGTCCGGCGATCTGGCGCATTCGGTTGCGGGGATGCTCGAAGCGACGGGGCTCACACCGTCGCTGCTCGAGCTCGAGGTTACCGAGGACATCCTGCTTCATGATGAAGCGCGCGTGCTCGACATGTTCAAACGCATCCAGCAGCTCGGCGTCCGCGTCCTGTTCGACGATTTCGGCACCGGCTATGCAAGCCTGAGCTATTTGAAGAAGTTTCCGCTCGACGGGCTCAAGATCGACCGGTCGTTCGTGTTCGGTCTGCTCGCGGACTCCGACGATGCCGCGATCGTCGGGTCGACCATCGGCCTCAGCAAACAGCTCGGATTGACAGTCGTGGCCGAAGGCATCGAGAACCGCGCGACGGCCGATTTCCTGGTGAGCATGGGATGCGAGGAAGGTCAGGGTTATTTCTTCGGCCGTCCGATGCCGGCGGAAGCATTCGAGCGGCAATTCCTCGCAGCCGAGTGCGCCGCCGTCAGTGCCGCCTGAACACTTGAGCTTCGATGCAGGTTCCCGCGACATCGCTCAAGTCGCAGGACGGCCGCTGACGGAAAAACCGGAAAGCTGATCGATCTTCCATATCTGGCCTATCGGCGAAGTGTCGGCCCCTCCCAAGAGGTCCGCTTATCAGGGCATGACGGACCAGAGTTGCTGACGTTGAGATCTTGGCATTGTGACCACAAGCGGTCGTCGCGATGACCAGGAGCTGTTCTTACCGACAGCGCACAGCATCCCCGAAGCGGATCTACTGCTACGAGGAGCGCTGATGACGAATCGGGGAGCGCGAGCTGGGCACCTGGATGATGCACTGATTTACGCGGAATAATTCGGAAGAGTCGCCGCAGACGTCGCGACGACTCTTCGTGGCCACAGCACATCAGGACGACTTGGCCTTTTCACGGGCTGCTTCGACTGCATCGATCCCGGTCTGCCTGATCCGATCCAGAGCCTCGCCGCCGGTATCGGAAACCTCTGCCAACAGTGTGTCGGAGTTTTCGCGCAGCGCCTGCGAGACGGCACCAACACGGCTGTTCAGGTCGGCCTTCATAGCATCGCTGGTCTCTCCGACATACTCATTCTCGATGTCGGTTGCTCTAAATGCCCCTGCGACTGCAGCGCCGATGGCCAAGCCGACGACGCCAAGCACCAGCGGTTGCTTTTCGAGCATATCAGACAACGACGACTTTGCTTTTGAGACGGCTTCGCCGCCCGGAACCTGGTCGCCTACTTTGGCGAAGCCGTCCCGCACCATCTCTACGCCGCTCTCAAACTGGGCCCTCATCTTGTCGGCGGTGTCCGACAGAACGCTGGATGCGGCGCCCTTGGCTGACCGCAACGTATCGTCGCCATCGAGTGACCCTACGTGATCCATTTCGGGCGCCGTGGGAGGCGCCGCAGTGCGCTGGAGCGCCGATGCCGTAGTCCGCATTGTGCTCACTCCGCTATCGACCACACCGGACGCGGCAGCCGCCGTGGACCGAGCCGCGCCCTTGATCCTGTCGTCACCAGCCATAAGCCACAGCGCGCCGCCTCCAATAAGGACGGCGGCGAGGGGATTTTCCTTGGCCGCTGCGACCAGACTATCGAAAAAGCCAGTTTGCGTGCTGCTCATCGGACCATTCCCTTCACAGTGTCCTTGTCCTTTTCCAGCTGCCGGATGGTCTCCCGCGGCGCAAGATTACGGGCATCCAGCCGGTTGATGCCGACCGCAAACAGCACGCCCGCAATGGCGCCAGCGACAATCGCGGATGTCAGGTAGGAAAGCGATTGAGACCATCCCGCGGAGATCAACGCCGCGGACAGCGCCAACAGCGCCATCACAAGGGCGGGGATCACCAGGAGAGCGCCACCGGCAAGGAGGCCTGCTGCTCCCGTTATCTTCTGCGCTCTGTCGCTGAGTTCAGCCTTGGCCAAGTCGATCTCGTTCTGGAACAGCTTGGCGAACTGGCCCATCGCTTCGGCTACCAGCGTGGAGATGGTCCGAAGATCGTTCTGGCTTGTCTCGATATCATGCTGAATGGTCATGACACGCTGCCGCCTTTGAAGGACGTCGTTCGCTGCGGATTGTTGCCGGGCGCCGATGAGCCCTGCATTGATGCGTGACCGGCCTTGGCGGAAGACGTGGTTCCGCGCCATTCGTCGCCCTGCGTCGAGGACGTTCCACTGTTCGTTCCAGGTCGCGATGAAGGCGAGTCACCGCCGGAGGCCTTCAAGAAGCGGACGGCGGCAAAACCGGCGAGCACCGAGACGCCAAGGAAAGCAGCTGGCTGACGCTTCGCGAAATCGGTTGCGCCATCGAGGAGATCGCGTAAGCTGCCGTTGCGGATCTTCTCGGCGGTATCTTCAACATAGTCCGCGGCGGAGTTGATGCCGCGGGCGGCAAAAGGCACATCGCTCTCGAAGGCGCGAGCCGCTTCCCGAACATTGCCGGCAAGTCGCTCAATGAACTCGGCTCCAGACCGCTGCTGCTCGCGTGCCTGGCCGCGAATCTGGTCCATCGTCCCCGAAGCGAGGTCCTTGGCCGCATCCCCGGCTTCCTTGAACTTGTCCTGGGCGACGTCAGCGGTTGCCCGGAAGGCCTCGTCGGCCCGCTGCTTCACAGTCGCGCCAGCCTCCGCCATTTGGTCCTTCAGGTTCTTGGGAGATCCCGCGTTCCGATCTTCATTTGAATTCGTGTTTCTGCTCAGGTCTAGATCGCTCATGGTGCGTTCCTTCAGGTATTGGAATTGCGGGAGGGATTGAAAGCGGCTCCGACGACGTCGTCGGCGGCTGTCTTGAGGGAGTCAGCGAGGTTCTGAGTCAGGCGGCTGGCATGCTCACCGAGGCCGGCCTCAGCGACCCTGCTTGTTGCCGCGTCGGCTGCCGACATTGCGGCATCTTTTGCCGCGTCAAATCCCGATTGAGCCGCCTCGGCAGCGGCCCGCTTCACGCCGTCGCTCGTCTGGCCCATTGCCTTGGCTTCAACCTTGGTTTCCGGAAGAGCGGCTGCGACGATGGCTCCGATCGCCACGCCAAGGCCGGCGATCAGCGCAGCATTATCGCTGATAATCGCGCGAGCTTGTTGGGGCGCTCTGCCGGCCGCGTCCTTCGCTGCGGAGGCACCGTCCTTCGCCGCATCCACCCCGCTCTTGAGCTTCTCGCCAATCGTGTCGGCGGCCTGGGTAGCCCGTGCGCGCAAATCCGCCGCGAGACCGGCAGTCGAATCTTGCGCGATATCGGCCATGCTGGCGGCCTGATTACTGGCGGAAGATAGTTGATCCCTGAGATCGCCTTGCATGGCGCGCGCTCGGCCCGCCATGTCCTCGAAAACCTCGCCCGCCTTGTCCATCGCAGGGCCGGAAACCTCGGAGGCGCGGTCTCGCACGGTTTTCGAGGTGAGCGCCAAGCCGGCACCGATCATCAAAAGCGGCAAGGGGACACCGCGCGCCAAGCGCAGAAGTGGAATCGCCACGGCCGTCCCGGCGGCCACTGCCTGCATAGGGTTATCCATGAGCTGCTGTTTCAGTCCGTCGACCCAGCTCTTTGTCGTATGGGTGACGTAGTCGGATACTTCCGACTTGATATGCTGCGGCGAGACCTTGTGGCGGATGTCCTCGGCCGTCTCGGAGACCTGCTCTTTCAGCCGGTCGACCGTAGCGGCCAACTGAGCGCGACTTCGCTCGGACTCACGTCTTAATTCCTCCACGGACCGCGTCATCGCATCACCCTCTCTCGCTTTTCGGATTTCTTGCAATCCAACTCACGGTTTTTTGAATTGTTCCTATTGCGCGCTACAGCGGTGCATTCCATTCACAGAGCGCACTTGGCCTGGGCGAGCGCGATCTGATCTTCGCAAGCGAGACTGCAATACAACTCTGGAGGTGTCTGTGGCAGCTCAGACGGGAGTAGATATCAGCCTACCGGGCGCAGACGACCGCATGGTCTGTTTTTCTGTAGGCCCGGGCGTTGACCTTCATGGGGAGAGGTCCGGGTCCGTCGTGTGCACCGCTACTGCACGCCTTTATTGTCATCGGCAGCTCAATTCTGGTGCCGATTAGGATCGAAATGGCGGAGCTACGATTGAGGCCTAACTGGGCTGAGCGCCAAGAACAAACCAGCTAAACGACAGCGGATCTCGGATCAGCAGGAGTGGCGCACATGAGCGCTAGACGATCGCCAGCAGCATACTAGCCAGTCGTACTGGCCGGATCGGCGGCAGCAATCCGCAGTCCCGCCCTGTTTGGAGCATCCGCAATTGCCTCGCGAGAAGGAGGTCATCACCGAACTCCGCGGTGGCCAAGGAGTTGCGGCATAAGCTCAATTAGCTGTCCCCTGACGCGAGTGAAAGCCGATCGAGGAACGAAGAGCACAACGGTGCGTTCGGCACCTTTCGGGCTAATCGATGCTCACAGCCGGAGTGGACTGCATCCGTCCTCTCACGGGAAGGCTTGAGCTGCTTTTGGCCCTTGCCGAAGGTCAATTGAATGCGTGTGCTTTTGATCCGAAGCCGTCCGTCTCTACTAAACTGATGGTATGGACGAGATTTTCACAAACAACCGATCGGCGCGACAATGTAAGATGAAATCAGTCGGGGGAGGTCTCGCTTATTGCGTGATCCCAATCGCTGCAGGTCCGCTGCTCTCTGCGGCGACTCTGTTGCCGGTAAACCGGACATCAGGCGGCAGCCGCTTCCTGAGCACATGCGTTAGCGCCGACGCGCGACCGCGACGCCGAACAGGAAAGCAACGAACAGGCTGGCGAGCGGCGCTTCGCGCGTGATCGCGGCGACGGTCGCGAGGGGCCGGCCGGGCTTTCGCGCTTCGTCGATTGCGGAGGTTATGCGGTCGACAGCAGCATGAAGGCCACCTGCGATCTCGCCGACTGTGTGGGATACGTCCGTCGCTGCATCGATGGCGCGCTCGGCCATGCCGGGATGCGAGGTGGGTTGCGGGATCTCCGTGCTCAAGTGCGCGACCTCCGGGCTGATCGTGTGACGGAGGCCGATACCTTTGGCTATCCGCGCGAGCGCTCGTTCTGAACAGCGGGTCGCTTGACCTTTGGCTATCCGCGACAGGCGCCGTGGTTTTTACGGCGGGTACCGGCCTTGAATGAGCAATTCGGCGCGCGGGCTTTTGTTCCGAGATGATGCGCCCCTGCGCGGACCGCCCCCCGTGAAACGACGGATGCGAATCTCTGTTAGGCTGGCTCAATCTTGCTGATCTCAGGAGACAGCTGTGACCGACCCGACCACGACGGATCGAGCCCGGCGTATCGCCTTGCTCGGCGCTCCCATCGACATGGGGGCTTCGCAGCGCGGTACCCTGATGGGCCCTGCGGCGCTCCGCACCGCCGGCCTTGCGACACTGCTCGAGAGCCTGGATTTCGAGATCGTCGATTATGGCGATCTCTCGGTGGCCGAGCTCCGGGACCTCGCCGACAGGCCCCCAGACAAGGCCAATCACTACCGCGAAATTCAGCGCTGGACGCGCGTCCTGAGCCGCAGAGGCTACGAGATCGCAAAAACCGGCGCGCTGCCGATTTTTCTCGGCGGCGATCACACGCTGTCGATGGGATCGGTGAATGCCATGGCGCGTCACTGGCAGGAGCGCGGACGCGAGCTGTTCGTGCTCTGGCTCGATGCACATGCCGACTACAACACGCCGGAGACGACGATCACGGCCAACATGCACGGCATGTCGGCGGCATTCCTGTGCGGCGAACCCGGCCTCGACGGATTGCTCGGCGATGATCCCCGTGCCCCGATCGGTCCCGATCGGCTTGACCTGTTCGGCGCGCGCTCAATCGATAAGCTCGAAAAGGAGTTGATGCGCACGCGCCGGATCAGGGTTGTCGACATGCGCCAGATCGATGAGTTCGGCGTCGCCGTGCTGATCCGCCGCGTCATCGAGCGCGTCAGGGCCAGCAACGGCGTGCTGCATGTCAGCTTCGATGTCGATTTTCTCGACCCCTGCGTGGCACCCGGAGTGGGCACGACGGTGCCGGGCGGCGCGACCTATCGTGAGGCGCATCTGATCATGGAGCTTCTGCACGATTCCGGCGTGGTCGGATCAGTCGACATCGTCGAGCTCAATCCGTTTCTCGACGAGCGTGGCCGCACCGCGCGCACCGCGGTCGAACTGATCGGCAGCCTGTTCGGCCAGCAGATCGCCGACCGGCCGACCCCGAGCAATGCGATCGCGCCGGGCGAGTGACGGACGAGCCGTTTGTGCATTGCGAAGAAGAGAACTGCCGTCGCCGCCACCGGATTTAGATCAGTCCAGATGGAAATCGCCTGTTTTTGAAACAGGTGCGAATTGCAAATGCTCGTCGCAGAATGTTTCATGCGGGTCGCGCTTCAGCCGAGGATCCGCAAATGAGCCGCACGTTCGATGCCGACGACAAACCCGCGGGGACGACTCGCCGCCGCTTTCTGCGCGGCGGTGCTGCGGTGGCGGGTGGTACCGTCCTGGGCGCCCGCGCATCGGTTGCCGCCGAGACCGACAACCTTCCACCCAACATTCCCGAATGGATGAAGGCGCCCGGCGAACCGATGGGAAGCCAGCCCTACGGCGCGCCGTCACCGTTCGAAAAGGGCGTCGTCAAGAACATCTCGAAGACGCTCAAGCAGTACATCTCGGCCTCCAGCCGGACGCCATTGCAGGAGCTCGATGGCATCATCACGCCGAACGGACTGTTCTACGAGCGTCATCATGGTGGCGTTCCGACCATCGATCCGGCCCAGCACCGGTTGATGCTGCACGGGCTGGTCGAGCGCCCGCTGATTTTTACAATGGACGATCTCAGGCGTTTCCCGTCGGAATCGCGCGTCCACTTTCTCGAATGCTCCGGCAATCCCGGCTACAGCAAGCCTTACGGCAAGACCGCGTCGGACCTTGTAGGTCTGGTGAGTTGTGCAGAATGGACTGGCGTCAGCCTCAAGCTGGTGCTCCAGGAGGCCGGGTTGAAGCCGGAAGCCAAATGGGTCGTCGCCGAGGGGGCCGACGCGGCTGCGCTGACCCGCAGCATCCCGATCGAGAAATGCCTCGAGGACGCCATGCTGGTCTACAGCCAGAACGGGGAGCGGCTGCGCCCGCAGCAGGGCTATCCACTGCGGCTGTTCCTGCCGGGCTTCGAGGGCAACATGAGCGTGAAATGGCTGCGCCGCCTGCATGTGACGGCTGAGCCAGTTTACTCGCGCGAGGAGACCTCGAAATACACCGACCTGCTGCCGGACGGCACCGCGCGTGAATTTTCGTTCTACATGGAGGCGAAGTCGATCATCACCCGGCCTTCGGGCGGCCAGCGTCTGAACGGGCCCGGCTTCCACGAGATCACCGGTATAGCCTGGAGCGGGCATGGCAAGATCGCGCGCGTCGAGATGTCCGTCGACGAGGGAAAGAGTTGGCAAAGCACGCAATTGCAGGAGCCGGTGCTGACGCGTGCGTTGACACGCTTTCGCCTGCCCTGGCAGTGGGACGGCAGGCCTGCCGTGATCCAGAGTCGTGCCATCGATGAGACCGGCTATGTGCAGCCGACGCTCTCCGAGCTGCTCGCGGTGCGCGGCGAGAACTATTTCTACCACAACAACGCGATCTGGCCCTGGCGCATCGCGGCTGACGGCGAGGTGACCAATGCGCTGGCGTGAGACTTGCGGCATTGCTGTCGTCATCGTGCTGTGTGCGTTCGCGAGTGGCGCGCAGGCGCAAGCCCCGTACGGCCTCGGACGGCCCGCGACGGCTGCGGAGATTGCGGGCTGGAATATCGATATCGGACGCGACGGCAGCAATCTGCCGAAGGGAAGCGGCTCGGTGAGCCAAGGGCGCGAGGTGTTCGCCCAGCAATGTGCATCATGCCATGGCGACAAAGGCGAGGGCGGGCTCGGTGACCGGCTCGTCGGTGGGCAGGGCACGATCGCAACGCCAAGGCCGATCCGCACGGTCGGCAGCTATTGGCCGTATGCGCCGACGCTGTTCGACTACATCCGCCGCGCGATGCCGCAGAACGCGCCGCAATCGTTGAGCGATGAAGAGGTTTATGCGGTGTCCGCCTACATCCTGAACCTGAATGGACTGGTCGGAGCGGATGCGACGCTCGATGCCAAATCGCTTGCAGCGGTCAAGATGCCGAACCGCGACCGGTTCGTCGGCGACGCGCGGCCGGATGTGAAACACTGAGCGCCTTGGGGCGACCAGGTTCCCGTATCCGCTTGGAACTTGCCTTGGCCAAGGGCGGAACTCGCAGGACGCGATTGCATTAACCTGTGAGAGGAAAAGCCTATGGATTCCACGATGGCAACGGATCGCTTCGCAAACTCCATGTCCTCAGCGCTTCGCCATCCCGGCGTTATCGCGTTGATTGTGGCCGCGTTGACGATTGCTGCGATGCTCATCGTCGATCACGGACCATGGAATCGGGCCAAAACGCAGCCCGCCCATGTTGCGATGTACGCAACCACGGGTGAAGCCGCGCGGGCCGCAGGTGCCAAAATTCTCCCGACCGAACCGCACTCCCCGATCGAGCCGGAGCGGCCGGGGCCGAAGACGTCCCCAACCGTCAATCCAGTGACGCCGTAACACGCTCTAGCCCTTGCGGCCGTAGTTGAGCAATCCGCCGGTGGTCTTCGGCGGATGCGCGCGCAGGGCTTCCTCGTTCGGATCGGTGCCCCAGCCGGGCCGGTCCGGAATGACCAGATGGCCGTTCTGAATGTCGGGCTCATGCGTGAACAGTTCGCGGTCCCACGCCAGGCGATCGATGTCGATCTCCATGATGCGCAGGTTCGGCACGGCGGCGCAGAAATGCGCGTTCATCATCGAACAGAGATGGCCGTAGAAATTGTGCGGGGCAACGTTGACTTCGAACGCTTCCGCGGCGGCTGCGATCTTCATCGACTGCCAGACGCCGTTCCAGGGCGTGTCGATGATCGCGACGTCCATGGCCTGCTCGCGAAAATAGGGCAGGAATTCCCGCAAGCCCAATAGCGTCTCGCAGGACGAGATCGGATGCGGGCTTTGCCTGCGGATGTAACCGAGCGCTTCCGGATTGAAACTGTCGATCTCGATCCAGAACATGTCGAGGTCCGCGATGGTGCGCAGGATCTCCAGATAGCCCTCCGTCTTGGCGTTGAAGTTGCAGTCAAGCAAGATGTCGACGTCGGGGCCTGCACCGTCCCGGATCGCTTCCAGATGCATGCGCAGATCGCGCAGGATTTTGCGATCGACGTTGATCTCGGGAGCGAAGGGCGAGCCGAAGCCCGGTCGCCAACCGGTCGGTTTGCCGTCATCATAGGAGAAGATGTTGGTTTTGAGCGCGGTGAACTTCTTCTCGCGGACCTCGCGTCCGATTGCCTTGACGCCGTCGAGGTTCTCGATCGGCTGCTTGTACCAGGACGGGTGATTGATCCGCCACGTTGCGCAATGCGACCAATAGACCCTGACATGGTCGCGGATCTTGCCGCCGAGCAGTTCGTAGCAGGGCACACCAAGACATTTCGCCTTGGCATCGAGCAGCGCATTCTCGATCGCCCCGAGCGCCTGCGCCACCACGCCGCCGGCGGCGGGACGCGTGGCCGCGAACAGTTCGGCGTAGATGCGCTCGTGCCGGAAAACGTTCTGCCCGACGACGCGGGCAGACAGGCGCTGGATCGCAGCACCGACGCCGGGCGAGCCGAAGCCCTCGTCGAACTCGCTCCAGCCGACGATGCCGTCCTCGGTCGTCAGCTTGACGAAGTGGTAGTTTCTCCAGCCGGCGTCGCAGGCGAGAATTTCGAGACTTGTTGCTTTCGACGATTTGGTCATGTCGCTCCCTGTTGCCCGGCTGGGCTTTTTTCTTTGGCGGGCGCAAGCCCGGGTCCAGCCACGATTGTTAGGCTAACGGCCTTGCGCAGTGAAGCCTGGCGAGGTGTGCAGGGAAGCCCCTTCCGAACGTTCTATTGGAAAACGCGGGGAATCCGGTGGGGACAGCCATGATCTTGCCCGGGATCGTCCTGAAAAGGCGCCATGCTCTGACGTTTTTGGCCACAATCGGGATCGATCTTCCGGCCATGAGATTTCTGGCTGTGATTACGATCCTGGCGCTGCTCACGATGAGTGGAGCCGCCATTTCCGATCAGTTTCTGACGGCCGATCAGCACGTCGCGCACGGGGTGGAATAGCGCGGCGGCGTATACGTTTTTGTCGTGGGGGAGACAGCGATGCTTTCGATCGACCAATTCCTGCGCTTCATCAGCGTGCCGGCTGTGTTTGCGGCCTTCATCATCGCCTCGCAGATCTCGGCAGTCTTGTCGCAAGGCTAGTCAAAGGCTAGTCAGCCCATCAATGACGAGCCGAGCAGGGCGAGCACAGCCAGCGCCATCAACGCGGTGCCGAGCCAGCCCAGCGCGACGAGCCATGACCGGCCCTTGAAGCGGCCCATGATCGCCTTGCTCGAGACGATCAGCATCATCATGGCCATGATCGGAACGGCGACGATGCCGTTGAGCACGGCGCTCCAGACCAGCATGTGGATCGAGTCGATGCCGGTGAACCCGAGACCGAAGCCGATGATGGTGGCGGCGGCGATGATGGTGTAGAAGCCGACCGCCTCGTCGGGCTTCGCCTCCAGCGTCGCGCGCCAGCCGAAGATCTCCGCCACGCCGTAAGCGGCCGAACCCGCCAGCACCGGAATTGCGAGCAGGCCGGTGCCGATGATGCCGATCGCGAACAGGGCGAAGGTGAAGTCGCCGGCGAGCGGCCGCAGCGCCTCGGCGGCCTCCGTCGCCGAGTTGATGTTGGTGACGCCATTCGCGTGCAGCACCGAGGCGGTGGTGAGGATGATGAAGAAGGCGATGCCGTTGGAGAGCAGCATGCCGGAGAGGGTGTCGGCCCGGATGCGCGCCAGCTCGAGACTGCCGCCGCGCTTCAGCTCGCGCAGCGGCTTGTCGCGCTTGCCCTGGTTCATCTCCTCGACCTCCTGCGAGGCCTGCCAGAAGAACAAATACGGGCTGATCGTGGTGCCGAGCACGGCGACGACCATCATGAAATAGTCGGCGCTGACATTCGTCTTCGGCCACACCGCCGCGAGCAGCGCCGTGCTCCACGGAATCTTCACGGTGAAGGCGGTCGCGACATAGGCGAACAGCGCCAAGGTGAGGAATTTCAGCACCGGCGAATAGCGCCGATAGGGCAGGAACACCTGCAGCAGGGTCGAGCCCGCCGCGAAGATCAGCGCGTGCTCGTGGTTGAGGCCGCCGATCACCAGCGAGAGCGCCTCCGCCATCGCGGCGATGTCGGCGGCAATGTTGAAGGTGTTGGCGGCGACCAGCATGGCGACGAGCGACAGCACCGCCCAGCGCGGCGCGATCTGCATGACGTTGGCGGCCAGCCCCTTGCCGGTGACGCGGCCGATCCGGGCGCTGACGAGCTGGATGGCGATCATGAACGGCGTGGTCAGAAATACCGTCCAGAGCAGTCCGTAACCGAATTGCGCGCCGGCCTGCGAATAGGTGGCGATGCCGGACGGATCGTCGTCGGCGGCCCCGGTGACGAGACCCGGCCCCAGCCTCTGCAACAGCGACGGTGCGGATTTCGTGGGGCTGACGGCATCGTCGGTCATGGCAGGAGGGGTCTCGGTCGGGGCGCGTCCTTCACAAATGCTAATGAGGGAACAAGGTTCCCGGGCTGCGGGTAAGGCGCGCCTCGTTGATTTCTGATAAAGCTAATTTCGTTTGACTCGTCGGGCAAAACACCTGTATAAGTGCATCATCGGAGAATACCTGGTGCAGCGTTTGCACGCATTCCGAGCGCGACCGGACTGCGATGGCCCGGCGTTCGCGCAGTGCGCAACCCGCGCAGGGACACCGGCGAGATGTTTATCTCCTGAGCGCGTGCGGTCGGGACTATTTGATGCTGACGAACATGCCCCAGGCGCCGGCCAGCGCGGCGCCGGCAAAGACGATCAGCGGGTTGTTGCAGAACGCACTGCCATAGGTGCACATGGTGACGCCGAACGAGCCGATCTCGTGATGGCTCGCGGAGTAGAACAGTCCCGACAGTACCAGCAGCGCGGCGGCGACGTAATACATCGATGATCTCTCCGGCCCTTTCCCGATTGCGTTGGTCGCAGGGGACATTGTCCAGCATGGCGCGAACCAATTGCATCCTGGCGAACCCGCCCTGCTGCATTTGAACTAAAGTCGACCAATCCAGGGAGATGCTGTCCCAGCGGGCCGCAATCTGGACGTGTGATCGGGGCCAGAACATCTGCGCGGGAACTGTTGGACGCGCTCTCCATTAACGAACACGAACAGTCCAATCGAGGGGAGGGGCCCATGGGCACCGAGCGGATGCACCCTCCGCGCTACTGGCGGATGCGGGCGGAAGAATTTCGCACCAAGGCGGACAATTGCGAGTACCCCGAGACGCGGGACGTGCTGCGCAAGGTGGCGCAAAACTACGACGAACTGGCCCGCCGCGCAGCGCGCATCTGCACCGTCGAGAGCCTGGACGAACTGCGGGGGGGGCGCCAACAGCAAGCCGGTTTGATCGTTCAGGGCAAACCCGCTTGATGGTTCAGGACGAAGCCGATGATCCGCGGGCGCGATCATGGGGCGTCTAGGCCCTCGCTTCCATCAGAAGCGCCACCCGCGTGATAGGAACGAATGTCCACTTTGGCACTTTGGAACTCAATCCTCCAACGAGGGATGAGATGAGCAGTGAACAGCAAGCAGGCCCGGCAACGCGGCCGGATCAATATTACGAGCCGGGGCCGGCGTGCCCCAAATGCGAGAGGGGCACGCGCTGCCTGACCTCGATCTTCGACGTGAGGCGCGAACGCTCGGTCCTGATCTATCGGTGCGATTCGTGCCGCGAGGACGTCTGGATCTGAGCGAGGCACGTCCTCGGGGTCGGCCCGCTTGCGGGATGGCGCGCTGTAGATCTCATGGAAACAACGCATAAGAATGTCGGACAGGAACTTTGCCTGTTTCGCTCGCTTGTCGCCTGCATCGATCACGCAAGGCGAGACAGCTTCCGACCATGCAATCACGCTACCCGTTGTTGAAGAAGTGGACAGCGGAAGAGCACGAGCGGCTGAAGGCGTTGGCCGAAGCCGGTTGGCGGCCGGACGAGATCGCGGGCGAACTTGGTCGCAGTGAAGCCGCGGTGAGGGTGCGCGCGTGGCAGCACGGCATCGCGCTGCGCCTCGTCACGCAGAAGCGCGGACCCTGAAGACCGGCTGGGTCGAAGGCGGGCATCCCGGCCTGTGTTCACTTATGAACGGTCCGCAATCGTCTCTCGACGTACTCTGCGAATGGGCAGCAACACGGGAGCTTGTCATGCTCACCCGCGAGGACTTCGAGACGGATCTCGACCGGCAGAAAATGCACCAGCTCGATGCAAGCCAAACGACACGACAATTGCTGCGCCGTTCGCGGGAGCAGATCGCGGCATCGATCTCACTGCTTCAGCAGCAAGTTCCGAAAATCTGGCACCCTGAACCTCCAGAACGATAGAAACCTCTTCCGCCGTTCCCGCGTTTGCGCGCATGGATCAAGACACCAGGCAGCGGCCGATTTGTGCTGCGTGCAACAAACCCATGACATTCATCGACGCGGTGAGTTCACCGGACGGCGCGATGGCCATCTTTCGGTGCTCCCAGTGCAACAAGCTGTTCTGGGAGACGCCCGGGCGAGACCAAAGCCAAAGCCAAAGCCAAAGCCAAAGCCGAAACTAAGGCGTCGAAAAGAAACGGCCCCAGCCCGGGGGGCGAGCTGAGGCCGTGGGGGGCGCCGGTCGTGCATCCGGACCGACGCGCGAATAACTTTTTGATCCCAGAAGCTGTTCCTATTTCAGGCGAGCGTGGACATCGCGCGACGCGACGAAACACGCCTGAAACAGTGCTGAAACCCGATTGTCTCGAACGCCCCGCCCGTTGCGCCCGACCAACCTAGCGAAAAGGAGATCATCATGATCCAGGTTGGCTCGAAGGAAGAAGTCGCGTTTTTGCTCGCTCTGTTCGGCACCCACACCCAGCCGGTGAAGCGGCCGGCGAAATCGCGGCAGGCGTGAGGCGCTGATCCATGCCAGGCTTGGCCGAATGCCAGAGCCTCTTGCGGCTTCTGATCGCAAGGGGCGACCCGAAGGCCATCCCGCTCGCGACAGGCGCCATCGATCAATATCTGAACACGGCGCCGGTGTGCATGCGCGGCCGTGGCCTGCGCGTGCTCCAGCGCGACGCGCTCGACCAGCATGGCACTGCGGTCGGCGTGCAGCGCTCGTTCGCCGAAACGGTGGATGCCTACATCGTCGGGAAGCTTGCGGAGGAGTGAGGGGGCCGAATGTCGTTTCGCCCTGTCGCTTTCGGCTTCCTGAAGAGGCACGAACGCGGCAGCAGGGAACCGCGAAGTTCCCGGAACCCATTGATCCCCCATAGATTTTTTCGCGGCTTCCGGAAACCTTTGTCCGCTTCGGACCTATTAGGGCAAAGGATGCTGCAATGCCCCGATATTATTTCGATCTGCGCGACGACACTGGTGTAGCGCTCGACGAGGAAGGCTTGGAGCTGGCCAGCTGGCGCGCCGTTCAGGCGGAGGCCGCCAAGTCGGTCGCGGACATGGCGCGCGATGCCATCCTCTCCGCGCCTGCCGCGGGCGGCAGGCAGACGATGGCGATCGACGTTCGCGATGCCAGGGGTCCCGTGATGCAGGTCAAGTTCTCGTTCGCGATCGAGACCTTCAGGACGCCTGCGGCATCACGCGATCATTGACGCGTGAGAACGCCGGGCGGGGATTGCTCGGGCTCGAGCACGGCGATCTTGCGGCCGAGCTGCCAGACCTCGACCTTGCCGTGCCGCGTGAACTGCTGCGCGAAGGTGAGGGCGATCGCATCCGACGCGGCCTCGAACGCTTCGGCGGAGCGGAAGACGCCGTTGTCGCCGACCAGGTAAGCGCGATATTGCTGGGTCATGTCGGCGGCCTCAGCCCTGGCGATTGCAGCCAGGCGGCAATATGCATGGCGGTCTCGTCCTGCCGCGCCTGGCGCAGCAGCATCTCGCGGCGGCGCCCCGGCGCGAGCGTGCGCGCCTCCTCGCGCAGCCGCGCGGCCTCCGCGGCGAGCCGTTCGTCGAGTGTCTTGGTCTGCTTGAAACGTCGACGCTTCTGCATGCACGTCTCCCTCGTTCTTATGGTGCGGGAGCAATTTCGGCGGTCTCATCACCGGGTCGATGCCAACTGCCTTGCGGTGATGGATCAATCCTCGCGCTTCTGGTGGCGAGAGGAAATATCATATGATATGTTGGCGGATTTAATTGCGCGAGCAAATTCAGCGACTTGAGCGCGTTACTCATCTTGAGTGCTTGTGAGCAATGTGCACTTTTGGACAGAGGCGAGCTCAGCTCGCGCGGGACGGGACGCGCCGGATGATCAGCGCGGGATGTGTGGTCTCTGCGCGGGCTCGAGCGCTGCCCAGCTCAACGCAGCAAAGCCGATGACATCATCACGCGCGAGAAGATTTCAGAACAACGTGCGTGTGGCCCGCCACCCAACGCGGGCGAGAGGATATTGACAGTGTTCGCGTTTTGTTCTAGGAAATTAAAAATTCAACCTGTGGGCGAATGACAAAAGTGTATCTGATCTCGTTCCCAAAATTTGTGCGGGGTAGCCGATGAGCAATTCACTGCTCGCTTTGGTCCTGTTGGACACGCCGGCAACGCCGGACATGTCGGCGCTTGCGAAGGCCCTCCGCACTCGACATCCTGAACTGGCAACTGAGGTTGCAGAGAATGGAGACGCGCAACAGGCTCAGGCAAACTCGCCGCTCATTCGCTGTGGCAACGAGCTTGTTGCCGTCATGTCGATGCCGGCGCCCATTCCTGACGATCCCGGCTTGTGGTCGCGCGCCTCCACGACATGGCCGCAGGCTGAGGCGGCCGCGGCGCGACATCGAGGGCATCTGATCGTCTCTGTGCTTGGCCAGAATCAGCGTCCGTTGCGCGCCGCTCGTCTCACGACTGCCGCTATCGGCGCATTGATCGCGACGGTGCCGGAATGTTGCGCCGTTGTATGGAATGGCAAGGTCGCACGATCCGCCGATCTATGGTTGGACATGTCCAGCCGATCGTTTGCGCCGTATCCAGACTATCCTTCCTCACTGTGGGTGGACATATTGCCGTTCCGATCTGACACGGCCATCGGAGCGGTAACGATGGGGCTGTCAGCATTCGCTGAGCGTGAAATCGAGTTCGAGACCCACAAGCTGACACTTCCAACGCTGATCAATAAGGTGGACGGCCTTGCCGTCTATCTGGTTGAGCACGGGCTTGTGGTCAAAGACGGCGATACGTTTGGTCGCGACTCGCGCGAGCGCTTCTCGGCTCGTTATCAGGCCTCCGATCGATTCGAAGGCTTGCCCGTTCTTTTCTGTGCCGATGGCTCGGCATAATCAGCGTTAACCCAGCTCGCCCGATCTTACGGCTGTAGCAGTGGTGAACGCATCTTCCTTCTCGATGCCGCGCGCAACAATCTTCAAGCTTTCATCCGGCAGCGGCCGTTGCAGTGCTTTGGCTTCATCCCACGGCGCCCTCAGCCAAATCTCTCGCTCTTCCGCTGTAGTCAGGATCACCGGCATTGCCTTCGGATGGATTGGCTCCACGACCGCATTCGGCGTCGTGGTAAGAAAACCGTACACCTGATGCGGTCCGGGGATCGGCTTCGACTTGGTGCCGCGATCACCATTGAAAGTCGTCCAGATCCCGGCGAACGCGAACAGCGGCCGGGCGTCCGCGAGCGCAAACCACACGATGTCTTTCTTCTTCGTCTCCGGGTTGGGCTCCGGCGCGTATTCGGCAAAGCTGTTGAGTGGCACGAGGCAGCGGTGCTCCGGCTTGAGCCACGCGCGCCAGTGCGGCAACGAGGTGTTGCGAATGTTCGTGACGGGCGGGCCGCCGGTACGCGGAGGGGGCGGCATGCCCCAGCGCATCAGCACCATCTCTCGCTCGCCGCCCGCATCGCGAATGATTGGCGCGGGGTAATCCGGAAACACACCCGGCATTGGCGCCAAATTGCCTTCATAGCGGCGGACGACCCGGAAGAGGTCGGCTATCGCGGCTTGGTTGGTGGTGATCGAATAGAGATTGCACATATGTTCGATGATCCTTAGCGCTCGCCGGGCCACCAGTAAGATGCCGGATTATCCGCCGAGATTTTCGTTGGTCTTAATGCAACGAGTGCGCTTCGCTTATACGGATAGCGCCGCACTTCCGAACAGTTCTTGCATCGCATGTAGCGCTCAAGTTCATGCACCGGCGTCGTCTTGGCACGACGGACGACATCGAGTGCCACGGTTTGGTTGGTGTCGCATCCAAGGCATCGCACTTCGAGGTATAGGAAGCCGGCGTTGATGGCATCTCCGATCGTCGGCGATGGCTGCGCCGGGCCCTTATAGCCAAGCATCCGATAGTTCCAGGCCGCGCAAGCCAGTTTGTCGGCCTCCTTGCGCGCCTCCTTGGCGCGCTCGGCCGACATCTTGATTTGAGTGCCGTAGAGATGTTGGCGGGACTTGGTGGTCATGCCGCGATCAAAGCCATGTGCCGGCCAAGCTGACAAATTATCGATAGGTGGTAGGCGAGAAGCGCAACGGGCTACTTCCTGTCGTGGCTGTGGAAAACCAAAGGGCTTTCATATGCTGACCAACTGGCGGCCCGTCCCCTTGCAATCGACGCAGGCCAGTTCGCCTCCGACCATCTCTGGAGGAAACAGGCAGCGTCCGCTCCCGTCGCATTCCAGGCAGACGATCTGGCCGGCGCCGCATTCGAGCTCCTCAACCTCGGTCTCGAATTCAGTGTTACAATTGTGCGCGCAATAGACCAGCATGCTGGCGACTGGAGCCGGGCCATCCGCAATTGCTGAACCGCCTTCGTCATCCGCTGAATCGTAAGACGCCAATGCTCCGATCAATTCGGACCTGTCCTCGACCTTCATGTTCACCTCAGTCGTCTCCATCATCTTCATCCAGACGATCAGGCACAAACTTGGGTGGCATGGCTGGGATGTTGAATTCATCGCTTGGATTGCAGACGGGGCAGGGCTCTCCGCGCCGCACTCGCAGGCGCGAGGGCCGAAAGCGGGGCGGTTCGGATGATTTTCGCAGACCCAACGGTAGTTGTCGCAAACAGCGCAAAACTTCACCTAAAGGTCCTCCCGCAAGCCTTTGAAGAATGGATGCCGGACTTTCCCCTCCGCCGACTTCGCGCGATACTCGATTTCCGCAAGCAGCTTTGGCTCGACCCAGATACCCTTGTGCGCGATTCGCTTGGCGTAAGGCTGCGTCTTGCGAATGAGCGGCTTCAATCGTTTTTGCAGTTCTGCGGCAGACGTTTTGTCGAATCCGTGGTCAACCTTGCCCGCATAAATAAGATCATCTCCCTTGTGGCGCCCGAGATAGATGCCGTCCCATTTGCCTTCGTCGAGTGCGAAGCCGGCGATGGTTAGCGTCTCTCGCTGCGCGCAAGTTGTCTTGACCCAGTTGTTGCCGCGGCCGCTGTTGTAGGTGCTGTCGCGAACCTTTGAGACGACGCCCTCCAGCCCTACCTTGCAGGCGTGCGCGAACATCTCGCGGCCTTCGATCTCGAAGCTCTCACTGAACTGCACGTCGGTGCCGGAAATGATCTTCTTCAGCTCGGCCTTGCGCTGAAACAGCGGCAGGCCGCGCAGGTCTCGTCCATTAAGATAAAGCAGATCGAATGCGACGAGCACGATCTTGGTTGATGTGCCCTTCAGCTCGTTTTGAAGGACGGAAAAATCGGTGCTGCCATCGGCCGCGGGGACCACAACCTCGCCATCGATGACCGCCGATCCCGCCTTGATGTGCCAGGCATCGTCGGCGACTTTCTTGAAGCGCTTGGTCCAGTCGAAGCCGCGACGGGTGTAGACGGTGACGACTTCGTTCGCCAAATGAACCTGGACCCGGTAGCCGTCGAACTTGATTTCGTGAATCCACCGCGCTCCGGATGGCACGCGGTCCACCCACGATGCCAAGGCCGGTTTGATGAAGCCGGGGAAGGGCGCTTTCACCCGATTATCCCCTGCCTACGCTGACGCTGCAACGCCACTGACAAACTCCACGCAACGAACACCTTGATTCGAATCTTCACGGCCGGATTCGTTCCGTTGATCGGCGCGGACGGACGGATCTAAGGAACCATTTGAATCCTCTTGCGTTTCACAGACGCAAGGAGAGCAACATGGCTAAAGCGAAGAAGCAGACAACTCGCGGTCGCAAGCAAGACCGCGCGCGCGTAGCGGGCGGACAGAAATACGAAGTCGGCTACGAAGCGAAGGAGACGGGCCGCTCGGCCTCTGCCGTGAAGAAAGCGGTCAAGAAGGTGGGCAGCAGCCGGATAAAGGTAGAGCGTAAGCTGGGCCGCTGATAATTTTTACCTAAAGGTTCGTGGCTAGCCGGTCGCGTGAGCGACCGGTTTTCTTGCGCCCGTGGCCTGCCGCGAGCAGCTGGTCCAGGACCGCTTGTGACCCTGAGCAGACCTTTGTTGGGTGCTGTCTGGTTAGAATAAAGCAGCGATAAATTAGGACACTTGGCCCGATACAGATACCACGTGCTCAATCAGAGGAGGAGCGTCATGTGGTTGCTTGTGGCTTTCATGGTCGTGGTCGTTAGCGGGCTAAACTTCATCATCGAAAAATCGTCCATGACTAAAATGATGAAAGCGGCCACTCGCTTGGCGGTCCTCGCCGCGGCGCTGGCAACCACCTTCTATTTGATCGCCTAGCCGACGAGCCGCCTGAACCTATGTCATGTCGGTCAGCATGGGAAAAACCGTGCGGAGTCCTCCATTAGCTCAGAGTGTCGCGAGGTCTGCTTCCTGAAGTTCACCGGAACAGGGCATGCAAGCTTTCCCAGGCAGCCTTTGACCCTTAGCGGAAATTAACGTTGTGCGGTCAAGATGCCGAACATGCATTCCGAATGGCGTCGTCAGCTGCCCTATTTGGTTCACACCAACAGAGAACTCGGCCTAATGCTGAGCGGGGCGAAGCCGCTTGCATATTTCTCGTATATCGTCGGTCATGAACCGGATGTCTGTATTCGGTATTGGCGGATGTTCGACAGACACGTTGATGCGGGTCGCTTGATAAGGCGCGCAGTGATTGGACCGTGTCCCGAACTGCCGCAGCTCGAATATCAGATGCTGTTCTACACTTTACTCGGCCATGAGTGGCGGGTCGATGCCATGCTCGCGCTTCTGAACGAACCCGGAGCCTGGTCGGACGACCGCGAACGGCGCTTTGGCGAGTTGCTTGGCTACGAAGCGTGGCAGAATGAGTATTGGGTAACCCACCGCCGTTCGCCTGCGGAGCCTTAGTCTGCTGTTGACCGATTTTGTTGCAAAAGTTGGCTGCAATGGATTTGGCCGCTGGGCCTTTTGTTGAGCCGCGCTTTGAAGCGCTGGC